>NZ_JBFTRV010000007.1:0-309074 GCF_056399665.1 Massilia sp. 01N410 | reverse complement strand
CGTCCGGGGTAGCCAGGCTTGCCGCCGTTAACAAGCCGAACAGTTGATCGAAGGTCGGGCCCGGCATCGTCACTCCACATGAGTTAACTCGACAATGCGTATGACCTGCGCAACCCGTTTCAGTTCACATAATTAACGCGCACACAGCCTTTTTGTGCTTGCGTACGGGCATGCACTGTCGAGAGGATTGACAGTTGGTCAGGCTTGCGGAGCGACTGCGTCGCCAAGTCATTGAAAATAAAAATGTATCGATAGCTGGTATTGAACTTGCTTTCCCCTGTCTGATACCAATCGATCGTGGCCGACGGAACTGCTGACCCAGCAGCGCTGTCCAATCCGTTATCGACAACCGGGGAGGGCAGCGCATGGCTATACGGGTAGGCGAGCTGGTCGAGCGCTTCGGCGGACAGCTCGAAGGCGATCCCGGCGTCGAAGTGTCGACGATCGCTCCGCTGGAGCGCGCCGGCCCTGGCGAGATCAGCTTCCTTGGCAACAGCAGGATGCGCCCGCTCGCGGCTCACAGCAGGGCCGCGGCGCTGATCCTTTCGCCGGCGGACGTGCCGGGGGTGGCGGCCACCTTCGAAGGCGCCCGCATCGTCACGGCCAATCCGTACGCCTTTTTCGCGCGCGCCGCGCAGTACCTGCTGCCGCGCGCCGTGCCCGGGCCGGGCATCCATCCGACGGCGGCCGTGCACGGAAGCGCGCGCATCGACCCAGCGGCCCATGTCGGCGCCCACGTCACGGTAGAGGCGAATGCGGTGGTCAAGGCCGGTGCGGTCATCGATGCCGGCTGCTATATCGGCCCCGAGGCGGTGGTCGGCGAATACACCCATTTCTTCGCCAACGTCACCTTCCACGCCCGCTGCGTCATCGGCGCGCGCGGCATCCTGCATTCCGGCGCCGTGATCGGCGGCGACGGTTTTGGCTTCGCCATGGAGGACGGGGTCTACATCAAGATCCCGCAGATCGGGCGGGTGGTGATCGGGGACGACGTCGACATCGGCTGTAACACGAGCGTCGACCGCGGCGCCCTCGACGACACCATCATCGAGGATGGCGTCAAGCTCGACAACCAGATCCAGATCGGCCACAACTGCCGCATCGGCGCCCACACGGCGATGGCGGGCTGTGTCGGCGTCGCCGGCAGCGCGCACATCGGCAGGCATTGCACCTTCGGCGGCGCGGCCATGGTCAACGGTCATATCGAGATTGCGGACCATGTCCACATCACGGCCGGCACCCTGGTGGCGAATTCGATTTCCGAGCCTGGCCGCTACACCGGCTTCTACCCGATCGCGCCGAATGCCGAGTGGGAGCGCAGCGCGGCCCTGCTGCGCAATCTGCCCGCAATGCGCGCGAAGGTCCGCGCGCTGGAGCGGGCCCTCAAGTCACTGGCGCAGGGCTAGCCGGCTGCAGTGCGCGGACCAGGTCCTCCAGCGAGGCCGGCTTGGTCAGGTGGAGGTCGAAGCCGGCGTCGCGGGCGCGTTCGATGTCGGCCTGCTGGCCATACCCCGACAAGGCCACCAGGCGCAGCGCCTTGCCGTGCTCCTGGCGCAGGGCGGCGGCGAGCTGGTAGCCGTCCATGTCGGGCAGGCCGATGTCGAGAATCGCGATTTCGGGCGGCCGGGCGCGCGCGGCGGCGAGCGCCTGCATGGCCTTGTGTGCGATGTCGACGGCGTGCCCCAGCTGCCGCAGCAGGGTGCCGGTGCCGGCGGCGGCGTCTTCGTTGTCGTCGACCAGCAGGATGCGCCAGGATTCCTGGGCGATGACCGGGGCGTCCGTTGCGAGCCTGGCCGGGGCAGCGGCGAGCGGCAGCAGCACCTCGAAGCGGCTGCCCTGGTCCGGGCCGGCGCTGGCGGCGCTGACGCTGCCGCCGTGCAGCTCGACGATCTTGCGCACGATGGCCAGTCCCAGGCCGAGACCACCGGTATGGCGCGCCAGCGGCTGGGGTGCCTGGTAGAAGGGCTCGAAGACGCGCGACAGCAGGCTGGCGTCCATGCCGATGCCGTTGTCCTCGACTCGAAGGCGGGCGTGGCCGGCGTCGTGGTCGGCCACCAGGCTGACCTGGGTGGCGGTGCTGCCGAAGCGGGCCGCGTTGGACAGCAGGTTGTTCAGGACCTGCACCAGGCGGCTGTCGTCGCCTTCGATCCAGAGCGTGTCCGGCGCCTCGAGGGTGATGGCGAGGCCGGGCAGGGCGGCGACCGTGTGGCGCACGGTCTCGGCCAGGTCGAGCGGGCGCAGGTGCAGGTTCAGCTTGCCGGAAGCGATGCGCGAGACGTCGAGCAGATCGTCGACCAGGCGTTTCAGATGAGTGAGCTGGCGCCGCATGATGGCGCGCTCGCGCCGCGCACCGGGTTCGTCGCGCATGTCCATCAGGTCGAGCGAGGCGACGATGGGGCTGAGCGGATTGCGCAGCTCGTGGCCCAGCACGGCCAGGAATTCGTCCTTGGCCTGGCCGGCACGGCGCGCCTGCTCGAGCGCGTCTTCGAGCGAGGCCAGCAGGCGCGAGCGCTCGAGTTCGTGGCGGGCGCGCTGGTGTCCTGCGGCTTCGAGAGCGCGGCCCATGCGGCCCAGTTCGCGGATGCGCGAATGCGGCACGCTGAAGGGACGTCCGGCGCCGACCGCAGCCGCGGCCCGGCGCAAATGATTGAAGGCGGCGACGATGCGCCATGACAGCCAATAGGCGAGGGCGATGCAGATCGCCAGTGAGATGCCGACGCCGGCCGCGTAGGTGCCCATGCCTTGCAGGAAGGCGGTACGCGGGCCGGCGGCCGGGCTGTTGACCACCACGGTCCAGCCGTAGCGCGACAGGCCGCTGTAGGCGGTGGTGACGGGGTCGCCTTCCTTGGTGTGGGTGGCGCCGGCGCCTTCCGGGCCCTGCCGGCGCATCAGGTCCTGCAGGCCGGGCGTGATCTGCTGGGTGACGAACAGGTCCTGGTTCCTGGAGCGGGCCACGATGCGGCCGTAGGCGTCGATCGCGCCGATCACGGAATCCGAGGGCGCGCGCTGGCGCTCGAACACGTGCACGATGCGGTCCGGGCGGATCACGGCGCTCAGCACATAGCCGTGGCCGCGGTTGTCGCTGACGGGGATCCGCACCGGGACGGCGGCGCGGCCGCCCTTGCCGCGCACGATGCCGCCGACCACGGGGCGGTGCAGGCTGAGTGCCAGGCGCAGGCTGCGCGGATCGGCGGCTTCGCCGGCCGGCGAGCCGAAGGGCATGGTGGTACGGAATATGGTTTGGCCCGTGTCGTCGGCCAGGAAGACACCCAGCCACTCCGGCTGGGACTGGGCATGCGCGCGCGCCACCTCATAGAAGCCGCGCAGGTCGCCCTCCATCAGGGCCGGGACGCGGGCCAGGGTCGACAGCGAGGCGACGGTCGAATCGAGTTCGGCGTCGACGGCGCTGGACAGGGCGCGGGACAGGTCCAGCATCGCACGCTCCTGCTCGCGCTGGCGGTATTCGCTGGCCACGTGGATGCTCCAGATGCCGAGCAGCGCGAGGGGCAGCAGCCCGATCGCGGTCAGGAGGATCAGCAGGTGGCGGAGCGGCAGCGAGCGGCCGCGGTGAGCGTGCATGGTGGCCCGAGGGTTAGGCGGTGGGAAAAAGCTTCGGTCAAAAAAAAGCGCTCCGGTCCGGAGCGCTTTTTCGGTCGCAAGACCCGATTACTGGATCTTGGCTTTCTTCATCAGCTCTTCGCGGAAGGCTGCCAGCTTACGCTGCTGCAGCTGTTCTCCGACCTGCTGCTTGACTTCTTCCAGCGGCGGGATCTTGGCCGCGCGGGTGTCTTCCAGCTTGATGACGTGGTAGCCGAACTGGGTCTTGACCGGGGTTTCGGTGATCTGGCCCTTGCCCAGCGAGGTCATGGCCTTCGAGAACTCAGGCACGAAGTTGGCCGGGCTTGCCCAGTCCAGGTCGCCGCCGTTCTGTGCCGAACCCGGATCCTTCGACTGCTTGGCCAGGTCTTCGAACTTGGCGCCGCCCTTCAGCTTGGCGATGATGGCCTTGGCTTCGTCTTCGGTGCCGACCAGGATGTGGCGGGCGTGGTATTCCTTGTCGCCGACCTGGCCCTTGAACTTGTCGTACTCCGCCTTGATTTCGGCGTCGGTGACCGGATGCTTCTTGATGTAGTCGGCCAGCATCGCATTGATGATGATGCTCTGGCGGGCATTCTCGATCTGGTTCTTGACTTCCGGACGGGTGCCGATGCCTTGCTTGTCGGCTTCCTGGATCAGGACTTCACGGCCGATCAGGTCGCGCTTGATCGCCTCGCGCAGTTGCGGCGAATCGGTGGCCTTGCCCTGGGCAACAACTTGCTTGACGACCTGGTCGACCTTGGCCGCGGGGATGGGCTTGCCATTGACGGTCGCGACGTTTTGTGCGAACGACGGCAGGACTACCATCGCGGTCATGGCTAACAACAGGCGGGCTGGCTTGACAATCATTTATTCGATCCTATTCAAATACGAAAAGTCGCGAGGCGACGAAAACCGGCGGCACGGGGGCCGCCGGTGATGCTACATCTTACTGCACCTTTGCCTTTTTGACCATTTCCTCTTGGTACGAGGCCAGCTTCTGCTGGGTCAGGGCGTCGGCGATCTGCGGCTTGACTTCATCCAGGCTCGGCAGCTTGGCCGGGCGGACGTCGTCCAGCTTGATCACGTGGTAGCCGACCTGGGTCTTGACCGGCTTCTCGGTGATCTGGCCTTTGCTCAGGCCGGTGAAGCCGGCGGCGAATTCAGGCGGGAAGGAGGACGGGCTGGCCCAATCCAGGTCGCCGCCGTTGTTGGCGGTGCCGGTGTCTTTCGACTGCTTGGCCAGGTCTTCGAACTTGGCGCCGCTCTTCAGCTTGGCGATGATGGCGTTGGCGTCGGCTTCGTTGTCCACCAGGATGTGGCGCACGTGGTATTCCTTGTCGCCGGTCTGTTTGGTGAAGCGGTCGTACTCTGCCTTGATCTCGGCGTCGGTAACCGGATGCTTGGCGATGTAGTCGCGGGCCAGGGCGGTGATCACGATGGTCTGGCGGGCGTTCTCCAGCGCCTGCTTCACATCCGCGTTCTTGTCGTAGCCCTGCTTGATCGCTTCCTGCATCATCACTTCGCGGGCGATCAGGTCCTTCTTGATCGCTTCACGCAGTTGCGGCGAATCGGTTGCCTGGCCCTGGGCCACGACCTGCTTGACCATCTGGTCGGCGCGCGAGGACGGGATCGCCTTGCCGTTGACGACGGCGAGGTTCTGGGCGAACGAGGACGAGGTGGCAAACGATGCGGCGATAGCGATCAGGGCTAACAGCAGCCGTGCTGGCTTAAAAGTCATGGTGGTTCCTGTGAGGGGGTTGCTTGGACGAGATTGGATTAGTTCTTGTAATACGTAGCAGATTTTCGAACAGATTACTTAAGACTTCCTGAAGGCTCAGGCTATCGACAATTCCGATGGCGCAAGGGCGGTGATCGCCAGTGCGTGAATGTCGGTATGCATCATGCCTTGCACGGCATCATACACCAGCCGATGGCGCATGACGAGCCTCTGGCCCTCGAAGCGATCGGAAACGATTCGGACGCTGTAATGGCCCCCGCCGGAGGCCGCGCCGGCATGGCCGGCGTGCAGGTGCGAATCGTCGCCGACCTCGAGCTGGGAAGGCTGCAGGGCGGCCTGCAGCAGGGAGCGGATGCGCTCGACGCGCTCGTTGCTTGCGCTTGGAATGTTCATGCGTCCTCCTGTTCTTGAATGTGCTTCGACAGCATCAGGGTCTGGACGACGATGAAGGCGAAGAAGATGCCGGTCACGCCGAACAGCTTAAAGCTGACCCAGGCGCCGGTATTGTCCTTGAAGACGATGAAGGCCATGACCAGGTTCAGCACGCCCACCAGGGCGAAGAAGGTCATCCAGGCATAGCCGACCTTGGCCCACACGGGTTCGGGCAGCTTGATCTGCGCTTCCATCACCTTGCGCACCAGGTTGTTGCGGAACCCGACCTGGGCCACGAACAGGGCCAGGGCGAACACCCAGTACAGTATTGTCGGCTTCCACTTGATGAAGTTCTCGTCGTGGAAGTAGATGGTGGCGCCGCCGGTCACGGCGATCACGCCCAGCGACAGCCACAGCATGCCGTCGACCTTGCGGCCGCGCGCCAGCAGATACAGGATCTGCAGCACGGTGGCGACGATGCCGACCGCGGTGGCCAGCATGATCGGCGACTGCGCCGGGGTGACGTTGCCGCCGGCGATCAGGCCGCCCATGTACTGGACCGCCAGGGCGTGGGCCGCCTCCTGGTGGCCGTCGGCGAATTTGAAGACGACGAAGAAGAGAATGACCGGGAACAGGTCGAACAGGAATTTCATGCGTGTGCGCGTACCTAGTGTGAAAACCGTGATTATGCCGCTTCGAAGCGCAGTGCGGCCGAATTGATGCAGTAGCGCAGGCCGGTCGGCGGCGGACCGTCTTCGAACACGTGGCCCAGGTGGGCGTCGCAGACGGCGCAGATGATCTCCGTTCGCACCATGCCATGGCTGCGGTCGACCTTCTCGATCACCTTGTCCGGGTCGATGGCGCGGAAGTAGCTGGGCCAGCCGCAGCCGGACTCGAACTTGGCGTCGGACTCGAACAGCGGGGTATTGCAGCAGACGCAGTGGTAGATGCCGTGTTCGTGGTGGTCCCAGTATTTGCCGGTGAAGGCGCGCTCGGTGGCCGCGTGGCGGGTCACCTGGTATTCCATCGGGTCGAGCTGGGCGCGCCACTCGGCGTCGGTCTTGGTCAGTTTTTCGGTCATGATGATCGTCTTGATGCTTGATGATTGGGTCAGGAGGAGCAGCTCACCTCGAGGTGGGATGCCCAGTCCGGCGGCAGGGCCGCATAGTGTTCGTTCTCCGGCTGCTCGTCGAAGGGATGTTCCAGCACGGCGAGCAGCTTGCGGACTTCGGAAAAATCACCATTCTGCGCCTTTTCGATCGCGGTCTGGGCCAGATAGTTGCGCAGGATGTATTTGGGATTGACGCGCTGCATGGCCTCGCGGCGCACGGCATCGACGCTGGCTTCCTGGCGCAGGCGGGCGCGGTAGTCCACCGCCCAGGCATCGAAGCCGGGACGGTCGAGGAAGAGGTCGCGGAGCGGCGCATCAGCCTCGGCGCGGTCGCCGTCGAGCACGTCGACACGCAGCTCGCCCAGGCGGCGGAAGAACAAGGTGAAGTCGACGCGGTTCTCGTGCATCAGCTTGAACATCGCATCGGCCAGGGCGCGGTCGCCGTCCTGCGTCGTGACCAGGCCCAGCTTGGCGCGCACCAGTTCGTCGAACTTGTCGCCATAGGCGTCGACATAGCCGTCGAGCGCGGCCTCGGCGGCCTCCTTGTCCTGGATCAGCGGCAGCAGGGCATTCGCCAGTGCATAGCAGTTCCAGTGGCCGACCGGCACCTGGTTCGAGTAGGAATAGCGGCCGCCCTGGTCGGTGTGGTTGCAGATGTGGTCGACGTCGAAGGCTTCCATGAAGCCGAAGGGGCCGTAATCCAGGGTGATGCCGAGGATGGACATATTGTCCGTGTTCATGACCCCATGCATGAAGCCGACCGCCTGCCAGTGCGCGATCATGCGCGCGGTGCGGCGCGTGACTTCGGCCAGCAATTCCAGATAGGGGTTCTCCGTGTTCTGCAGTTCCGGATAGAAGTCGCGGATCACGTAGTCGGCCAGGATACGCAGCTCTTCCTGCTTGCCGCGGTAGTGCCAGTGCTCGAAGGAGCCGAAACGCACGAAGCTCGGTGCGATGCGGGTGGCGACGGCGGCGGTCTCGATGGTTTCGCGCACCACCTGCTGGTGCGAACCGGTCAGCATCAGGGCGCGCGTGGTCGGGATGCCGAGGGCGGCCATGGCTTCCGAGCAGAGGAATTCGCGGATCGAGGAACGCAGCACGGCGCGGCCGTCGCCCATGCGCGAGTAGGGCGTCAGGCCGGCACCCTTCAGTTGCAGTTCCATCGGACCTGCGGGGCCGCTAAGCTGGCCCAGCAGGATGGCACGGCCGTCGCCCAGTTGCCCGGCCCAGTGGCCGAACTGGTGGCCCGAGTAGACGGCGGACAGCGGCTCGGAACGCGGCGGTACGTGGTTGCCGCTGAAGACCGCGACGAAATCTTCCTGGGCGAGAAGCGCCGGGTCGAGCCCGGCCAGCGCCGCGGCCCTGCTGCTGGCCGCAACGAAATAGGGCGCAGGCAGGGGCGTCGGCATCAGCCGCGTGTAGAACGCGGGCGGCAATTCAGCAAAGGAATTGTCGAATGGCAGGTCGTCAGCGGTAATGGCGTTTCCTTCTTGGTCGGGCGTTCAGGTCGTGTTGCCGGGATTCTAACCCAGACGGCGGGATGACAGGGCACGCTTGTGTGCAGCCCACCCGTCTTACATTCAGTAAGGGGTCGACCCAGCCGCTCTGATGCGTCGCAGCATCGAAAACCGTTGACGCTTTCCGCAAGGCCGTCCCACACTCGGCCGCAACGACCACAGGAGGCCCGATGCAGTCCTATCCACAGAGCCCCGTCACGGGGCAGATGATGAGCCAGCCGCTCTCGATCTCCAGCATCATCCAGTTCGCCGCGCGGCACTACGGCGGCAGCGAAATCGTCTCGCGGCGCGTCGAGCCCGACCTCACGGACCTGCACCGCTACAGCTACCGCGACTGCGAACTGCGGGCCCGCCGCCTGGCGCGGGCGCTGGTGGAGCGCGGCATCGCGATGGGCGAGCGGGTCGGCACCCTGGCCTGGAACGGCTACCGCCACCTCGAACTCTATTACGCGGTGTCGGGCACCGGCGCGGTCCTGCACACCATCAATCCGCGCCTGCATCCGGAGCAGATCGCATATATCGTCAACCATGCGGAAGACCAGCTGCTGTTCTTCGACCTGACTTTCCTGCCGCTGGTCGAGGCGATCGCGCCGCACTGCGCGAGCGTGAAAGCCTTCGTGCTGATGAGCGATCGCGCCCACATGCCGCTTGAAACGCGCATCCCGAACCTGCTCTGCTACGAGGAACTGATCGAGGCCGCGTCAAGCGACTACAGCTGGCCCCTGTTCGACGAGAACGCCGCCGCCGCCCTGTGCTACACCTCGGGCACGACCGGCAATCCGAAGGGCGCGCTGTACTCGCACCGCTCGACCGTGCTGCATGCCTACGCATCGGCGATGCCGAACGTGCTGAACGTGTCGGCCCGCGACACCGTGCTGCCGGTGGTGCCGATGTTCCATGTGAACGCCTGGGGCTTGCCGTACTCGGTGCTGCTGTCGGGCGCCAAGATGGTCTTCCCCGGCGCCCAGCTGGACGGCAAGTCGCTGTACGAGCTGTTCGAGCGGGAGGGCGTGACCTTCTCGGCCGGCGTGCCGACCGTGTGGTTAGGCCTGATCAACTACGCGCTGCAGAACGGGCTGCGGTTCTCGACCTTCCGCCGCACCGTGATCGGCGGCTCGGCCTGCCCGCCGGCGATGATGAATACCCTGATCGACCGCTTCGACGTGCAGGTCATCCACGGCTGGGGCATGACGGAGATGTCCCCGCTCGGCACCACCGGCGGACTGCTGGTCAAGCACCTCGCGCTGCCGAAGGAGGAACAGCGCAAAATCCTGCAGAAGCAGGGTCACGCGATCTATGGCGTCGACATGAAGATCGTCGACGACGACGGCGTCGAGCTGCCCTGGGATGGCGTGCGCTTCGGCCACCTGCTGGTGAAGGGGCCGTGGATCGTCGCCAGCTACTTCCGCGACGAAGGCGGCGACGTGCTGCAGGACGGCTGGTTCCCGACCGGCGACGTCGCCACCATCGACCCGGACGGCTTCATGCAGATCACCGACCGCAGCAAGGACGTGATCAAGTCCGGCGGCGAGTGGATCGGGTCGATCGACCTGGAGAACATCGCGATGGCCCATCCGGCCGTGATGCAGGCGGCCTGCATCGGGGTCCATCATCCGAAGTGGGACGAGCGGCCGCTGCTGGTGGTGGTGCGCCGGCCCGGCGCGCAGCTGACGCGGGAAGAGCTGCTCGGCTTCTTCGAGGGGAAGATCGCGAAGTTCTGGATGCCGGACGACGTGGTGTTCACCGACAGCCTGCCGCTGGGCGGCACCGGCAAGATCCAGAAGAACCGCCTGCGCGAGCTGTACCGGGACCACCGCCTGCCCGGGACCTGAACCAACCGGGATTCAGGTGGGCGTATCGGTGTCGTCCCAGCCGGCGTCTTCGAAGCAGGTGAGCCAGTTGAGGCTGTGGTGGCGTTCCGAGACCACGCCCGGATCGACGCCTTCCGGCAGCGGCTTGCCTTCCTTCCTGGCCTGGCGCACCAGCCAGTGCAGGCGGTAGTGCAGGTCGAGGGCATCCAGGATCCCGGCCGGCGGGCGCAGCGTGAGCTTGTCGCCGGCGACGTCCTCGAGGCGTTCCAGCAGGGTGCGCGCGGTCAGCGCGGCGTCGCAGGGCTGGTCCGGCCAGGGCAGGTCGCCCAGGCCCAGCGCCCATTCCAGGGTCTTCAGGCTCTCGTAGCGCCATGAGAACCGGGCCAGTTCGGCGGCATCCGGCTGTTCGACGGCCATGAA
This sequence comes from Massilia sp. 01N410, assembly GCF_056399665.1. Classification (NCBI taxonomy): domain Bacteria; kingdom Pseudomonadati; phylum Pseudomonadota; class Betaproteobacteria; order Burkholderiales; family Oxalobacteraceae; genus Massilia; species Massilia sp. 01N410. The sequence continues at coordinate 298,526 of NZ_JBFTRV010000007.1, read as the reverse complement.
GGCGGCTTCGTCGGGGCTGAGAACCTGGCTCAGGCCCGGCAGCTTGCGCTCCAGTTCCTCCGCCGGCAGCGGATTCCCGCTCGCCAGCGATTCCGCCCTGAGCGCCACCGCCAGCAGGGCGACGGCGCGGCGTCCGGCTTCCGGTATCCCGCGCAGGCGCAATTCCGGTTCGGCGACCAGCGGCGGCAGGTGGGGCGAGGGCTGCAGGCCGCGGGCGGACAGCAGGGCTTCGGTGGCGGCCTTGCGCCGCGCTGCGGCGGCCGGGTAGGGCACGACGGCATCCGCTTCGGCGGCGCCGTCCTTGCTCGACACCAGCACCTTCAGATGCGGGTCGCGCGGCTGGCCGTCCGGCAGTTGCAGCAGCGCGTTGGCGGCCAGCGCCCAGTCGGCGAGGGCGGCGATGGCGGCGGCATCGGTGCGCACGACGCCGAAGCTGAGCTGGTGGCGGGTGCGCTGGATATGGCGCATGACGTGGTAGCGGGTGCTGCTCATCTTGCCGCCGCCCAGCGACTGCAGGTAGTGCAGGAAGCCGCCGAGTTCGCTGCGCAGCTCCGGATCGCCGCTGTCGCGTCGTCCGTGCAGGCGGTGCGGGAAGGGAGGCGGCGGCACCTCGTTCAGGGTGCAGTAGGCATTGACCAGCAGCTCGTCCTGGATGGCGGCGGCCTGGCGCGGTGCGAAGAGTTGTTTCAGCTGTTTGAACATCGTTGGGCTTCGGTAAGGCATTCGGGACGCCGCATTGTCCTCCATTCTTTCCTGCTTGACCACAGCTTGAGCCGGTGCTACTGTACTATCTGTTCTAGTACAGTGAGGTTCCTATGAATCGGCGTGCTCCCCTGATGCTGCAGATCGTCACCGGCGATCCGCGGCCCATCATCCGCCAGATCACCGACGGCATCAAACGCCTCGTGGCCGGCGGCGAGCTGCTTCCCGGCGACGCCCTGCCCAGCGTGCGCGGCCTGGCCCAGCAGCTCTCCATCAACCCGAACACGGTGGCCAAGGCCTATGCCGAGCTGACGGCCGAGGGCTGGCTGCTGTCGCGCGCCGGCCTGGGGCTTTACGTGGCCGAGCAGCGCCAGCGCCTGTCGGACGCCGAGCGCGCACGCCGCCTCGACGAGGCGGTCGACCGTTTCGTCGGCGACGTCATCGGACTCGACTATCCGGCCGACACCATCCTCGACCGCGTGGCGGGCGAGCTTTCTCAATACGAAAACAAGAAATCGGCATGAACGACCATCCAAGCGAATTCGTCATCGACACCGAAGACCTGTGCCTGCAATTCAGGGGCAAGCTGGCGCTGGACCGGCTCAGCCTGCGCCTGCCGCGCGGCGGCATCCATGCCTTCGTCGGCGCCAACGGGGCCGGCAAATCCTCGCTGTTCCGCGTGCTGCTGGGCTTCGAACCCCTGACTTCCGGTTCGGCGCGCGTGCTGGGCCACGACTGCGGCCGGCTCTCGCCGGAACTGCGCGGCCGCATCGGCTTCGTCAACGAAGAGCACACGCTGCCCGGCTGGATGCGGGTGCGCGACCTGATGCGCATGCAGCAGCGCCACTACGAACAGGACGGGCGGCAGCGCTGGAACGGCGCGCGCTTCGACGAGGTGCTGTCCCACTTCAATGTGCTGCCCGCGCAGCGGGTCGGCGAACTCTCGCGCGGCGAACGCGCCGGCCTGAACCTGGCGCTGGCCCTGGCCCAGGGCCCGGAACTGCTGATCCTCGACGAGCCGACCCTGGGCCTGGACGTGGTCGCCAAGCGCGCCTTCCTGGACGCGATGCTCCAGACCAGCATCGACGACGGCTCGACCATCGTCTACTGCTCGCACCAGATGGACGAGATCGAACGCGTGGCCGACAACCTGGTGATCCTCGAACGCGGCAGCCTGCGCACCATGAGCGGGCCGGACGACTTCTGCGAACGGGTGCAGCTGTGGGTGGCGGAGTTCCCCTTCAAGGCGCCCGAGGTGCGCGAGATGCCGGGCGTGCTGCAGGTGCAGCAGCTCGACGGCCTGACCCACATCGTCACTTTCGACCAGCAGGACGGCGCCGCCTTCGAGGCCCGCCTCAAGCTGCTGGGCGCGCGCCGCGTGCAGGCCATGGCGCTGGGCCTGGACCGCGCTGTCAACGCCTTCCTCTCCCATGGACATGCCGGCGCCCGCCGCGCCGCTTAAGCTTAAGGAATACAGCAAATGATCGAACTGTTCTTGTCCGAGCTGCGGCGCTTCCGGAATGCCGCCGCCATCTACTTTGCCGCCAGCCTGGTGCTGGTCACGGTGCTGAACCAGCCCGTCGACATCGCCAACGGCATGAAAGAGCTGCATGCCATGGTGCTCCTGCTGTATGCGCTGTCCGGACTGGGCTTCGGCCTCTACCAGTTCGGCAGCTACCGCCAGCCGAGCCGCTGGATCTGGCTGCAGCACCGGCCGCTGCACCGCGGCCGCATCCTGGCGGGCATCGCACTCGCCTCCGTGCTGCTGATCGCGCTGGCGGTGGCGCTGCCCCTCTTCATCGTGCTGGGTCTGCAGGAACGGCTTACCCAGCGGGTGGTCGACGTCCGCCATTATGCCGGCGTGATCTACCTGGTCCTGTCGACGGTATCCGCCTGGCTGGCCGGCGCCTACATCATGCTGCACCGCAGCCGCTGGGCCTTCGTGATCCTGGTGCTGCCCATCCTGCTGACCGTGCACCTGGCTGGCTACGGCACCGTGCTGGCGCTGGCGCTGGCCTGCAATGCGGTGCTGCTGTTCCTGGTCTACACAGTGTTCCGGCCGAACCGCTATACCGGCGACGATGCGGTCGCCACCATCGCCTCGGCGGTGCCGCTGCAGCTGAGCTTCTACATCGCCCTGTTGTGGGGCGGGTCGATGCTGTTCCAGGTCGGCCAGATGATGGCGGGCGTGCACCCGCTGTCGGGCGGGCAGGCGTTGGCCGGCGGCCTGGTGGAGGCGCAGCGCTTCACGCCGCGCGAAGCCGTGCAGGCGGGGCTGGCGGGCGCGTCGGACCCGCGTGCGGCCGGCTGGCGCGCAGGGCTGGCTGCGGGTGATGCCACTTCGGTCGGTCCGCAAGTTCGTGGGTATGCGGTGCGGAACCTCATCTCGAACCGGGGCCGGGTCGAGTTCTACGACGATCTACAGCAAGTATGGACCTTCAGCCAAGACCGCATGCTGTACCGAGGCCGCCATCTGCGTCTCGGCACACCGTCCGGCTGGCTCGGCGCCGGCGGCGTGGGCGACGCCACGCCATTCGATTCGCAGGCGATGCCGATTGGTGACAACCAGCGCAACGGCTATCTCGTCAACGCTCACGACCTGTATGCGCTGAGGCATGGCAGCCTGCGCATGACCCATGTTCTTCATGTCGAAGGCGCCGAGCAGCAGGGCGCCGGTGTCGCCGTGCTGGGCCGCCGCACCGCCATATTGACAAACCGCCGCGTGCTGCTGCTGCAGGACGGCGGCGGCCAGCCGGTCCCGGTCGCCTCCATCCCGCTGCCGCTGCCCTTCGGCGACATCCAGCGGGTCGATGCGGCGCCGGTGGCGGACGGCACCCTGGTGAGTTTCACCGCCGGCAACCGCCGCTACGATGGCGTCGGCGCGGCGCCCCAGGTGATGTATCTGGTGGATGCCGGCGGCCGGATAACGGAAGTCGCGCGGCGCGAGCTGGCCCATGACTTCCCGGCGCTGTTCGAGCACAAGGACTGGTGGATCTCGCCGCTGCTGCAGGCGGTGGTGAGCCTGCCGGACCTGCTGATCGACAAGGGTGCGGTGCCGGACTACGGCGCCAGCCGCTTCGCGCCGCTGCTGCTCGAGCGGCCGGCCGTGGCCTGGACGGCGGCCGGCGTGCTGGCGCTGCTGTCCGCCCTGGGCGCCCTCTGGTGGACGCACCGCGCCGCGCTCGGACCTCGGCCCCGCCTGGCCTGGTGCCTGGCCTGCCTGCTGCTGGGCCTGCCGGCGCTGCTGTCGCTGATGGTGCTGCAGCCGCGCGCCGCGCGCCAGGCGCCGGCGCGCAGCAAGGAAGCGGCGGCGCCGGCGGCGGCCTGAGACTCAGGCGGCCTGCGCCGCCGCCAGCCCGGCATCCATGTCGATGACCCGCTGCGCGCAGGGCCGCGCATTGAAGCGTGCGACGTAGTCGACGAACTCGGGCAGCGCTGGCACCAGCTGGAAGGCCGAGGTCCAGGCCAGGGCATAGCCCCACAGGATGTCGGCCGCCGAGAAGCGCTCGCCCAGCAGCCAGGGGCCGGCGCGCAGCTGTCGGGTGAGCGTGGACAGCATGGTGTCGTAGTCGCCGTAAGGGCAGGTCGAGGACGGCACCGCTTCGTGCTTCATCGCGCGGTCGACCACCGCGGGTTCGAAACAGGAGCCGTAGAAGGCCATCCAGCGCAGCCAGGCGCCGCGCTGCAGTTCGTCGACGGCCGGCGCCAGGCCGGCCTGCGGGAACAGGTCCGCCAGGTAGATTATGATGGCGGCCTGCTCGGTCACCAGCACTTCGTCCTGTCCCTGCGCGACGCGCAGGGCCGGCACCTTGCCCATCGGGTTGATGGCCAGGTAGCGCGGCGTGTGGGTCTCGTTGGTCTTCAGGTTCACGGTTTCAATCGTGTAGGGTGCGCCCAGCTCCTCGAGCAGGATGCGGACGGCGCCGGAGCGCGAATGCGGGGCGTGGAACAGGGTGATGCTGCGGTTCATGGCGTCCTCGTGGTGAGTAAGGACGCTCAGGATAGGCTCGCATAGAATTGCCGTCTTGTAAAAACGCGAATGCTAGAATCCCGGCAGACGATCCCATGAATGGCACCCGATGACACCGCTCGCAACCGTCCAGGACCGCCCGAAAGGCGTGGTCGCGCCCGCCCAGGCGCGCAAGATGTTCCGCATGGAGCGCTATCTGCCCGCGCCCGGGCTGGCGCCGTTTCTCGACCATTTCTGGATCGTCGAATGGGACGTCGGCGACCAGCCGCCTTACGTCCAGCGCACCCTCCCGTATCCCTGCGTGCACCTGGTGTTCGACCGCGTCCGCAGCGGTATCTGGGGCGTGCCGACCGGCGCCTTCGACTACGAGCTGAAAGGCGCGGGCAAGGTCTGCGGCCTGCGCTTCCGGCCCGGCGCCTTCCGCGCACTGCTCGGCAAGCCCCTGCATACCATTACCGACCAGGTGCTGGCCCTGTCCGCGGTCTTCCCCTGGGATGAAGCCGACACCCGGGACGCCGTGCTGGACTGCCCGGACGACGCCGGCATGGTCGCCGCCTGCACCCGCTTGCTGGCCCCGCTGCTGCCGGCGCCCGATCCCCAGGTCGAGCGCATCGCCGCCATCCTGCGGGTGGCCGAGACCACGCCCGGCCTGACCCAGGTCGAGCAGCTGGCCGAGGCCGCCGGATCGAGCGTGCGCAGCCTGCAGCAGCTGTTCAGCGACTACGTGGGCGTGAGCCCGAAGTGGACCATTCGGCGCTTCCGCCTGCACGAAGCGGCCGACCGGCTGGCCGGCGGCGAAACCGACCTGGCCGCCCTGGCCCAGGAACTCGGCTACTTCGACCAGGCCCATTTCAGCTCGGATTTCCGCAAGCTGGTCGGCCAGCCGCCATCGCACTACCTGAAACGCGAGCGCGACAGCGCCCGACCATCCTGATCGAGCCGGCATGCTATCCGCCATCGACAGCTTCCTGATGGACGACCGCCCGCGGCCACTGGCCGGCCTGCGCCGCGGCCTCGTGGAGTTCCTGTACTTCGGCGTCAAGGAGGCGCGCGCCTGCCTGTTCGTCGGCCTGTTCTTCGCCGCGATCTTCCTGATGCCGCGCGCCGGCCTTTGGGGAGTCCCGCGCTACGACCTGCTATTGGTGGTGGCGATCGCGATTCAGCTGTGGATGGTGAAGGTCAGGCTGGAGACCTGGGACGAGCTGAAGGCGGTCTGCCTGTTCCACGTGGTCGGCTTCGCGCTGGAAGCCTTCAAGGTGTCGGGCAGCGTCCAGTCCTGGAGCTATCCGGACTTCGGCTATACCAAGATCTTCGGCGTGCCGCTGTTCTCGGGCTTCATGTACGCGGCGGTCGGCAGCTATATCGTGCAGGCCTGGCGCCTGCTCGACCTGCGCATCCGCCACCATCCGCCTTACTGGATGGCGACCACGATTGCGATCCTGATCTATGTGAACTTCTTCACCCACCACTATATCGGCGACTACCGCTGGTACCTGGCCGCCTGCGCCCTCGGCCTGTATTCGCGCACCACGGTGGTGTTCCGGCCCCTCGACCGCGACCGCCGCATGCCGCTGATGCTGGGCTTCGTGCTGACCGGCTTCTTCATCTGGATGGCCGAGAACATCGGCACCTTCTGGGGCGTGTGGCGCTATCCGAACCAGCTGGGCGCCTGGTCGGTGGTCCACATCAGCAAATGGAGTTCGTGGTCGCTGCTGGTGATCATGACCTTTACCATCGTGGCCAGCCTGAAGCATGTGAAGGCCAAGATCCATATCGCCGAGGAGTGAATTATCGTGATCCGAACGGATAAGGACGGCAAGGTCCAGGGGGCGCATCATGAAGCGATGCTGGCGCGGGAAGATGGCAGGTACGAGGATGCCTTGCGCCACCTGCTCGACGTTTACGCGCTGGTGATGGCGGACGGGCAGGACGAGTACGTGGGTCATCTCGACCTGCTCGAGTGGATATTCCTGCTCGAGGTCTACCCGCCGGCGCGCGATGCCTTGAGCCGGCTGCGCGAGGAGCAGGGCCGCCGCCTGCTCGCCGGCGACGTCTTCTACGGTGTCCGCCATGCCGAGTACTCGCCGCAGCCCACGCGCTTCGGGCTGGTCGCGCAGATCGGCGACATCCTCGAGGATTCGCGCGCGACCTACGAACTGTTCGTACAGTTCGATGCGCTGATGCCCGAGCATGCGCGGCGGGAGGCGTTCATGGCCTTGCCGGCGGTGGTGGAGGCGGGTGATTTTGTCCTCGGCGAGCGCTTCCTGCCGGATCCGATGGGTTTCCTGCCCTACTTGAACGAAACGGTCGGCGGCCAGCGCTTGCTCACGCCTACGCACGCTGCACCGAGGCTCATCGCGGAGCTGTTCAACTTTGCGAAAGACCTGCGGCTGCGCGCCGCGATCCTGCGTGGCCGCGGCCGCGACGCCGAGGCCCGGGCGCTGGTCGATGCCGCGTTGGCAGGCCTGGCCACCGAGGAAATGCGCGGCCTGGTCAGCCAGGAACTTGAAGCGCCGGGCGCCATCATCCGTGCCCTGACCGCGCACCAGATGGCCCGGAACGAAGCAGCAAGCCAGCATTCGTCCACTAACTGAGAACCGGAAAGAACCGATGGAAACCGAACGCCTAATACTGCGCCCCTTCACCCTCGACGATGCCGAAGCCTGGCTGCCCCTGATCACGCTGCCGGAGATCATCCGCTACACCGGCGACACCCCGGTCTCCACGGTCGACGAAGCGCGCGAGATCCTGCGCACCCGGCCGCTGCGCGACTATGCGATGCACGGCTACGGCCGCATGGCGGTGGTCGAAAAGAGCAGCGCACGCCTGGTCGGCTTCAGCGGCCTGAAATACCTGGAAGATCTCGATGAAGTCGATGTCGGCTACCGCTTCCTGCCGGATTGCTGGGGCAAGGGCTACGCGACCGAGAGCGCGCGCGTGCTGATGGCGCAGGGCGTTCGCGAGCACGGCGTCAAGCGCATCGTCGGCATGGTACATCCGGAGAATGCGGCGTCCGGCCGGGTGCTGGAAAAGCTGGGACTGGTCTACGAGCGCCCGCTGGAGCTGGCAGGCCACGGCGTGGCGTACAGGCTGTACGCGACCGCAGCTGCGGAATAACACGACCGTACTTTTATCGCTTATAGTGCCTGTTGCAGTTTCAACATACGAAAATCCACCCAAGGGAGACCCCATGAGCGCCGATTACCAGGTCCAGAACAACGTCGCCGTCATTACGCTGAACAACCCGCCGGTCAACGGTCTTGGGCTGGCGACGCGCACCGCCGCCGTGGAGGCGCTGCAGCTCGCGGAAGCCGATCCCATGGTCAAGGCGATCGTGATCACCGGCGCCGGCAAGGCCTTCTCGGGCGGCGCCGACATCCGCGAATTCAATTCGCCCAAGGCCCTGACCGAACCGACCCTGCACACCCTGATCCGCACCGCGGAAGGTTCAAGCAAGCCGGTGGTCGCTGCCATCCACAGCGTCTGCATGGGCGGCGGCCTGGAGCTGGCGCTGGGCTGCAACTATCGCGTGGCCCTGCCGGGCGCCCAGATCGCGCTGCCGGAAGTAAAACTCGGCCTGTTGCCGGGCGCCGGCGGCACCCAGCGCCTGCCGCGCGTGATCGGCCTGGAGGCCGCGCTGGACATGATCGTATCCGGCAATCCGGTATCGTCCGAGAAGCTGGCCGGCAGTCTGTTCGACGAGGTATTCCCGGCCGGGACCGACCTGGTGGCCGCCGCCGTCGATTTCGCCAACAAGATGGCTGAGGTCCGTCGCCCAGGCGCACCTCCGCTGCCGAAGGTCCGCGAGCGCAAGGTCGAACATGCCGACGCCCAGGGCTTCCTCGATGCCGCCCGCGCCAGGGTGAAGGCCGCTGCCGGGGCCTTCCCGGCGCCGCTGGAATGTGTCGAGACCATCGCCGCCTCGGTGAATATGCCCTTCGAAGAGGGCTGCAAGTTCGAGCGCTCGCGCTTCATCCACCTGACCCAGACCGTCGAATCGAAGGCCCTGCGCCACGCCTTCTTTGCCGAGCGCGCTGCCGGCAAGGTCCCGGACGTGCCGTCCGATACGCCGGTGCGCGAGATCGGCTCGGCCGCCGTGATCGGCGCCGGCACCATGGGCGGCGGCATCGCGATGAACTTCGCGAACGCCGGCATCCCCGTCACCATCCTCGAGACGAAGCAGGAGGCGCTGGACAAGGGCCTGGCCACGATCCGCAAGAATTACGAGAACACGGTCAAAAAGGGCAAGCTGGCACCGGAAAAATTCGAGCAGAGGATGGTCCTGGTGAAGGGCAGCCTCGACTACGCCGACATCGCCCAGGCCGACATCGTGATCGAAGCGGTGTTCGAAGACATGGGCGTCAAGGAGAGCGTGTTCCGCCGGCTCGACCAGGTGATGCGCCCGGGCGCCATCCTGGCGTCGAACACCTCGACCCTGGACCTGAACAAGATCGCTTCCTTCACTTCCCGCCCGCAGGACGTGATCGGCCTGCACTTCTTCAGCCCGGCCAACGTGATGAAGCTGCTCGAGATCGTGCGCGGCGCGCAGACCGGCAAGGATGTGCTGGCCACCGCCCTGGCGCTGTCGAAGAAGCTGAAGAAGATCGGCGTGGTGAGCGGCGTCTGCGACGGTTTCATCGGCAACCGCATGGTCGAGCAGTACATCCGCCAGGCCGGCTTCCTGCTCGACGAGGGCGCGCTGCCGCAACAGGTCGACCGCGCGATCGAAGGCTTCGGCTTCGCCATGGGCCCTTTCCGCATGGGCGACCTGGCCGGCAACGACATCGGCTGGGCCATCCGCAAGCGCCGCGCGCTCGAGATGCCGGAGGTGGCCTACTCGAAGACCGCCGACCTGCTGTGCGAAGCGGGCCGCTTCGGCCAGAAGACGGGCGGCGGCTGGTACGACTACCAGGCCGGCGACCGCACGCCGCATCCTTCGCAATGGGTCGACGAAATGATCGTCCAGCACTCGAAGGACCTGGGCATCCAGCGCCGCGAGATCGCCGACCAGGAAATCGTCGAGCGCCTGGTCTACGCCCTGGTCAACGAGGGCGCGAAGATCCTGGAAGAGGGTATTGCCCTGCGCGCCTCCGACATCGACATGGTCTACCTGACCGGCTACGGCTTCCCGCTCTACCGTGGCGGCCCGATGTTCCATGCCGATACCGTGGGCCTGGCCAATGTGCTTGCCGCGATCGAGAAATATGGGCGGGCTTATCATGGGGAGGCCTGGAAGCCGGCTTCCTTGCTGCAGCGGCTGGCGGCCGAGGGGCGGGGATTCAATAGCTGATTCGTGGCCCCGCATGCGCGCGGTACGACGGTAACAAAGATGCCCCTGATGCGCCCATGGCCTCGCTCATGTTAGGCTCGATATCCTTACCGTACTCGAGCCCGATGTGAAAAATGCCCTCCTGATCGCGACCGCCTGCCTGCTCGGCCTGCTGTCGACGACCGGCGCTTCGCTGCCTTACCCGATCCTGCCGCCGCTCTTCGCGGGTGTGGAAACTGCGGGCGCCGCCAACGGTCTGACCAGCTTCCTCAACCTGCCGCCCAAGCTGCTGTTCGCCATCGCCCTGATGGTCAATCCGATCGGGCTGCTGATCGGCACCGCCGTGCTGGGCTCGCTGTCCGACCGTTTCGGCCGCCGTCCGCTGCTGCTGTGGACCGCGGCCGGCGCGGCCGTCGGCCATGTGCTGACCGCCTGGGCGCTGGCGATGGGTTCCTATCCGCTGTTCCTGCTGGCGCGCTTCGGCACCGGCCTGCTGGAAGGGCAAGGCGCCATCGTCCGCGCCATGCTGGCCGACCGGCTGGAGGGCCCGGTGCGCAACCATGCGCTGTCCTGGCTGAACGGCTCGTTCACCCTGGGCTGGCTGTTCGGCCCCTTGCTGGCCGGGCTGACGATAGCCTTCGGCATCACCGTGCCTTTCTATATCGCCGCCGGCGCGCTGCTGCTGGGGACGGCGCTGGTGGCGATCAGCCTCAAGCGCGAACCGAGCGCCCACGGTCCCGGCTGGTGGGCGGTGGCGCGTGAAAAGCATGCCTTCAACCTGCTGCGCCACGACGGCCTGCGCATGCTGTTCGTGGTCCAGCTGGCCTACACCTGCGGCGTGACCGCCTTCTACGAGTTCTATCCGCTGTGGCTGGTCGAGGTCGGCCGCTACGATACCCGTGCAATCTCGCTGGTGAACGTCGGCATGTGCGCGCTGATGAGTTTCACGGCTGTTTTTGCCGGACGGCAAAATCGTGACGATCCCCTGCGCCGCGCCGCCTTCCTGGCGGTGGCGGTGGCACTGGCGATCGCCTCGCTGGGCACCGGCCAGCTGTGGATCGGCCTGGCCGGCATCATGCTGTTCGGCCTGCCGCATGCCTGCTACAACGCGGTGATCCAGGTGTGGGCGGCGGACCGTTTCGGCGGCCACGGCCAGGGCGCCGTGATGGGCCTGCTGTCGACGACCTTCTGCCTGGCGAACATCCTGATGGCGGCGGCCGGTGCGGTGCTGACGCTGTTCGATACGCGGCTGGTACTGGTGGCGGGGGCGATGCTGACGGCCTGGGCCGCAATGCGGATGAGGGCGTGGAGCAGGGCGCCGGCGCTCCAATAGCCGCGTCGCCGCGCCCCGCGCCCCGCACCAGCCGGCCATGCACCGGCGCGGGCTACTTGCTAGTACATCTTTCTGCGCACCAGAATCGGCAAGCCGCTGGCGTCGTGGCGCCCGATAATCTCGTGCGTCACGCCACGCGGCAGCTTGCCATCCTTGTCCGGCAGCGCAGCCTCGCCACGCTCCACGATGCCGCGGACATAGGCCTGCGACTCCACGGTGTCGGGGACGATGCTGTTACCCGGGTTTCGCTCTCGCTCGTTCATTTCCGTCAGCGCCTCCGTCAGTCGTGTTTCAGGCCGCAATCGCACAACACGCGCTTGAGCTGCAAGGCGCCGTTGGCTTTCACCAGCCTGTGGGTCTTCAATCCCGACAAGGGATCGATACGGTCGGCGTCGCCGACCGCCCCGCTGAGATCGACTCGCCCTTGCTTGAATAGTTGCTCCACGAAGCCGCGCGCCGCAACTTCGGAACTAGGCACCTGGACCGGGACGACGTCGGTGAGGGATGCGTGGGCTGCGAATTGGCGCGGTTGCGAAGGCGCTTCCACGAGCAGCGCCTGGTCGCCGAGTCCGTATTGCTTACCGTCGAGGGCGAGATGCGTAGGGGCATGGGAAACCGGCGCCGCTGCTCCCGCCGCCCGGCGCGACAGGGTCTTTGCCGCCTCGACCAGAGTCCGGACAGAAGCCGCCGAGGTCACGGACAGGATGCCGCGCTTGACGAACGCCGCCTTCAGCGGACGTGAGAATGCGGGATCGATCTGGCCCCCTGCCTGCACCATGCCGCCGGCCACTTGGCTGTAGAAATCGGAAGCGGCAGCGGCGCTGCGCACACCGGCGACCAGGATGTCGCCCATCTGCTCACTGACTTTCAGTAGCTCGTCTTCCGTCGGAGCCGCCGGATCACGGGCAGCCGCCAGCAGCATGCCGGCCAAGGCATCCAGGAAGGCGCCCGTGAAGACGCGCGAGAAGGAGTGCGGCTCCGCCGAAAGGGCCGATGCCGGGCCGGACGACGGGAGGGATAGCGGAGGCACGTACATGAAGCGGTTCGACGCATTGCGCAGGCAGTCCGGGTCTACAGCGTTAGGGGAGATTTCGCGTATGGCGTGGCCGAGTTGTTCCGCCAGCCGTGACAGCCGCGAACTCCGGTTGAGGTAGCCGCCGGTTTCCGACATGACGGCAGTACGCATCAGGGGCAACTGCAATGCCGACAGGATCGAGCTCATGTCCCCGAACGATTCATGGAAGGCGCCCACCTCCATGGCGGCGATATTCCACAAATCCGGCCTGATCGCATCCAGGATGGCGTGGCCCATCTCGTGACAGAGGATGTCGGGGCTTTCGCCAGAAAACACCGTGCCACCTCCGGGGATATTGCCGTGGAAGAATTTCAGCCCGGTCCGATCGTAGAACGCATTGAAGTCTTCCCCTTCGTCAAGGAAGATTTGCATCTCTGGACCGATGTCTTCAAACCACGTCAGCTCAGGGATCCGCGCCTGCCAGAAATCGGCTCCGCGCCGCAAGGATTCCGCGGCGTTCCAATAGCGGAAACTGGGGGTACCTACGGAGTAGAACCCGAGAGGAACCGCGTCGTCCTGGATTTGGTAAGACAGTTTGCCATTGTCCAGCGACGGTGCCGGACGCTGGATCGGGGTTCCATTTTCAGGGTCATCCATCCACGCATTGACTCCCCCATCGTGCATGACCACTTGGTTGAGAGTGTCGGGAATTCGCCTAGGCAATGGAGTTCTTTTTGAAATCCTTGGATTGAGTTGTTGCGGCATTTCCATTTCCCCCTTCAGAACAGGATAGATCGATGATCGAGTGAGTCAGGACAACGGGTACGCAACTAGTTGGAATAGGAAGTCAGGCGAGAGAAACGCCAGTGGCGAGGCAAGGTACCCGCCTGTGCAAGCGTAGGTATGCGGGGCTTGTGAAGTTTGATGTGAATCAAAGGTGTGGGACGGCCGAGATTGGGATACGTGCTCGGGTTCCAGTGGAAGAATGGTGGAGATGCCGCTAGTAGACATCGTCTCGCGCCCTCGTTGGCGCGCACAAGAAAGGTGGGCACGAGGGTGCCCACCACAACGCGGTGTTAATCGGCCGCGTAGATATTGTTGTTCTTCGTCTCGCGCACGAACAGCATGCCGATCACGAAGGTGATCGCCGCGATGACGATCGGATACCACAGGCCATAGTAGATGTCGCCTTTCGCCGCCACCATCGCGAAGGCGAAGGTCGGCAGCAGGCCGCCGAACCAGCCGTTACCGATGTGGTAGGGCAGGGACATCGAGGTGTAGCGGATCCGGGTCGGGAACATCTCGACCAGCATCGCCGCCACCGGGCCGTAGACCATGGTCACGTACAGCACCAGCACGAACAGCAGCCCCACTACCATCGGCTTGTTGATCGTGGCCGGATCGGCCTTGGACGGGTAGCCGGCGGCCTTCAGGGAGGCGCCCAGGTCGGATTTCAGTGCGGCTTCGCGGGCCTTGCTGGCCTTGTCGAGGTCGAGGCCGTCCGGCGTCTTGGCGGCGGCGAAGGACGGGTAGACCTTGTCGCCGATGTGGACGCTGGCGACGGTGCCGGCGGGCGCATCCTGGCGGGTGTAGCTGACCGAGGCGGCGGTCAGCTGGGCGGTCGCGATGTCGCAGGACGAGGAGTAGATTTCCTTGCCGGTCGCCTTGAACTGGAAGTGGCAGTCGGCCGGGTCGGCCACCACCACCACCGGCGAGTTCTGCAGGGCGGTGGCCAGGGCCGGGTTGCCGTAGCTGGTCAGGCCCTTGAAGATCGGGAAGTAGGTCAGGGCCGCGATCAGGCAGCCGGCCATGATGATGGGCTTGCGGCCGATGCGGTCGGACAGCGAGCCGAAGATCACGAAGAAAGGCGTGGCCAGCGCCAGTGCGACCGCGATCATGATGTTGGCGGCGGCGGGTTCGATCTTCAGGGTCTGGGTCAGGAAGAACAGCGCATAGAACTGGCCGGTGTACCAGACCACGGCCTGGCCCATCACCACGCCCACCAGGGCCAGCAGGGCGATCTTGGCGTTACCCCAGGTGAGGAAGGCTTCGGACAGCGGCGCCTTCGAAGTCTTGCCCTCGGCTTTCATCTTGGCGAAGGCAGGCGACTCGCTCATCGACATCCGGATCCATACCGAAATGCCCAGCAGCAGCACCGACACCAGGAAGGGAATGCGCCAGCCCCAGGCGTCGAAGGCCTTGGTGTCCATCGAGGTGCGCACGCCCAGGATCACCAGCAGCGACAGGAAGAGGCCGAGCGTGGCGGTGGTCTGGATCCAGGAGGTGAAGTAGCCGCGACGGCCTTCCGGCGCATGCTCGGCCACATAGGTGGCGGCGCCGCCATACTCTCCGCCCAGGGCCAGGCCCTGCAGGATGCGCAGCGAGACCAGGATGATGGGCGCGGCGATGCCGATCGAGGCGTAGCCGGGCAGCAGGCCGACGATGAAGGTCGAGCCGCCCATGATGAGGATGGTGACCAGGAAGGTGTACTTGCGGCCGATCATGTCGCCGAGCCGTCCGAACACCAGCGCGCCGAAGGGGCGCACGATGAAGCCCGCGGCGAAGGCCAGCAGGGCGAAGATGAAGGTGGTGGTGGGGTCGCCGACGAAGAACTGCTTGGCGATCACTGCGGCGAGAGAGCCGTAGAGGTAGAAGTCATACCATTCGAAAACCGTGCCGAGGGAAGACGCAAAGATGACCTTGCGTTCTTCCCGGGTGAGTCCGCCGGCGGAAGGCGCTGCCTTTCCGCCGGCTGTCATGCCGGGGGTGATAGCCATTGTAGTCTCCGTAATGAGTTGTATTGTCAATGGGTAGCCGATATTTACGCCAGCTACGGCAGCGACTCTGCGCCGCGAAACTTACGCGATGCTTGCTCCAAACTTACACGAAACTTACAGATGAGCCGTTCGGCTGCCTCCTCATGCGCACTGGATGGAATCAGGCGTCCTTGTCCTTTGGACCGGGTTCCGGCGCCTGGGTTTCCGGATTAACTTTGGCGTACTTATAAGCCTCCGCGGATCGTTCGAGCGCGAGGCCCAGCGCGGTGGTCAGCTCGCTTTGGGGCGTGCCCTGGCGCAATTGCTGCGAGGCGAAGGTATTGCGCAGGGTGCGGCCGCCGGCGCGCGGGACGGCCAATCCCGCGCGTTCGAAGCTCGCCTTGACCTGGCGGTAGACGGTGGCCTTGTGCAGCGCTTCGCCCTCCAGGTTGGCGGGAAACACCAGTTCGCCCGGAATCTCGAGCGCCTGCCGCTCGTCCAGCCAGGCCAGCAGTTCGGCGACGCCTTCCTTCGGCAAGGTGGTGGCGTGCTCATAGCTGGTGCGGTGCTTGTGCGCGGGCGTGATGTCGAGCCGCAGGCCGCCTTCGACGTCGGGCTGGCGGCCGATCTCGTCCACCAGCAAACCGATCGCCTCGGCGACCCGCAGGCCGGCCAGCGCCATCGTCACCTGCATCGCGCGGTCGCGGCGCCGCTTCCAGCCCGAGGCCTTGCCCTGGTCGTCGGCACGGTGGCCGGGCAGGGCGGCCAGGAAGCGCTCCAGCTCGTCCGCGTTGAGGGCGCTCATCGGGGCGTCGCGGGTGATCTGGGCGCGGTCGATGCCGACGATGGCTTCGCGCGCCGGGTTCGGCGCACTCTGCAGGTATTCGTAGCAGCGCTCCAGCAGGCGCAGGTAGCGGTAGGCGATCTTGCTGTTCAGGTCGCGGTGGCCGTCGTGGGCCAGTTGCACGAAGCGGTGGAGGTCGCGCGCCGTCACGGTCGAGATCTTCAGGCGCTCCTCCAGCATCCAGGCGGCGAACTTCCCGAACATGAATTTATAGATGGCGGCGGACTCCGGCGACACCGGCTTCGGATTGTCCTCGCGCTGGCGGCTCGAGGTCAGCACGAAGTCGGGCGAAGCGACGAAGGCGGCGAAGCGTTTGACGGGATCGGCATCCCAGGCGGCGAGGTGGTCCATGCCGTATTCTGCAACTAACCGAGAGCGTATGCAAATGGAAGGCGTGCGCACGCGGCGGTGGCAGCGGGAGCGGCCGGTCAAGTCTTTTTGCAACTAACCGACAGGCGGATCACAACAAGCCAAAACCCAGCCACCAGCACGACAGGGCAGGCAAATCCACTGCGCTCGCCATCCAGGCGCCCAAGCGTTATGCTTCTCGCTATCCGCTCAATCACATTTGAAACAAGGAAGAAAACTCATGCTGAAGCACATCGTCATGTGGAAACTGAAAGAACACGCCGAAGGCGCCGACCGCGCGGCCAATGCCCGCGAAATGAAGCGCCGCCTGGACGAGTGCGCCGATATCGTCCCCGGCATCCACAAGTTCGAAGTGACCCTGGCCCAGCCGGGCCTGGAAGCGACCTATGACGTGGTGCTGTACTCGGAGTTCGCGGACAAGGCCGCGCTCGAAGCCTATGCCAAGCACCCGACTCACCAGGCCCTGGTGCCCTTCATCGGCGCGATCCGCGAAGCGCGCCAGTGCATGGACTACGAAGTCTGAGCGGGAGGCCGCCATGCGCACCGTAAGGGAACTGTTTTCGCTGGAAGGCAAGACCGCCGTGGTGACTGGCGGCTCGCGCGGCCTGGGCCTGCAGATGGCCGAAGCGCTGGGCGAGCAGGGCGCGCGCGTGCTGGTCGCGGCGCGCATGCAGGCCGAGCTCGACGAAGCCTGCGCCCACCTGGCGGCGCGCGGCATCGAGGCGTGCAGCATCGCCGCCGACCTGTCCGACGAAGCGGCGATCGGCGGCTTTGCCGAGGAGGCACTGCGGCGCCTGGGCCAGGTCGACATCCTGGTCAACAATGCCGGGGCAACCTGGGGCGCCCCGGCCGAGGAGTTTCCGGTCGAGGCCTGGGACAAGGTCATGAACCTGAACGTGCGCAGCGTCTTCCTGCTGTGCCAGGCCTTCGGGCGGCTGTCGATGATTCCGCGCGGCCGGGGACGCATCGTCAACATCGCCTCGATCGCCGGATTGGGCGGCAATCCGCCGGGCACCATGCAGACGATCGCCTACAACAGCTCGAAGGCGGCGGTGATCAACTTCACCCGCACCCTGGCCGGCGAATGGGGCCGCTACGGCATCACGGTGAACGCGATCGCGCCGGGCTTCTTCCCCTCGAAGATGACCCGGGGCATACTGGCGGCGGTGGGTGCCGACAGGCTGGCGCAGCAGGCACCGCTGGGCCGGCTCGGCGACGACGAAGACCTGAAGGGCGCGGTGGTCCTGTTCGCGTCCGATGCGGGCAAGCACATCACGGGGCAGGTGCTGGCCGTCGACGGCGGCGTGTCTGCGGTCTGATCCGCGCGGCGCAGGGAGAAAAGCAATGAAGCAGTTCGCAGGACGGGTAGCCGTCATCACCGGCGCGGGTAGCGGCCTGGGCCGTGAATTCGCCAACACGGCGGCGGGGCTGGGCATGAAACTGGTGCTGGCCGACATCGACAAGGAAGCGCTGGAGCGTGCCACCGACGAGTTGCAGGCCGGCGGCGCCGAGCTGCTCTCCATGGTGGTCGACGTCGGCAAGGGCGAGCATGTCGAAGAGCTGGCGGATGCCGCGATGATCCGCTTCCACGGCGTGCACCTGGTGTTCAACAATGCCGGGGTCGGCGCGGGCGGCCTCATCTGGGAAAACAGCCAGGCCGACTGGGAATGGGTGCTGGGCGTGAACCTGTGGGGCGTGGTCCACGGCGTGCGCGTGTTCACGCCGATCATGCTGGAATGCGCCCGCCGCGATCCCGCTTACGAAGGGCACATCGTCAACACGGCCTCGATGGCCGGACTGCTGAATCCGCCGGCGATGGGCGTCTACAACGTCTCCAAGCACGCCGTGGTATCGCTGAGCGAAACCCTTTACCACGACCTGCGCCTGGTCGATGCCCCGGTCCAGGCCTCGGTCCTGTGCCCATACTTCGTGCCGACCGGGATCGGACATTCGGAAGCCCACCGTCCGCACGGGCTGCAGAATGATGCCGCGCCGACGGCCAGCCAGCGGGCGGCCCTGGCCCTGATCAACAAGGCGGTGGAGGCCGGCAAGGTGACGGCGGCTGAGGTCGCGGCCATCACCTTCGACGCGATCCGCGAAGGGCGGTTTTACATCTATTCGCATCCGCAGGCGCTGGGCGCGGTGGCTGAACGCATGGATGCCATCGTCCACGGCAAGCCGCCGGCGGACGCCTATGCGGCGACGCCCCAGCTCACCCAGATGCTGCAGTCGCAGCTGAAGCGCTAGCTGCCGGGGCACTGGTCTCGAGCAGCAAGCCACGCAGCCAGCGGTGGGCCTGGTCGGCGTCCATGCGCGGATGCCACAGCATCGAGACCGATATTCCGGGCACGACGAAAGGAAGCGCGAAGCTGGCCATGCCTTCGCGCAGCCGGCCGGTATGACGCTCGGGGACGGTGGCCACCAGGTCCGATCCGCGCGCGAGCGCGAGCGCGGCCGCGAAGCCGCCGACCGCGGCGGCGATGCGGCGCTGCAGGCCGAGTGCATCGAGGGCATCGTCGACGCTGCTCCGTTCGCGCCCGCGCCTGCTCACCAGCACATGCCTGGCCGCCGCATAGGCCGCAGGCGTGATCGCCGTGCCGGCCAGCGGATGATCCTCACGCACCACGCCGACGAAGCGGTCCTCGAACAGGATGCGGGTGCGCAGTTCGGGGCTGGCGGCGCCGCCCACCACGCCGGTTTCCAGGTCGACGCTGCCGTCGCGCAGCGGGGCGCTGTCCTTGTCCGTCTTCTGCACGAAGCGCAGGCGCACGCCAGGCGCCTCGGCGGCGGCGCGCGCGACGAGCAGCGGCCCGAAGTTCTCGACGAAGCCGTCGCTGGTGCGCAGGACGAAGCTGCGCTCCAGCCGTCCCAGGTCGAGCGGCACGGCGGGACGTAGCACCGCCTTTGCTTCTTCGACCAGCGGACCGATACGGTTACGCAGCTCGAGCGCCCGCGGCGTCGGCACCAGGCCGCGGCCGGCGCGGACCAGCAGCGGATCGCCGGTGGTCTCGCGCAGGCGTGCCAGCGCGCGGCTCATGGCGGACGCGCTCAGGCCCAGCCGGCGGGCGGCGCGCGCGACATTGCCTTCGGCGAGCAGGACGTCGAGGGTGACGAGGAGATTCAGATCGGGCGTCGACATCGCGCCAAGATAGCACGCCGGCTCGGGATATGGCGTTCCATGCACTGATCGAGTGCAAATGCTGCGTCTTCCGCCATGCGTGCACTGCGACTAGGCTCCCGGTATCGACCTTGAAGGGAGCCATGGACATGAAAACGCATTCCGCCATCCTCGCCAGCCTCTCGCTGAGCGCGCTGCTGTCCTCGCTCGGGACCAGCATCGCCAACGTGGCCCTCCCAGCGCTGGCACAGGCTTTCCAGGCGCCGCTGCCCGCCGTGCAATGGGTCGTGCTGGCCTATCTGCTCGGTGTATCGGGACTGGTGGTGGTGGCCGGCCGGCTCGGCGACCTGGTCGGAAGAAAACGGCTGCTCTTGGCGGGCATCGCCATGTTCAGCCTTGGGGCCGGGCTGTGCGCCGCGGCGCCGTCGCTGGCGCTGCTGGTCGCTGCGCGCCTGCTGCAGGGCGCCGGCGCGGCGGCGATGATGGCGCTGACCATGGCGGCGGTCAAGGATACGCTGCCCGCGGCGGAGACCGGGCGCGCGATGGGGATGCTGGGCACGGTATCAGCGGCCGGCACCGCCCTCGGGCCTTCGCTCGGCGGCGTGCTGGTCGCCGGCTTTGGCTGGCCGGCCGTGTTCCTGCTGCAGGGTGCTTGCGGCCTGGCGGCGTTCGCCTGCGCGGCGCGCTTCCTGCCCGCCGATCTCTCCCCGCGCGCCAGGCCGCGCTTCGATCATGTGGGCACGCTGCTGCTCGCGCTCACACTGACCGCCTTTGCCCTGGCAACGACGGTCGCTGCCGCGCCGCGCGGCCCGCTTGTGGCGCTTGCCGCCGGCGCTGCGATCCTGTTCGTCCACGCCGAGCGGCGTAGCGCCGCGCCGCTGGTGGAGCCGGCCCTGTTCCGCGATCCCGTGCTCGCCGCCGGCGTCCTCACGAGCATGCTGGCGACGGCGGTCGTGATGGCAACGCTGGTAGTGGGTCCCTTCTATCTGACCGGCGTCCTGGGTCTCGAAGCCGGGCGGATGGGTCTCGTGATGGCGGCCGGGCCGGTCGCCGCGGCGCTTGCGGGCCTGCCGGCCGGGCGTGCCGTGGACCGGCTGGGTGCGCGCTGGAGCGCACTGGCCGGCCTGGCCGGGATGCTCACCGGCGCCTGCCTGTTGTGGCTCCTGCCGCCGTCGACCCCGGCCGCCTATGTGGCGTCGATTGCCGTGCTCACCGCCGGCTACGCGCTGTTCCAGGCCGCGAACAATACGGCGGTGATGTCGGCTGCCGTGGAGGAGCAGCGCGGACTGGTTTCCGGACTGCTGAACCTGTCGCGCAATCTCGGCCTGATCGGCGGCGCCGCCGGCATGAGCGCCGTCTTCATGAACACGGCGGCGGACGGCGGTCAGGCGGCGGTCGTGGCCGGTTTCCGGTCCTGCTTCGGCCTGGCTGCTGTCCTGCTCGGCCTGGGATGCGTGCTAGTGATCGTCCTACAATGGTCCGGGAAGTCATCCTATTCGCCCGGCGCCCGGGGGCGCTAGGATAGTTTCATCGGTAATCGCACCAGGAGGACATGATGGCGAACAACAAAGACAAGGCCCGGCAAGGCAAACAAGACCTGCCCGCCCAGGGCGGCGGACAGAACGCACAGGGCGGCGCCGACGGCAGCCAGCAAAGCGGTTTCCTGCATAGCTCGCCGGAAGCGAACGTCTTCCCGGCAGGGCATGCGCAGGCCGACAAGCCCGGCCGGCCCGGAGGCGGCGACTCGGCAGCCGGTACCCCGGACGAGGGCAGGCTGGGCGGCTCGGGCGGCACCTCGGCCCCCGGGACGACCGGCAACGACCCCGACCGCTGAGGCGGCTACCTGAACGGCCGTCAAGCATACCGCGGCGCCGTCCGCGGTATTTTTACTTCTTCCTTGACCAGGCGCCTCCCGCGACCTAATATGATATGCATCATATTGGAGTCGCCGCCATGTCCAGCACCCGATCCTCCCGCCATCAGCAGTCGCACGAGCGCATCCTCGACGCCGCTGCGCGCGCCGTACGCCGCGCCGGGGTCGCCGGGGTCGGCGTCGCGGAGGTGATGAAGGAGGCTGGCCTGACCCACGGCGGCTTTTATGCCCATTTCGCATCGCGCGATGCGCTGCTGGCCGAAGCGCTGGAGCACGCAGGCAGGCAGAGCAACGCCCGGGTCCGTGAACGCATGCGTGCACGCACGGAAGCCGGCGAAAGTCCGCTCTCGGCCCTGGTGAACGAATACCTGTCCGGCGCGCACATGGAGGCGCTGGAACTCGGCTGCCCGGTCGCGGCCGTGGGCTCGGACATGCAGCGCGCCCAGGAAGCACTGCGTGGGGTCGCACAAAGCCGGGTCCGGGGCCTGGCCGCCCTGGTGGCCGACACGCTGCCAGGCGATGCGCCACCCGGCAGTGCCTGGGCGCTTGCCGCGACCCTGGTGGGCGCGATCCAGCTGGCGCGGGTGCTGGGGCCGGATGGTGGAGGAAACGAGGTCCTGCAGGCCTGCCGCGAGACAGTGCTGTTGCAGTACGTCCGCCAGGACTCGATCGTCTGAGGTGGAGGATGCCGTGCCGATGGGTGCGGCTTTTTTTCAAACTTAAATATGACGGATGTCATATAAAGGAATGCCATGAAACTCGATAACGCCATCGTCTTCGTCACCGGCGCCAACCGCGGTCTGGGCGAGGAGTTCGCCCGCCAGGCCCTCGCCCTGGGCGCGCGCAAGGTCTACGCGGCCGCGCGCGATCCCGGCGCGGTACGCCTGCCGGGCGTGGTGCCGGTGCGGCTGGACGTCAACGATCCGGCCCAGGTGAAGGAAGCGGCCGCGGCCTGCGGCGACGTCACGGTGGTCGTCAACAATGCCGGCATCGCCAGCCCCGGCAGCCTGCTCGACGACGACAGCGTCGCGGCCCTGCAGCGCATGATGGAGACCAACGTCTACGGCATGCTGCGCGTCAGCCAGGCCTTTGCGCCCGTGCTGGCGAAGCACCATGGCGGCGCCTTCCTGAACGTGCTGTCGGTGGCGAGCTGGATCAGCACGCCGGGCCTGGCCGCCTACGCCGCCACCAAGTCGGCCGCCTGGAGCGTGAACAACGGCTTGCGGATCGCGCTGAAGGAGCAGGGGACCCAGGTGCTGGGCCTGCACGTCGGCTTCGTCGACACCGAGCTGACACGCGGGATCGATCTGCCGAAACTGGCGCCGGCGGACGTGGTCGCACGCGCCTACGAGGCGCTCGAGGCAGGCGCGCAGGAAGTGCTGATCGACGAGCTGTCGCAGAACGTCAAGCGCGGACTCTCGGCGGATCCCGGCGTCTACCTCGACGTCGTACGCCGTCCGGAGTGAATCGCGGTCGTGGTAGCATCGGCCGATGGAACGACGCACCGACTACAAGACCGCCCTGCTGATCGAAGCCGTGATTCATGCGGCGAGCGCCACCGGCATGCCGGCGGCGGCGCGCCGGCTCGCCGAGATCGGCGTGGCGATGGACGTGGCCTTGCGGGTGTTGACCCGGCCGGTGGAGCGGCGGCAGCAGTTCGAGTCGCCGTTCATGCGGCGGGAGTCGTAGAAGGCAAGGACTCGCTACGAATAAACGTCGGCCCCGTGCAGGCGGGAATCCAGGTTTGCACGCGTTCCGTCTGCTCAAGCAAAACCTGGGTTCCCGCCTCCGCGGGAACGACGTGAGGGTTTTATGAAGCTTCAGCTTCCGGACAAGGCTGCAGCACGCGCTCGTGCAGCTCCGGCTCGCCGGCTTGGTAGAGCCTGACCACGGTCGAGGTACGGGTGCCGTAGCCCGGGATCTCGATGCAGACCGCGGACAACTGGCGCTCCACTTCGATCGGCACGCCGGTGTCCGGCAGGCGCAGGTCGGGCGCGCGGGTGGTATCGGCCAGCATTTCGAAATAGGCTTCCTCGGGGGCGCCCTGCAGCAGCAGGCTGGCGAAGCTGGCCTTGGTGCGCAGGACCTTCGGCCAGGGCGCGTCCAGCAGGCCGTTCGAGACGCCGTAGATGCCCGGGTCGAGGGCCTTGCCGTTGCGCGGGTCGCCGCCGGCGCGATTCGAGAACCAGTACAGGCCTTCGCGGTCGCCGAGGATCAGGTTGAAGCCGTTGTACTCGCCGGCGCCGGCGGCGATGTGGTCCAGGTAGGCCGGGGCGTCGAGGTCGCCCTTGAGGAAGTCGGCCACCAGGGCGCCGCGCGTGGGGGCGTCGCTGCGCCGCTCGCCGGGAGCGCGGATGTTCGTCAGCGCGGCGAACTTCGGGCCGTTCGGTCCCGTGCGCGTCACGCCCATCCAGCTGCCGCCGCCCTGCAGGTCGCGGCCGGCGATGATGTCCGGGTTTTCCGGCCAGGGGCCGGCCGGGGTGGCGGGACGGTCGTAGAATTCGTCGCGGTTGGCACAGGCGATCACCGGCACGCCGGGAATCACACGCCAGGCAAATACGATCAGGCACATGGGTTCAGCTCCGGAGTCAGTTCGACGAATACCTCGGTGCGGCGCGGGCCGCTGATCAAGGCACCGAGGCCGGCGCCTGCGGCGGCGCCGTCGACGGTGTCGGCAAAGGTATCGGCGGCGCCGGGATAGACTTCCATCCAGGTCTGCAGGCCGTCCTTGCTGTCGGGCCGGCGCTTGAGCTGGACGGCGACGCCGTGGCTCGCCGCCAGCGCCGCCTGCATCGCGCGTACGCGCGGAGCCAGCGCGGCGGCGTCGGCCTCGCGCACCTTGTAATAGACGTACAGGTCGATCATGGGCGCGGGACGTCAGTCGGCCGGGGTGTCGATGGCATAGGGCAGCGGCAGGAAGGACAGCGGCGTGCCGCCGGCCGCGCCGTGGCGCACTTCCTGGTCCAGCGCGGCCAGCTTGATCTCGACCAGCGCATCGGCGCCGCCCTGGCCGTTCGGGGCCGCGTTGACGATCATGCCGCAAGGCTGGTCGGGGTCGTCGCTGGCGAACACTTCATCGCCGGCGCGCGCGGCCGCATTGGCCAGCGTGGCCAGCACCATGCGGCGTTTCAGCTTGCCGAGGTACTGGCTGCGGGCGACGATCTCCTGGCCCGGATAGCAGCCCTTCTTGAAGTTCACGCCGCCGATCAGTTCGAAGTTGATCATCTGCGGCACGAACTGTTCCTGGGTCGGCTGGGTCACCTGCGGCACGCCGGCGTGGATCTCGGCCAGGTGCCAGCCGACGTTGCCGCCCAGCGCCAGCGTCTCGCGCAGCTGCGGCAGGGCGGCGATGGCGGTGCCGGCGCTCGTGATCCACAGGTAGCGCGGCGCATCGAAGGCGTCGGCCAGGCGGATCACGGTGCCGGCCTCGCCCTCGGTTTTTGCATACGGTGCCTGCGGCAGGGCGCCTGTATGGCGGGCCAGCGCTTCCTGTGCCTTGGCGCCGGCCAGGCCGAGGACCGCGATGGTCGCGGCTTCTTCGGTGGCGTCGCGCAGCTTGGCCTTGGCGCGCAGCACGAACATGGTCAGGCGCTTCTGCAGCGGGGCCTGGATGGCGCGCGGCAGTTGCAGGTAGATGTCCTGGGCGCCACGCCACATCAGCAGGCTGGCCTGCATGCGGCCTTTCGGCGTGCAATAGGCAGCCAGGCGGGCTTCACCGGTGCCGAGGTGTTCGACGTCGTTGGTGAGCTGGTTGTGCAGGAAACTGGCGGCGTCGTCTCCGCTGACGGCGATGAGCCCGAGGTCGGTGACCGGCGCCACCACGCCGCCCGCCAGGTCTGCGGCCGAGAGGGTCTTTCCGAAGTCTTCGATCTGCGCGGCTTCGTCCTGATGGAAGCGGGCGCCCAGCGAGGCGAGGTGTTCGATCCAGTTATTCATACAATCCACGTATCAAATTCGATTTAAATCTCGTTTAGGCTTTATCATTACGGCCTCATTATAGGGTTGTCGACAAAATCGCGCCGGGCGCGGCGCAAAACCAGTACATATGGCATTTATAAGAAAACTCATCGTCACCGGCGTGATCGTGTCAGTCGCGGCCGTCGGCGGCTTCCAGTGGTGGGCGGGACGCCCGATTACCGCAGCGGACAGCCCCATCATTCCTTTCGCAATCGCTCAGGGCAGCGGCGTCGCCGGTGCTACCCAGCAGATGGCCACCGCCGGCGTGCCGGTCAACGGCTTCCTGTTCGGCGTGCTGGCCCGGGTGAGCGGCAAGGCCGGGCAGATCAAGGCCGGCAGCTACGAGCTCAAGCCGTCCACCACGCCGCGGCGCCTGCTCACCCAGCTGGTGCGCGGCGAGTTCGCCCAGGAATCGCTGACCATCATCGAAGGCTGGACCTTCCGCCAGATGCGCCAAGCGGTCGACGCCGCCCCGAACCTGAAGCACGAGACGGCCAGGCTGTCGGACAAGGAATTGCTGGCCAAGGTGGTCGCGGAAGATAAATACAAGGCCCCGGAAGGCCTGTTCTTCCCGGACACCTATCTGTTCGCGAAGAATTCGAGCGACCTGCAGATCTACAAGCAGGCGCACGAGATGATGATGAAGCGCCTCAAGGCGGCCTGGGAGAAACGCGATCCGAACCTGCCTTACACCGACCCCTACCAGGCCCTGATCATGGCCTCGCTGGTGGAAAAGGAAACCGGCCAGAAGAGCGAGCGCGCGATGATCGCCGGCGTGTTCGTGAACCGCCTCAAGACCGGCATGCTGCTGCAGACCGACCCCACCGTCATCTATGGCATGGGCGACAAGTACGACGGCAAGATCCGCAAGAAGGACCTCGAGACCGACACCCCGTACAACACCTACACGCGCGCCGGCCTGCCGCCGACGCCGATCGCGCTGCCGGGCGTGGAGTCGCTGGCCGCCGCCCTGGCGCCGGCCAGGACCGAGGCCCTGTACTTCGTCTCGCGCGGCGACGGCACCAGCCACTTCTCGGTCAACCTGAACGAGCATAATAAGGCGGTCAACCAGTACCAGCGCCAGGGGGCGAAATAATGGTCGAATCGTCGAACCGGGGCCGTTTCATCACCTTCGAAGGCATCGACGGTGCCGGCAAGTCCACCCACATCGGCTTCGTCACCGGACTCCTGGAGGACGCCGGCAAGTCCGTGGTCTCGACCCGCGAACCGGGCGGAACAAAGCTCGGCGAAAAACTGCGCGAGCTGCTGCTGCACGAAAAGATGGACCTCGAAACCGAGGCCCTGCTGATGTTCGCCAGCCGCCGCGAACACATCGCCCAGGTGATCGAGCCGGCGCTGGCGCGCGGCGACTGGGTGCTGTCCGATCGCTTCACGGATGCCAGCTTTGCCTACCAGGGCGGCGGGCGCGGTCTGCCGATCGAGAAACTGGGCCGGCTGGAGCACTGGGTCCATCCCGACCTGCAGCCGGACCTGACCCTGCTGTTCGACGTGCCGCTGGAAGTGGCGCGCGAGCGGCTCGATGCCACCCGGAATCTCGACAAGTTCGAGTCCGAGGAGGCGGCGTTCTTCGAGCGCTGCCGTAATGAATATCTGCGACGCGCCACGGAAAATCCCGGGCGCATCGTGGTGATCGATTCGACCCGTTCGATCGATGAAGTCCGCATCGCGCTGCGTGCGGCATTGGAGAAGTTGTTGTGACACGCATCACCCCGATCTACCCCTGGCAGGAGCAGGCCTGGACGCAGTTGCAGCAGATGCGCGTGCGCCTGCCGCATGCGATCCTGTTCTACGGCCCGGCCGGCATCGGCAAGGCCGACTTCATCGAAGCCTTTGCCCAGGCGCTGCTGTGCGAAAACGTGCGCCCCGATGGCCATGCCTGCGGCGAGTGCGCGTCCTGCGGCTGGTTCGCCCAGGGCAACCATCCGGACTACCGCCGCGTGCGTCCGGAAGCGCTGGAAGACGAAGCGCCGCCGGCCGAGGGCGAGGAAGCGGGCGACGCCGACAAGAAAGGCAAATCCAAGACCGCCTCGAAGGACATCAAGATCGAGCAGGTGCGCGCGCTGGCCGACTTCATGAACATCTCGACCCACCGCCAGGGCTTGCGGGTGGTGGTGCTGTACCCGGCCGAGGCCCTGAACATGCCGGCGTCGAACGCACTGCTGAAGACGCTCGAAGAACCGCCGCCGGGCACCGTGTTCCTGCTGGCATCGAACGGCCTGGACCGGCTGCTGCCGACCATCCTGTCGCGCTGCCGCAAGTTCGCGCTGCCGATGCCGGACCACGCCCAGGCCCTGGCCTGGCTCGAAGCCCAGGGCGTGCAGGACGCCGACGGCTGGCTGCGCGAGCAGGGCGGGGCGCCGCTGGCGGCCCTCAACCAGGCCGAAACCGGCAGCCGCGAGGAACTCGATGCCCTGCTGCAAATCCTGGCCCAGCCCAGCGTCGACGCCGCGTTGCGCGCGGCCGACAAATTGAGCAAGGCGCCGCTCGCATCCCTCGTCGCATGGCAGCAACGATGGCTGTATGACGTATTTTCGTACAAGCTCTCCGGCACGATCCGCTATTATCCGCGTTACCGCCAGCAGCTCGCCAACCTGGCCGGGCGCGTGCATACGGCCAGGCTGATGCAGGCGATCAAGGCGACCAATGAGCGGCGCGCGGTGGCGGACCATCCCTTGTCGCCGAAATTGTTTGTCGAGGACATGTTGCTCGATTACGAAAAAGGATTCCGATGAACGGCTTGCCCACCGATCCGAATGCTCCGCCGGGCTTGCCGACGGCTCCGCAGGCGCCGCGGCCGTCCGTGCTCTCGCTCGCCATCAAGGAAAAAGCCGCGCTGTACGCGGCCTACATGCCCTTCCTGAAGAATGGCGGCATGTTCGTGCCGACCAACAAGCCCTACAAGATCGGCGACGAGATCTACCTGATCCTGTCGCTGATGGACGACCCGAACAAATACCCGATCGCCGGCAAGGTGGCCTGGATCACCCCGGCCGGCGCCAACAACAACAAGGCGCAAGGCATCGGCGTCCACTTCCCGGCCGACGAAACCGGCCAGCGCGCCAAGCTGCGCATCGAAGAGCTCCTCGGCGCGGCGCTGCGATCGTCGCGCGCCACGCACACCCTGTAATCACCGTTTCCCTGTAACGCCACTATGCCGCCGTACGTACACCGCCTCGCCCGCATCGAAGACCTGCCCGTCATCGTCGATATCTACAATTCCACCATCGCCTCGCGCGAAGTGACCGCCGACACCGAACCGATCACGGTCCAGTCGCGCGAACAATGGTTCGCCGAGCACACGCCGGAACGCCGTCCGCTGTGGGTCGTCCACGACGCCGACGACAAGTCGGAGAACCCGGAAGTGATCGGCTGGTGTTCCTACTCGAACTTCTACGGCCGTCCGGCGTATTCCGGCACCGCCGAGGTGTCGATCTATATTGCCGAGGCATGGCGCGGCAAGGGCATCGGCCGCTATTGCCTGGAGCAGGCGATGGCCTTTGCGCCGAACATCGAGGTGCATACGTTGCTGGGCTTCATCTTCGGCCACAACGCGCCAAGCCTGGCCCTGTTCCGCAAATACGGTTTCGAGACCTGGGCCAATTTCCCGCGCGTGGCGAATCTGGGTGGGATCGAGCGCGATCTGATCATCCTCGGCAAGCGGGTGGCCTGAGCTGCCGTTCAGCGTCACGACGGCGCCGAGAGTTTCATCAGCACCAGCCCGCTGACGATGAGGGCGGCCGCGATCGCGCGCTGGACGGTAAATTGTTCGCCAAGCACGGCAATGCCGAGGACAAATGCGCCGACGGCGCCGATGCCGGTCCAGATGGTGTAGGCGGTGCCGAGCGGAATGGTGCGCATCGAGAAGGACAACAGGCCAAAGCTGGCCGTCATCAACACGAGCGTGAGAACTGCGGGAAGAGGTCGGGAAAAGCCATCCGACAACTTCATCGAATAGGCCCATGCAACTTCGAGGGCGCCGGCGATCACAAGCATAATCCAGGCCATGACTCACTCCTTGATAGAGCGGGTCGTCCCGAATCAGATGCCCGGGGTTGCCGGGGGAGGTCGTCCTCCTGAGGAGGCTAAATTATAGGCAGCAACAGGCTGCGGGGTCAACGCTTACGGCCGGCCCCACCTTGTTCAGCATTGCCCGCGGCTTCAATCGCCTGGTCCCTCGCCGGGCATGGTGTCCGCCATCAGGCGCAGCTCTTCCGGCGTCAGTTCTTCCGGCTTTTTGTTCGCCAGGGCGTCGTAGTCCGGGTGCTTGTCGGGTTGCGCTTGCTGCTGCGATTGGCCGGACTGCTGGGCGGTCTGCTGGTTGCCGGGCGAGGCCGGTTCCTCGTTTTGCTTCTGGTGTTCGTTGCTCATGATAGGGCTCCGTGCTGAAAGTTCTTGCGAGCGAGTTTGGCACAGAGGCGTTTTTGGTGGCGTACGTTCGCGAGTGAGCTTATAAGACAGGACGGCAAGCCGTCCTGTCTTTCACCTAACTATGCTTTTGCACCGATCCTTTCATTCTGAAGATCGACTTACCTCATACGATCTATTCAACAATGGAAAAAACGGTGCTGTGCGTACAGGTCACGCCAAATTGGAAGACGAAAGGTCCAAAAGCGTTTGGAACGTAACCGACGTTACAGGTGTAGCCGGCTTTATTGTTGCCGGGATCGCCAGAATAGTAGCGTACTTGATACTCCCTATCGATCGCTGCATCTCCGGACACACCTTGTACTCGAGCGCTTGCAGTTGCCCAGATCTTGTTCCCGCCTGTGGCACTCTTCGATGCGTAGAACGAAGAACATCCACGTGCGTTGGGGGGGCCGCCCGCATTTGAGCTGTAAGGAAGGTTATTTGCGGAATTTACCGTGAAATAGCGTGCGCTAGCCTCAACGCTGCTAGACCATACCGGTCCGCCGCGTTCGCCGAACTGACATGCGGTGAGATTCAGGTTGCTACCCAAGTAGAGATTTGCCCCCGCAGGATTCGCAGGTACAAGACGAATCGGCGCGTTTGGCAGTGTCCAGCCGTCTGGCGGTGTACCGGTTACACTGAGCTCGATGGCGGCGGGACTCGAGCAGGATACTGTCCTCTTGATTCGCTGGGAAACCGCCGCCAGCTGGGCTTCGAATGCGTTTCGTCGGGATGCATTAAACATTGAACTGTTGACGTAATAGCAAAGAATTTCAAAGTCCGTCAAGCCGGACTCGCTGATGGCGGTTATCGGCGTACCAGAGGGGTAGCGGTCTATCGTCTCAACGACGGAGTAGTTTCCTAGTCCGCTCGCGAACTTGAGATCGAAGGGCCGGCGGCGGCCGGCTCCGCCGGTGAAGCCGTCACCGTTGAGGTCAAATCTCGAGAAGTCGGGTTTGGGATTTGGCGTTTCGGGGAACAAAGCGTCCAGGAACAGCTTGGTATCAGTATCGTCGAAATCGAGTTTCAAGTCGCCGGAAGCTTGCAGCATTGCAAGCCGAATCGGCGCATCACTTAACGTGCGGTCGAGACTCAACAATGCGTCACCCGCGTGGATCATCGGCGCGGCGTTCTTGCAGCTGTCGGGGAGCATGGCGGTCAGGCTGAGCCAGGATGCTATCGTCGATACGTCAAAATCCTTGCGGACCGCCAGCATCATTGCGACCAATCCCGCCACTTGCGGACTCGCCATCGATGTTCCGCTCATCACATCTGTCGACGTCGGGCTAATGAACGAGCGCACATCCGTACCGATTGCACTGATGTTGCCGCCGATTGTGCTTTTCGGCCCAAGACAGCCGGGAACAGGTTGGTCGGGATTGGTAAAGTCGACTGTGCGGTTTTCAACGACAAGGCCATTCTTTAGAGCTGGATAGCTTTTGCCATTCTCAACGATCGTCGGTAACAGCACCGCTGCATTAAACATGCTTGTGTCCTTTGCGAGCGACTGTGGCCCACTGTTACCGGCCGCAGAGACTTGGACGGCCCGTGTCGAGTAGTCGAATCCGCGAAGCGAAGCGACGAATTTTCTCCATAACAGGGCATCTTTGGTAATCACTGCTGCAGGAATGCCCTTGCGTATGGCTTCGTAGGCATAACCGAAACTGAAGTTCAGGACAAAGCGCTTGCCTGCGGGGGCCGACTCCAGGATTCTCCGTATTTCATCTAAGTAGTATTTTCTCTTCACCTTAGCTACCGGCTTGGCAGTGTCCACGATGTAAATCGTTGTGTTTAACGGCATCGACCCAGTCACTTTCCCCATATCCCCTGTGCCGCCGAAGCTGCCTGTGGCAATTCCGAGCACGTGATAGCCATGAGAGCAAGGGGATGTCTTGCAACCGTTGCTGAAGCCGGTGGTCATGCCGTTTGCCGTGCCCGACAGCAGTGTGTTTGGTAGCGCCCCATTTCCGAAGGAGTCGACAATGATTAGGTCAACGTTTCCGGTAATACTTGTATTTACTGCATTCCATGCCTGGGGGAACCCGGCGGCCACATGGTGAACAATCGGGCTATACGATGTTTTGCTGGAAGGTTTGATCGCAGTCGCAAGGTCAATGTCAGGCGGAAGCGACATCGCTTCATCGACCATTTCCGGCCCGGCTGCCTCGAAAGCGCCGCTGGTGACGAGTTTCGCCCCTGCGCTAACAAGCGCATCCATCCCTCCAGGAGGCGGAGCCTGAAGGAAAACGACAGGGCTGCCGGCAGTTAGGCCTACAATTCTGGCTCCGACGGAGTTCAATGCCGCGTTTACCATCCCAACGGTAGCAGTAGGGGAAATGACACCTGATAGTTGATAACGATAGTTCGTGGCCTCCCCTGAGGATGTCTCGATTTCGAGATCGGATTCCGATAACACGGCTTCGTAATCGACGATCGCCGAGACTGCGTTTGCGGAATCTGCGCCGGGCAGCAGGATGCCCGGCAACGGAGGGGGACCCGTTTGGGTATCGATTCGCCATACCAGCGCGTTCTGGTCGAATGGAAGGCTTCGATCGAGTCGAAGCGTGACGGTGTCCCGAGCGGTTACGGTAGCGCCAGCGGCGAGCGTAGCAATTTGTACGGTCCCATCGATAATTATTGCTCCAGGTCCGGTATTTGTTAAGGTTGCGGTAATTCCCGTCTCAGCAGTTGCGCCGCTATTTCTAATGGTGACTTCAAATTCATAGTCGTACACCGTCCTGTTGACCCGTGTCTCCTTTATCTTTGTAATCCCGATAACCGTAATTTGGGGCGAAATAACGGCCGCTATTTGAGTCCTCGTGGCTTGCTGATGGCTTACTTCATTGGGCGACCCGGCACCGCACGCTGCCAGAGAAATCGAAATAACTAGGGCGGCGGCGCCGCGCGCCCATCTCTGCAGTAGCAGCCACATCTGGATACCTTGCATTTTTTCACCTCATGGATGTAGTGATGCATTTCCGAATTCAACTATTATTGAGGAGACGAAAAGTGACGCCGGAGCGTGGTGAAGAGGATCGCGAGCCCAACACAGATTAGTGCCAAATTGTCCGGTTCAGGCACGTCGTCAGGCGGTGGCCCATCCGTTTCCTTCGAAGTCAATCCCGTGCTTAAGACGGCGAAACTAAGGGGGGCGACAATATCGAAGCGTTGACGGCCCGGGGCGCCGACACCAAGAAAATCGAATGCGACCGAAAATCTGCCCAGTGCTTCGGATTGACCAATGCCGAGGTTCATTGCCAGCGAGTCGAAAAAGCCATCCGCGGGGATAGCGGAATCGGGTTGGATTACCAGTGAATCCCACCCGCTTGGCGAGTCGACGACAGCAAGATTCTTGTATAGGACATCCTCGAAATACAGAGTGAATTCCTCGATGAGAGTATCTGTCGCGCCCGCCTTTACGGTGTAATGGTTGATCCAATGGTTGCCGCTCGTATTCGATTGGGTGAACGTAATTATTGCCGCCATTCCCGATGCAGGGAGTAGAGCAAGAGCAGATACAGTTGCGATTTTGCCAATAAGATTGCGTAAGATTCTCATCGAATTTCCCCTAAGATTGACATTTGAATTCGGAAATTTTATTTCGATTTGAAGCACTCGAAACAGGAGGAAAATATCTCGGGCGTAAATACATAAGCAGAAAGTATGCCGACAGTTGCCATGCAAGAAAAACAAGGAGTTACACGCTCCGTGTTTCGAATGATGTAAAAATGGCCGACATAATTCGGTCCGAACGACACTGCCGGAGCAGCGTCTGGAGAGTGCCTTACTGGGTTCACATGTATCCTGACGGCGGCTCTCGCGTACAATGACGGGATGTACATCGATTCACACTGCCACATCAATTTCCCGGAACTGGCCGCCCGCATGCCCGAGATCCTCGCCAGGATGGCCGAGAACAAGGTCGACAAGGCGCTGTGCGTGTCCGTCAACCTGCCGGAATTCCCGAGCGTGCTCGCGCTGGCCGAGCAATATCCGCATATCTACGCTTCGGTCGGCGTCCATCCCGATTACGAGGACACGCCCGAGCCCAGCGTCGACGAGCTGGTGCGCCTGGCCGACCATCCGAAGATCGTCGCGATCGGCGAGACCGGCCTCGACTACTACCGCCTGGAGGGCGACCTGGAATGGCAGCGCGAGCGCTTCCGCACCCATATCCGCGCTTCGCGCGAGACGCGCAAGCCGCTGATCATCCATACCCGGTCGGCCAGTGCCGACACCATCCGCATCCTGCAGGAAGAGGGCGCGGCGGTAGACAAGGGCGGCGTGGCCGGCGTCATGCACTGCTTTACCGAGACCCTGGAAGTGGCGCAGGCGGCGATCGAGATGGGTTTCTACATCTCCTTTTCCGGCATCGTCACCTTCAAGAGCGCGAAAGACCTGCAGGCCGTGGCCAAGGCGCTGCCGCTGGACCGTATCCTGATCGAAACGGATTCGCCTTATCTGGCGCCCGTGCCCTACCGTGGGAAAGTGAACGAGCCGGGCTTCGTGCCGCATGTGGCCGAGTTCATCGCCACGCTCAAGGACGTGCCGCTGCGGGAGGTGGCGGAGCGCACGACCGACAATTTCTATAAACTCTTCAAGGTTCCAAACAATTAAGGAGGGAGTGCGCCATGATGCAGCGTCGCGGTTTTCTTCGCCTGGCCGGCAGGACGGTTCTTGCGGCCGTCTTCATCGCCGCCTTCCCCGGAACGGCGGCCTTCGCCGTCACCGCCGACCAGACGGCCGACTTCTACCGCGCCGTGCAAATGGATGACGTCAAGACCGTCAAATCCCTGCTGGCCGCGGGAGTCGATCCGAACCGGCAGAATCCGCTGGGCGGCGAGCCGGCGCTGGTGCTGGCGGTGCGCGAAGGCTCGATGCGGGTGTTCCAGGCGCTGCTCGACCAGCCCGGCATCCAGCTGGACGCGTCCGCCATGAACGGCAACACGGCCCTCATGATGGCGGCCTTCAAGCGCAACCGGCCGGCTGCCGAGGCCCTGGTCGCACGCGGCGCCACCATCAACCGTCCGGGCTGGACGCCGCTGCATTACGCGGCCGCCAGCGGCGACGAGGATATCGCCCGCCTGCTGATCAAGCGCGGCGCCAGGGTCGACGCCGTCTCTCCGCCGGCCAGCGGCAGCTATACCCCGCTGATGATGGCGGCGCGCGAAGGACATCCGGACATGGTGGACTTCCTGGCCAGACAGGGCGCGAATCCCGCTCTCCGCAACAGCGAAGGCTTGACCGCGGCCCAGCTCGCGGAACGGGCGGCCGGCGCCCGCTGAGGGCAGGGCACCGGCCTCTCAACAGGCGGCCTTGGCAGGATGTGCCTTCCTGGCCTTTTTTTGGCGATACATGCAGGTGTCGGCATGTTTCAGCAGCTCCTCGATCCCTTGACCGTTGTCCGGGAATACCGCGCAGCCAATACTGGCCCCGACACGCAGCTCGACGCTCTCGATCCGGATCGGGATTTCCATCGCTGCGCCGATCTGCTGGGCGATACGGCTGGCGGCATCCGCCGCGTTGAGGTCTTCCAGGATCAGCACGAATTCGTCGCCACCGATGCGCGCAACGGTATCCGAATCGCGCGCGCAATTCGCCAGGCGGGCAGCGACACCGCGCAACAGCTCGTCGCCGGCTGCGTGACCATGGACGTCGTTGACCTGCTTGAAGTCGTCGACGTCCACGTATAGCAAGCCCATCCTTGAGCCTGTGCGGCGTGCGCGCGCCAGTGCGGTGCCGATGCGGTCGAAGAACAGGTAGCGGTTCGGCAGGCCGGTCAGTTCGTCATGGCAGGCGTGGCGTAGCAAATCGTCTTGCAGGCGTTTGCGCTCGAGGGCCATGCCGATCTGACCCGCGGTGAAACCCAGCAGTTCGCGGTCTTGCGCCGGATAGGCGGCCTCGCCGCGGGGTCGCAACAGCAGGCCGCCGATGGCGCCGTCCCTGCCGCGCAGCTCCAGCGCCAGCCAGCCCGGCGGCGGCATGCCGCGCCATTGCTCGAAGTGATGTGAGCCGGGCGGATCGCCCTCCGGGTTCTTCAGGTAGATCGTCCTGCATCCGCCACAGGCGTCTTCGGTGACGACTGCCATCCCGATGACGCCAACCAGCTTGTCGAGCACCGCGTGGATCTCCCCGCACAGGCTCGCCAGGTCGGGCGCCTGATGGGCAGCCTCGGAAATCGCATACAGCGCGGCCTGCCGGCGCTCGGCCTGCTTGCGGGCGGTGATGTCGCGCGCAACGCCGATGCGCAGGTTCAGCGCATCGATTCGCCGTGCGGACCACATGATGTCGACCAGGCTGCCATCCTTGCGGCGGTAGCGGTTTTCGAAGCCGATCCGCTCGCCTCCGGACTGTATGCGCGCCGCTTCCTCGCGGGTACGGGCGAGATCCTGCGGCGCAAGGAAATCGAAGAGCTTCCGGCCGATCATTTCGTCCGGACGGTAGCCCAGCAGTCGCTCGCATCCGGCGCTCACATCGACCAGCCTTCCGGTCTCGTCGACAAGGAAGACGACATCGAGGAGAAGGTCGGCGACGTTCGCCGAAAGCATACCGATGGTGCAGGACATGATCGATAGGGCATTGTGCCCGGGGCCGCTGACGCCTTCATACTAGCACTGCCATTTGCGGCTGCAAAACAATTCTCCTTGAATGAAGAAGGCGGCGCCCAAACTGCCAAACTGGACCGGAAACCGCCGTCATCTCGAGGCATCGCACAAACTGTTTCTTGAAGATAATTCAGCCGTAGACTAACCATGGCACCGGCGGGACCGCGGAGCTGACAACAAGGAACAACATGCTGAACGAACGCGAAATCGAGAGCTGCTACCTGGGACAATTCATTCCGGTCCATTACCACCACAATATGCTGATGGACCAGAATCGCATGCACGGCTTCAAGTCGGCGATTTTCCACGCCGTCAAGCCGGGCGCCAAGGTCCTGGAACTGGGTGGCGGCACCGGCGTGTTGTCCTTTTTTGCCGCGCAGGCCGCCAGCAAGGTGTACTGCGTCGAGTTCAACCCGGACATGGTGCGTGAGGCGCGCAAATTCCTGGCGATGAACGAGAACGGCCACAAGGTCGAGGTGATCCACGCCGACGCCTCCGAGTACCTGCCGCCCGAGCCGGTCGATGTCGTGATCTGCGAGATGATCCATGTCGGCATGGTGCGCGAGAAGCTGGTCGAGGTGATCGAATCCTTCAAGCGCCGCTACCTGGCGCGCTTCGGCGGCCCGCTGCCGGTGTTCCTGCCGGAAGCCGTCATCATGGCGGTCCAGCCCCTGCAGCAGGAATACGACTTCGAAGGCTTCCAGGCGCCGATCGTGCAATTCCAGGCGACCAATGCGGTCTATCCGGGCACGGTGGAGCTGGCCCAGCCGGCCGTCTACAGCATCCTCGATTTCAAGCAGCCGGTCGACTCCCTGATCGCCTGGGAAGGCCGTTTCCAGGTCGAAAAGGCCGGTCGCCTGAACGCGCTGCGCTTCATCACCAAGAACGTGTTGTACATCATCGAAGAGCAGGGAACCACGGTCGACTGGCTGAACCATTACATGATGCTGCCGCTGGCGCGGCCGCTGGATGTGCGCGCGGGCGACGTGGTGCAAGTCAGCTTTGCCTACCGCTGTGGCGGCTCGATCCCGTCGCTGGAAGCGTCGATCCAGGCCGAGCTGGTGGCGCGGTTTGAAGAGGAAGCGGTTCGCGAGCAGGCCGGCGCGGCAGCGTACGCCTGAGCCGCCGCCGGGGCGTCCGGTCCGGCGCCATGGAAAACGGCCCCGCCTGGGGCCGTTTTCCATTTACTCCCGCTTTTCTTCCGTTTATCCCCGCTGGCTGCTTTTCATCGCATCGGGATTGCCCCCGCGCCGTCTTGTCATTACAGTCACAGCATCGACGTCACTTCTCACCGAAGGAGCGAACAATGCTCGGATTTCTCGCCTGGTTGCTGCTGCTGTTCCTGTGCTGGCCCGTGGCCCTGCTGGCACTGTTCCTGTATCCGCTGGTCTGGCTGATTCTGCTGCCCTTCCGCCTGGTGGGAATCGGCGTGGAAGCCGTGTTCGAGCTGCTGCGCGCCATCGTGATGCTGCCGGCGCGGGTGCTGGGGGCGTCGCCGGGCCGTTGAGCGCCAAAAAGTTTCTTGTCTTAAAGCCAGTGTGCGTCGATTAACAGACTGTGCTCCGCCCTTCGCCTATCGTGGGCATACTGATGGCTTGAGTCCATCAGCCATGCTTTGAAAGGAAACGACTATGCGCCTGGATATTTACCGCAGAGCCGAACAGGACGGC
Organism: Massilia sp. 01N410; assembly: GCF_056399665.1. Classification (NCBI taxonomy): domain Bacteria; kingdom Pseudomonadati; phylum Pseudomonadota; class Betaproteobacteria; order Burkholderiales; family Oxalobacteraceae; genus Massilia; species Massilia sp. 01N410. The sequence goes on along the minus strand of NZ_JBFTRV010000007.1, from coordinate 260,617 downwards.
AAGTTCTCGTACCTGGCGGTGCCCGAAACCCGCAACATCCCCGAGGAAGCCACGAATACAGACTGGGAAGTCGAAGCCCGTGCGGTCGAGGTGGACGACGACGCCCAGCAGATCGACGACTACGATATCCAGAACCTCTCCGGCCAGCTGGCCGAGAAAGGTTACGCTGTCACCTCAGTCATGCACTGACCCTGTAGCCGGTCCACGACAAGTCGCAGCCTGACGCCGGCATCTCCGCCGCATACGGGGAGGGCCGGCGGGCGGCTGCGCGTCGCATATGGTATCCTTGCGCTCCGTTCAGACAGGTGCAAGTGGAGGCGTAATGAAGTGGGCAGTCGTGGGTTTTCTCATCCTTTCCGTGCTGCATATTCATTTCCGCGGTAAGGTCCGCCTCCCGTTCGGCCGCCAGCTGTTCGACCATTCGTCGTTCATGGCACCGATCAATATCTTCATGCACCTGTTTTCGCGCGTGCCCAGCACGCCCTACATTCCGGTGCGCGAATTCCCCGAACTCGAGGTCCTGCAGCGGAACTGGCAGGTGATCCGCGAAGAGGCGCTGAACCTGGTGGCGCTGCAGAAGATCAAGGCCTCCGAAGAGAACAACGACGCCGGCTTCAATTCCTTCTTCAAGACGGGCTGGAAGCGCTTCTACCTGAAGTGGTACGACGCCAGCCATCCGTCGGCCCAGCGCCTGTGCCCGAAGACTTATGCGCTGCTGCAGGGGATCCCGTCGGTGAAGGCGGCCATGTTCGCCGAACTGCCGCCCGGCGCGAAACTGAACCCGCACCGCGACCCCTTCGCTGGCTCGATGCGCTACCACCTGGGCCTGGCCACGCCGAACGACGACCGCTGCTTCATCGAAGTCGACGGCCAGCGCTACAGCTGGCGCGACGGCCAGGGCGTGATCTTCGACGAAACCTTCATCCACTGGGCCGAGAACACCAGCGGCCAGGACCGCGTGATCCTGTTCTGCGACGTCGAGCGCCCGCTGCGCTTCCGCTGGGCACAGGCGGTCAACCGCTGGCTGGGCCGCACCATGATGACGGCCGCCGCCTCGCCCAACGAAAGCGGCGACCAGACCGGCCTGGTGAGCAAGCTGTTCCGCATCTCCCACGTGATGGGCCAGTACCGCCGCCGCTACAAGGCCTGGAACAAGAACGCGTACAAGGCCACCAAGGTGCTGCTGATCGTCGGCCTGGCTGCGCTGATCTACTACATCTGATTCTTGCTCTTCATAAAAAACGGCGCGCCAGCCCGCGAGGGCGGCGCGCCGTTGCCGTTCATGGAGCGCTTCAGAACGAAAATGGAACCCTGACCATCAGGGTAACGTCCGGCGTGTCGCGGGTCAGGCCGGCGCCGACCGAGACGTTGAGGGTGCGTTTGTCGCTGAGGCGATACGAGTAGCCCAGCAGCAGCGTGCCGAGCTGGATGCGCACCGAACCCGGCACCACCTGGCCACCCTGGCGGGTGCGCGCCACGGAATTGTGGTCATAGCCGATGCTGAACGAGGCCTTTTCGTTGAGCGCCAGGCCCATGCCGAAGTTGAAGCCGAACACATCGCCCGGTTTCACGTCGCCCAGGAATTCCTTCGCGCCGTTCTGGACGGTGCGGTAGACGTTGCCGCGCCTGAAGTTATGGGTGTAGCTGAAGCTGCCGAAAAAGATGGCCGGGTCGGACGGCATCAGCCACGTCACGCTTGGCTGCAGCGAATAGAAGCCGGAGCCGGTCGGCAGGTCGAGCGGCAGGCCGGTGCCGGTGACGTTGTCACCCACGCAGCGGGTCTGGCAGTCGGTCACGACCTGGAAGGGATCGCGGCCGGTGCGGGTCTTGAAGCGCAGGCCGGCGATGTAATACGGCTTCTCGACGCCGCCTTCGTTCAGCTGGTAGCGCCAGCCCAGCTCGATGTCGCCGATCGCCTTGCCGCTGGTTTCGAAGGCGCGTTCGGCCGCGGTGCCGGTGAACAGTTCGCGGCTGACGGTGGCATCGCTGCGGTAGACGTAGGGAATCTTGGCTTCCAGCTCGAGGCGGTTGTCGAAGCCGTAGCGGAAGGTGGCGGCCGCGGTCGTGGTGTTGCGCTTGACTTCACGCACGTCCAGCAGGCCGATCAGGAGCGCGGGAATCACCGTGTAGCCGACCAGGGCCACGCGGTTGCTGGACGAATAGCCGTACTGCACCGAGGGCTCGAACACCATCTTGCCGCGCGGCGTCAGCACGCCCGGGCTTTCGAAGATCGGCGCCACCTGCGGTGCGCGCGCGGCCTCGCTCGGCGGACGGCCGACCGCGTTGCCGCCGTTGACCGGCTGCGGCGAAGGCGGCGGCGCGCCGCCGTTGTCTGTCTGCTGGCCGGTGTCGGCGACCGCGGCCGCGCCGGTGCCGCGCAGGCCGTCCAGCGAGGTGCGCGGCGCGGCGGCCGGATCCGGCGCCTGTCCGTTGACGGGCGCCGACAGCGGCGACGGCATCAGCACCGTGGCTTGCGGCGCCTGCTGCGGGTTGCCGGTGCCGCGCAGCTTGTCGAGCTGGGTCGGCTGAGCGACCCCGCTCGCGCGCAGTTGACGCTCCAGCTCGTCCACCCGGGCGCGTTGGTCTTCCAGCTGTTGCCGCATGATCTTCAGCTGTTCCAATAGATCAGGCGATTGAGCGCCTGCAGGGAAGGCCGCAAGGATGAGACTGACCCCAATCGCAGTGGACAGCGCTGGAAGCTTTTGCATATTTTTCTTCTCCGTGTTGTACCGTCACCTTCCTGTGACAGCGGTGTTTAAGGCGTTCGCGAGCGTGGACTGGAAATTCATGGTTTGCAGTAGTCCGCGCGCGTCGACGCTGGCGTTGATGATGGTCTGGCTGTTGATCAGCTGGTTGTTCAGGTTGTTCTGGATGAAGGTTGCGCCCAGCACGTCCTTCCCGAGCTGGAGGTTGGCGGTGCCGACGCCGTTCTGGATCAGGTTGACCTGGCCGGCGGTCTCGGCCGAGACCCTCGACATGCCGCTGGTCAGGGTGCCGAGGTCGCCCAGGTTGAGCTGGCTGCGTTGGGCGACGTTGCCGTTGATGGTGACGATGCGTTCGATGCCCAGCGAGACGATGAGGCCGCCAGGCATCTCGAAGCCGCCGCGCAGGTCGTCGAGAGCGGCCGGGTCGACCGCCTGCGCGGGGTCGAAGGCAGGCTCCGGTGCGCCCGCCAGGCCCTGGCCGGCGCTTGCGGCGCTGGCCAGCAGCAGGCAGATCTTGACGGTGAGGCGCATGGTATCTCCTCTTAAAAATCGGTCGGGCCGAACTTCGGCAGACTCAAGTTATCGATGCCGGTCCGGTTCACCGCGTCGCTCAGCGGCGCGCGCGGTGCGGCGCGCCAGTCGGCGGTGAGATTGAATTGGGGCCGGGACGGCGCGTCGTGGATCACGAACAGCAGCCGGCTCGGCCAGATGGATTCGAAATGCTCGCGCGTGATCGCGCGGGTGCCGCTGGACGGATCACCCAACAGGATGCGGCCATCCTCGGCGCCCTTGACGACGACGAAGTGGTTGTAGCCCCGCTCGGAGATCAGCACGATGGCCGGCACCTTGGCCTGGATCAGCTTGTCGATCGGCTGGCGGAAGCCGTCCGCCTTGAAGCCGATCGAGGCCAGGTAGCGCTGCATGTCGAGCAGCGAAAAGCCTTCGCGCCGGATCTTCTGCTGGTCGCCTTGCTCCCACATGGCCTGGAAGGCCGTGGTCTCGCTGATCGGGTAGCCGTAATGGTGGGTCAGCAGCGTGGCCAGCGCCGCCGAGCCGCAGCTGAAATCGTACTGCTGGCGGGTGGTGGAGATGAACTTCAGTTCCTTCAGGCTGTGCACGGGAATGTTAAAACGGACGCCACCCGCGATCGGCAGCTCGGCCGCGTTCACGCAGGTGACGCCCATCAGTGCGCACAGCAGCGCATTTAGCAGATGCGGGGCGCTACGCTTCATTTGAAGTGCACATTGATGACGGTGGAACTCTGGATCAGCACGTTGGCTCCGCTGTTCTGGATCACGACCGGGATGCCGGACATGTTCGAGAACGCCCCGGAATCGATCACGTTGCCTCCGGTCGAGACGTTGATGGCGCTGTTGCCCGTCACGACACCATCGAGCTTCACGTCGTTCTTGGTTTCCGCACCGCCGCGCGACTGCTCGAGCTTGCCGAGGTCGGCCGCCGGGCCGAAATCGAGGCTCAGGCCGGACCGGGCCGGGGCTGCCGCTTCGGGCCTGGCCTCCTGCCTGGCCGGCGGCTGGGCTACCCCGTCCTGGCCGGCCTGGGGCTCGCCGGCCCAGGCCGGAGACACCAGCAGCGTGAGCGCAACGATGCTGCACATGCGCCGGACGACTCCCTGCTTGAATGATTGCTGCATTCTGTACCCCCGTTTGCTCTGCTCCTGGCTAGGCAACCGCCGCGCCCGAAGGCGCGGCAGCCGCTTCGCCGAGGCCCCGATTACTGGCCGCCGACCTTCATGTTGCTCTGGACGTTGACGCTTTGCTGGACCAGAGAGGAGATGCCGGTGTTCTGGCTGATGACCATGATGCCCGCCGCATTCTGGCCGGCGCCGCTCATGTTGTTCGACATGTTGAAGGTGCCGGCATTGACGCTGTTCGAGCCGCCGTTGCCGCCTGCACCCGCGCCGCCCGCACCGTTGGCGCCATAGCCGGTGGTGATGGCAGCCAGGTCGCCGCCACGGCCGCCGGTGCTGGTGCCGCCAGCACCGCCTGCGCCGCCAGCGCCGCCGGTCGAGCCGCCGTTGGTGGCTGCGCCGCCGGTTGCCGCACCGGAGGCCGAGGAGCCGCCTGCGCCGCCTGCACCTGCGGTGTTCGAAGCCGAACCGCTGGCTGCACCGTTGCCGCCTGCCGCACCTGCGGCACCTGCCGCACCCGCGCCGCCCGCACCGGCAGTCGAGGTGCCGCTTGCGCCGGCTCCGCCTGCACCCGAAGCGCCCGCAGTGTTGCCGGCACCGGCGCCGCCGGTGCTGGTGTGGCCCGCACCGGCGCCGCCGGTGCCTGCGGTAGCGTTGCCGCCCGCTGCGCCGGCGCCTGCGGTGTTGGTGGCCGAGGAGCCTGCGCCGCCTGCTGCACCTGCGCCGCCTGCTGCGCCGGCACCGCCGGCTGCACCCGCGCCGCCAGCGCCGCCGGTGCCGGCCGCGCCGCCAGTGGTGGTGCCGGCAGTGGAGGTGTTGGCGCCCGAAGTCGCAGTACCGCCGTTGGCGGTGCTGGCGCCGCCGGTGGCGTTGCCGCTGGCACCACCGGTGCCCGGATTCATGTCGGTGCCGCCCGCAGCGCCGCCGGCGCCGGTCCTGGCCCAGCCGCCGGCCGACCGGGTTGCGCCGGTCGAGGCGCTATTGTCGCCAGTCGACGAGCCTGCATTGCCTGCGTTGCCGCCGGCACCTGCGTAGCCGCCGTTGCCACCTCCACCTCCGGTACCGCCATTGCCGCCTGCCGCGCCGCGACCGCCGTCGCCGCCCGAACCGCCGGTCGCCATGCCGGTACGGCCGCCGTTGCCGCCGTCGCCGGCCCATGCGCCACCGGCATAGCCGCCGTTACCGCCCGAGTTGCCGCCGGCATAGCCGCCGTTGCCGCCCGAAGCGCGGCCACCGTTGCCGCTGTCGCCGCCGTAGCCGCCGTTGGCCGTCGAACCACCGCCGTTGGCACCATTGCCGCCCGCGCCGCCGTAGCCACCCGAGCCGCCCGCGCCGCCGGCGCCGGTGGTCGAGGCAGCGCTGTTGCCGCCTGCGCCGCCCCTGCCGGAGGTCGACTCGCCCGAGGTGGCGCCGCCGGCATTCGCCGAACCGTTGGTGGCATAGCCGCCAGCCGCACCGCGGCCGCCGTTGGCATCGCCAGCCGAGGCGCCGGCGCCGCCGGTGGCGGTCACGCCGCCAGCCGAGCCCCGGGCGCCTGCACCGCCGTCGCCGCCGGCGCCGTTGGCGTCGCCGGTGTTGCTGGCGACGTTGCCGATGCCGTTCACGTGGTTGTTGGCCACGGTGCCGGTCAGGTTCGAGGTGGAGTTCGCGGTCGAGGTGTTGTAGGCGTTCGACATGTTCGAGGTCGCGTTGCCGGTATTCGAAGCAGCAGCGCCCGCGGCCGTAGCGCGCGCGGCGCCGTTCCTGCCGTTGCTCTGGTCACGGTTGTCGTGGGTGCTGTTGTCCGAATTGTCGGTGGTGCTCATGTCGCGATTGTCGTTATTCGAATTACGCATGCTCATATCGCGCGAATCGCTCGTGTTGTTCGAGTGATTCGTGCTCATGTTGCGGTTGTCGTTGTTCGAATCACGGGTGGTGTTGGTCGTGGTAGTACGGGTGTGGTTGGTACTGTTGTTGCTGCTGTCGCTGGTGTTGTGGCTGTTGTTGGTGCTGTTGTTGCTGCTGTCGCTGGTGTTGGTGCTGTTGTTGCTGTTGTCGGTGTTGGTGTTGGTGCTGCGGTTGCTGTTGTCGGTGTTCGTGGTATTGGTTGTGGTATTGGTGCTGCGGTTGCTGTTGTCGTTCTGCGACCCATTGAGGCTGCTGTTGCTGCGATTGCTGCTGTCGGTATTCGTTTGCGTCCACTGGCTGTTGTCGGTGTTGTTGGTCGTGTTGGTACGAGTCGTAGTCTGCGTAGCAGTGCTACCGCCGCGGGCCACATTGGAATCATCGGCTTGCGCGCTCAGCGAGAAAGCGAGCGAGATGGCGGTCACGAGCAAAGTCTTGTTCATTCGATTTCCCCTCTGGGTCTGATTGGTTGGTGACAGGTCGGCCGTATCGCCGACTCATTTGTCTAATGCACAACCAATGCCAGCTTCACTGTACTGTTCGCTAAGTCTATGTTTTTGTTGACTTTGTCCGTATCGTCCTACGACGTCGTCAGAATTTCTCTGGCACGATTTGCCGAATTTATCGACAAACTGTTTCAAGCTTGGTACAGAGGTGTCAACTTTGGTACGGCAACGAACCTACCGGTGCTGACACCTGTGTCACTTTTTGTTACAGATGAACCGCGGTCACGGCCGCATCCCGTGCTTGCTCAGCAAGCGGTACATCGTGGTGCGGGACACGCCAAGGTCGCGCGCCGCTCGGCTGACGTTCTGCCCGCTGCGGTCGAGGCAGTCGCGCAGGGCGACCCGCTCCGACCGCATGCGGGCATCGTCCAGCGCGGCCGGCGTCGGCGCCGGGATCCCGCGGCTCAGGCCAAGGTCTTCCGGGGTGATCAGGCGCCCGTCGGACATCACCATCGCGCGCCTGACGCGGTTGATCAGTTCGCGCACGTTGCCGGGCCAGTCATGGTCGAGGATGGCGGCGATCGCGCGCTCCGAGAAGCCCTTCAGGCGCGGCGCCTTCTCGCTCGAATAGATGTGGAAGAAGTGTTCCGCCAGCGCGACGATGTCCTCGCGCCGCTCGCGCAGCGGCGGCACCGTCACCGGCAGCACGGCCAGGCGGTAGTACAGGTCTTCGCGGAAGTCGCCCTTGGCCACCGCCTGCTGCAGCTGCACGTGGGAGGCGGCGATGACGCGCACGTCGACGCGGATCTGGCGGGTGCTGCCGACCCGGCAGATGGTCTTCTCCTGCAGGAAGCGCAGCAGGTTGGCCTGCAGGTCCTTGGGCAGGTCACCGATCTCGTCGAGGAAGAGAGTACCGCCGTCGGCCGATTCGATCAGTCCGGCCTTGCCGCGCGTCGCGCCGGTGAAGGCCCCGCGCTCATAGCCGAACAGCTCGGAGTGGATCAGGGTGGGTGAGATCGCCCCGCAGTTGATCGGCACGAACGGGCCGGCGGCGCGCTCGGACTGGGCGTGGATGGCCTGGGCGGTCAATTCCTTGCCGCTGCCGCTCTCGCCCCAGATCAGGACCGGCGCGGCCACCTTGGCGACGCGGTCGACCTGGGCCCGCAGCCGCACGACCGCGTCGCAATGGCCGATCAGCGGCGAGTCGGCGTGGGCATGGTCGATCAGCTGCTGGCGGCGGCGCTTCAGCATCGCCCAGCCATGGGCGTGGCCGAGGGTGTGCGACAGGCGGACCGGATCGACCGGGGCGGTGTGGTAGTCGCACAAGTGTTCGACCACCAGGTCGCGGCAGGGCGTCGATTCGAGGTCGCGCGGCCTGAACACGCCGACCCACTGCATATGGCTGTGGCGGCGCAGGAAGCCGTCGACTTCGCTCGGGCGCTGCTGTTCGCGATCGTGCACCAGCAGACCGACAAGGTAATGGCTGTTTCGTAGTTCCCGCCCGGCATCGGCGAGGCTCGTGACGCTGCAGATCTCCCAGTCCGGCATGGTGTCGCGCAGCAGCGCGCCGGCATCCATATGCTCGGGGGCGATGCACAGCAGGCGTTTATGTGCCATCTATCCTCCATGTAAAGCGGTCGGCCGGTCCCCTCACCACGGCTGACATGCATGAAGACCGGCGCAACTGTCCCGTAGAGTGTAACTATCTGTAAGAAATTGAGTAGTTCAATAGCCCACGGGAAATATTTATTCGTCAATTGACGTTTAATCAATATTATGCCGGGCGTTTCTGAACAGTGGCGGACGATACAATCTACGCGTTCAGAGAGAAAAGGCATGAACCCCCTGCGGGGTGAGATTTCCTGTTGGTATCTTGTGGTTACAAATCCGACCGTTGGCAGCGCCCCTCCGGCCGCGAAATTGTGAAGGAGGTGTGATGGATAAGATACAGAACGACTTCGTCCTGCGGGTGCTGGACACCGCACAGGACCTGACGCTCGCGACCATCCGCCCGGATGGCTATCCGCAGGCGACCACCGTCAGCTTCGCCCACCGGGACATGACGATCTTCGTGGGCATCGGCAAGGCCAGCCAGAAGGCGGAGAACATCCGCCGCAACGGCAAGGTGTCGCTGACGGTCAACCTGCCGTACCACGACTGGCGCGAGATCCGCGGCCTGTCGATGAGCGCCACCGCCGAGCTGCTGGACGACCCGCAGGAAGCGGCGATGGCGGCCGCCTGCCTGGAACAGCGTTTTCCGGCGGTGCAGGAATGGTGCGGGCCGGACATGTCGCACGAAGTCGCCTTCGTGCGGATCCGGCCGCAGATGATGTCGGTGATCGACTATTCGAAGGGCTTCGGGCACACCGAGCTGGTGAGCCCCTGACATGGCCTCGTTTCAGGCGCGCGGACGCGTGCGGTGGAACACCAGGGGGCTGTAGGGGATCGCCGAGGGCGGCGGCGAGTTCAGGATGTGCGGCTTCATCGCGCCGATGATGTGCATCTCGCAGGGCTTGCAGTCGAACTTCAGGGTGTAACGTTCCTCGCCGCTGACCAGGGTCATCGGTTCGGCCTTGACCTGGCCCTGCACGCCTTGCACGCCCTTGGCCTGCTTCGGGCAGAGGTTGAAGGAGAAGCGCAGGCAGTGCTTGGTGATCATCAGCGAGACGTCGCCCGGCTCCTCGTGCGCCTCGTAGGCCGCGGCGATCAGCTGCACGCCGTGCTTGCGGTAGAAGGCGCGCGCCTTCTCGTTGTAGACGTTGGCCAGGTAGCTGAGCTGGGCTTCCGGATAGACTGCGGGCGGCTCGACCGCCTGGGCCCGCTCGGGACGCTGCCAGCTCGCCAGGCGCGCCGCTTCATGGGCGGCAACCGCGTCGCGGCGCAGCGCGTTGATGGCGCTGGAGGGCACGAACCAGGGCTGGGACAGCTGCAGATCGATGCCGCGGGCCTCGAACATGGTGTTGCCGAGCTTGCCCAGGCTGGTGCGCAGGCCTGCTTCGGCCTGTTCAGCCTGCTGGGCCGGCTGCAGCGCCAGCGCCGCGTCGTGATGGCTCGCGATGCCGTCTTCGTCTGTAATACTCAGGCGCAGTCCGTTCGGTAATTCCGATAATTTCAAGTCGACCGCCACCCGGCGCTCCGACGATTTCCTGTTCAGCGCCGCTTCCCACTGGTGATCGCGGTTGCGGCTGATGGCGGTGCCGACTTTCAGGCCCGGCAGGCTCGACACCGGCTCGTTCGGGAACACGCGCCAGCGCTGGCCTTCGGCATCCTCGCCGAGTTTCTGCACGGTGTTCGCCTGGATGCCGACCGTCTCGCGCTTGTGCATGTAGTTCAGGCCGTCGCCATTCGCCATCGGCTCGTTGGTGACGAGGTCGAAATTGTCGCCGCCGATGCGCGCGACGGTTCCCAGCTCCACGCCCACGTACTTGGGCGAATCGAAGGCGCCGATGGTCTGCTGGCGGCCCTGGGCGAAGTAATCGGTGTGGCCGCGGTGGAAATTCTTGTCGACGTCCGGCGTGAACAGCACCTTGGTACGCCCACTCGAGGCGCGCGCCAGTTCGGGGCGGCGCTCCAGGATCTCGTCCAGCAACAGGCGGTAGTGGGCGGTGATGTTCTTCACATAGCCCATGTCCTTGTAGCGTCCCTCGATCTTGAAGGAGCGGATGCCGGCGTCGACCAGGGCCTCGAGGTTGCGGCTCTGGTCGTTGTCCTTCATCGACAGCAAATGCTTTTCGAAGGCGACCACGCGACCCTGGCCGTCGGACAGCGTGTAGGGCAGGCGGCAGGCTTGCGAGCAGTCGCCGCGGTTGGCGCTGCGGCCGTTGTCGGCGTGCGAGATATAGCACTGGCCCGAGAAGGCCACGCACAGGGCGCCGTGGATGAAGTATTCGAGCGGCGTGTCGACCTGCGCGCGCACCGCCTTGATCTGCTCGATGGTCAGCTCGCGCGCCAGTACCAGCTGGGAGAAGCCGACCCGGGACAGGAATTTCGCCTTCTCGACCGTGCGGATGTCGCACTGGGTCGAGGCGTGCATCTGGATCGGCGGCAGGTCCAGCTCCAGCAGGCCCATGTCCTGGATGATCAGGGCGTCGACGCCGGCGTTGTAGAGGTCCCAAATCTGCTGCCGGGCGGTCTCGAGCTCCGCATCGTGCATGATCGTGTTCATGGTCACGAAAATGCGCGAACGGTAGCGGTGCGCGAACTCGACCAGGGCCGCGATGTCCTCCAGCGGATTGCTGGCATTGTGGCGGGCGCCGAAGGCCGGGCCGCCGATGTACACCGCGTCGGCGCCGTGCAGGATGGCTTCGCGGCCGATCTCGGCGGTTTTGGCGGGGGACAGCAGTTCGAGCTGGTGGGCGAGCAGTGACATGGGCTTTCCTGGCTAATGACGCAGGTCCGGGGACCGAAAGGCGGAAATTATAGCCAGATCAAGGGTTTATGTCACCGCCGGTCGAACGTGGCGCTAGTGTTTCTTGCTCTTGCCGAGCTCGCGCCAGCTGTTCTCGTTGACCTCGACGCCGAATTTCCTGGCAGCCGAGCGGATGCGTTCCCATGCCTCATCCCGTTCGTGGTCGGTCACACCCTCCACCTGGTCGAAGCGGGCGATGGCGTTGCGTACGTGGCTCGCGTCTTCCAGCGGCTCCTTGCGCTGCTTGGGAAACGCGAACTCGCGGCCGGACATCTCGTTCCGGTCTTCCTGGTCGATCTTGCTCATGATTCCTCCTCAGATTTTCATCGCGCCGCTTCGATCCGCACCGCGATCGACTTCGCGGCCGGCACGTAGCTCTCCTTCGCATGGTGCCAGAGCGGGATCAACGGGTTGCATTCGGGATAGTAGCCGGCGATGCAGCCCGGCGGTATCGGGTATGCCATCACCTTCAGGCCATCCACGCGGCGCTCGACACCATCGTCGGTAACGGTATGGACGCTGACGCGGACGCCGTCTTCCAGGCCGCGCGCTTCCATGTCGGCCTTCGACATGAACACCACCATGCGGTCGCCTTCGACGCCGCGGAATCGGTCGTCCAGACTGTAGATCGTGGTGTTGAACTGGCCGTCGCTGCGCACCGTGAACAGGCGCAGGGTGCCGGGGCGGTCGGGCAGGTCCGGATCGACGGTCAGGCTGTCCGGCACCGTGAAATTCGCCTTGCCGGTCGGCGTGTTCCACTTGCGCTTGGCGGCCGCCACCGGCTTGCGGAAGCCGCCCGGCGTCCACATGCGCTCATTGAAGTCGTGGAAGATTTCCGGATAGGTGGCGGCGATGGCGTCGCGGATCTTGCCGTAGTCGGCTACCCAGGCATCCCAGTCGACCTTCGGATTGGGATCGAGCACCGCCTTGGCGAGGCCGGCCACGATGGCCGGCTCCGACAGCAGCGTCGCCGCCGCCGGCTCGGCCATGCCGCGCGAGCCGTGCATGCAGCCGGTCGAGTCTTCCATCGACACCGCCTGCTCGACGCCATCCTGGCGGTCGATCTCGATCCGGCCCAGGCAAGGCAGGATGTAGGCGGCCTGGCCGTGCACCAGGTGGCTGCGGTTGAGTTTGGTCGAGACCTGCACCGTCAGCGGCAGCGCGCGCCAGGCGGCGTCCATCCTGCCGTGGTCGGGTACGGCCCGCACCAGGTTGCCGCCCAGGCTCACCAGTGCCTTTACCTTGCCGTCCTGGATGGCCTTGCAGGCCTCGACCGTGTTCATGCCCTTGTCGCGCGGCGGTTCGAAGCCGTACAGCTCCTTCAGCTTGTCGAGCGGCGCCAGCTCCGGCTTTTCCGTGATGCCGACCGTGCGCTGGCCCTGCACATTGGAGTGGCCGCGCACCGGGCAGATGCCGGCGCCCGGCTTGCCGATATTCCCTCGCAGCAGGAGCAGGTTGACCAGCATCTGCACGTTCTGGACACCGTTGCGGTGCTGGGTCAGGCCCATGCCGTAGACGCCGATCACGGCATTCGAGGCCATGTAGACACGCGCGGCGTCGCGGATGTCCGCACGGTCGAGGCCGGACTCCTGCTCGATCTCCTGCCAGGTCGTGGCGCGCACCTTGTCCGCGAATTCGTCGAGACCGTGGGTGTGTTCGGCAATGAAAGCCTTGTCGAGGGCAGGCGCCTTGCCCTGCTTGGCCGCGGCATCGTCCGCTTCGAGCACCGCCTTGCACAGGCCCATCAGCGCGGCCGTGTCGCCGCCCGCCTTGAGCTGGTGGTACTGGGTGCTGATCGCCGTTTCATGGTGAGTCAGCATCTCGGTTGGCGATTGCGGGTTGATGAAGCTGACCAGTCCGCGTTCGCGCAGCGGATTGAAGGTGATGATCGGCACGCCCCGTTTGCGCGCGTCCTGCAGCTGGTGCAGCATGCGCGGGCTGTTCACGCCCACGTTCTGGCCGAAGAAGAAGATGCAGTCGGTGCGCGCGAAATCGTCCAGTACCACGGTGCCGATCGGTACGCCGATGCTTTTCGGCAGCGCGACCGAGGTGCTTTCGTGGCACATATTCGAGCTGTCCGGCAGATTGTTGTTGCCGTACATGCGCGCCAGCAACTGGTACATATACGAAGTTTCCAAGGAGGCGCGGCCGGAGCTGTAGAACACCACGCTCTTCGGGTCCAGCTTGCGCAGCTCGGCGCCGATCTCGCTGAAAGCCTGTTCCCAGGAAATCTCGACATACTTGTCCGAGGCGGCATCGTAGCGCAGCGGCACGGTCAGGCGGCCGGCGTCTTCGAGATCGTGGTCATGCCAGCGCTCGAGCTCGCGCACCGTGTGGCGGGCGAAGAAATCCGCGTGGACGTGCTTGCTGGTGATTTCCCAGGCCGTTGCCTTGGCGCCGCTCTCGCAGAATTCGGCCGGATGCGGATGCGCCGGCTTGGCCCACGAGCAGCTGACGCAGGCAAAACCGTCGGGCTTGTTCTGCTTGAGCAGGAGTGCGGCCCGCTGCGGCGGCACCCTTTCCTCGAGCAGGATGCTGCCAACTTCCTTCAGGGAGCCCCATCCGCCGGATGGAATGCCGGGTTCGTGGCTGCTGCCTTCCTTGTCCATTCTGGTCGCCCTCGATGACGCGCCGTCGAAACGCGAAGCCGCCAGCATAGGACCGTCGTGCGGAGCCGTCTGTTCGGAAGTTCACATGTCAGGGGTTGACCATCGCCAGTAATTCGCTGCGGTCGTCCGCGCGCTGGCACTGGGCGGTGGTGCGGTCCCACAGCAGGAACATGCCGTAGGCCCAGTTGGCCACCAGTTCGCCCTCGGAGGCCGGCCTGGCGGCCGCGCCATCCGTCAGGCGCAGGATCTCGGCGCGGGTGAGGGCGGTCAACTGCTCGTAGTTCCAGTCGTCCTTCGGCATCATCTTCTGGCGCGCCCGGTAGCGGCGGGCCCGTTCGGCGTCGCTGAGCTTGTCGGCCTTGGGCGGGCGTCCGCGCTTGCGGGCCGTGGCGGCCTCGAGAGACAGTTCGATGGTGCGTTGGTCTTCCGGTTGTTTCATGGATGTGAGCGCTTGACAGGAAGATCACATTATTCGTGATGCGTTACGTTAAGGCAAGCTGCACTGCGACATTCCGTGACGCGTCACGATCGCGCCGCAGTACAAGGCGTTGGTGATGCGCTCCTGGAAGCGCGCCTCGGACGAGAATTGGCCGGGCTGCCGGTCCGGATCGGCGCCGACGCCGGTGCTCACGTAGATCATGCCGTCATTCGTCGATGGGTCGAACACGAACAGCGCGTTCAGGCCCCAGGACCAGCCGAGGTGGCCTATGCCCTTGAAGCCGCCGTCCTCCACCAGGCGGTCGCCGCCGGCATGGCCGTCCTTGACGATGCTGGTATCCGTAAATTGCTGGTTGCCCAGGCCCCAGGCGTGGTAGAGGCCGCGATAGCTGCCGCCGTCGCCGTTGGCGCTGCCGTTCGCGCCGCCCGCATGCAGGGTCCACTGGCGGCTGAACATGGTGTCTATCGTCTGCGGCGCCAGGATCTGCTTGCCGTCGAGTTGGCCGCGCTTCATCAGCATCAGCATGATCTGCGCCAGATCGCCGGTCGAGATACGCAGACTGCCCTGCGGGCCGAAGATCGTGCCGTTGCCGCCTGCCTTGTAGGCAGCGAGGCCCGGCGGCGCGGCTGGCGCCTCGTTGCCGAAATCGTCCGCCTGGGCGATCCACGGGCCCTTCGGGTCCCAGGCCTCGTCGCCATCCTTTTCGCGCTTGCGGTACAGGGTCGCGACGTCGTCTATTCTCGCCGGCGCAAACTCGGCCAGGTAGAAGCCGGCCTTCAGGCCCATCGGATCGAAGATCAGCCTGCGCATCAGCCGGTCGAAGCGCTCGCCGGTAGCGGCCTCCATCACGGTAGCGATCAGGCCCCAGTTGAAATTCACGTACTCGAACCAGGCGCCTGGCGCATGCGCGCCGTCCCACATCGCGCCCTTGCCGTACTGGCGGCCGCCCGGCAGCAGCACGTCCTTCAGGTCGACTTCCGGAGCGAACTTGAAGCCGCCCTCGTCGCGCAGCGAGGACGTGTGCGTGAGCAGCATGCGCAGGGTGATGGGCTGGTCCGGGAAATGCGGATTGCGCAGCCGGTAGCCGAGCGTGTCGCCGATGTCCGCGTCGAGCTGGAGCTTGCCTTGCTCGACCAGCTTCATCGCGCCCAGTGCCGTCACGAATTTCGAGACCGAGGCGATGCGGAACATCGTGTCTCCGTCGATCGGCTGGGCCGGTTTACCGCCGCCGGCCAGACGCTTGCTGCCGAAGTGCTGGCGGTAGGCGATTTCCCCGTGGCGGATCGCGACCACGGACAGGCCCGGGAGCGGCATGGCGGGGTCGTCCGCGATGGCTTGCAACTGCCGCGTCAGGGCGGTCGCCCGGGGTTCGGGCAGCGGCGCTGCCGGGGCTGAACCGGCGACGATCGTGACGGAAGCGGCGAGCATGGCGATGATTTTCTTGTGACGCATCACGTTAATCAGGAGTCGAAAGGAATCACTTCATCGTCGGGCATCGGCGTGCATCCCGGCCCCAGGGCTTCCCAGCCGCGGTGCACGACGATGTGGCGGGTGTCGTGGCACAGCTCGATCCTCCGGGCCTGCGGCGCGCGGCGGCGGACGAAGTCCTCGATCGATGAGGGCACGCTGACATGCAGCGCCAGCGCGTAGATGTCGTCGATCGGGTGGTCGTCCACGTGCAGCAGCGGCACGAACTGGCCGGCGAACATCAGCCAGTGCGAAGGCACCTTCACCGGCCCGGCCGTATAACCCTGCTCGCGCAGCCAGGACTGCGCACGCTCGCGCGCGGCCTGCCGATCGTGGAGCCCGCCCCAGGCGCTGGCCAGGATCTCGGCCACCCACTGGTTGCAGTTCTGGTAGCGGGTGCCGAAGGCGTAGGCGTTGGCGCTGTAGCGGCCGGCCAGCAGGGCCAGCGCCAGCGGCTTGTCGCGCGCGGCCTGCTCCAGGCGGGCGCCATTGCCGTCGTCGAGGAACACCAGCGAGACGTGGCCCTGGCCCGGCGCATCGGCACCCAGCGCGAAGCCGGCCACGCCCTGGTCGAACAGGCGCGGCCGCGCCTCGTCGCAGGCGTAGTACAGCTGGCGCACGGTCCAGGTGCCGTCCCTGTCGTCCTTCAGCGCGACGCCGGCGTGCGAATACAGCAGCTTGAAGCGGCTCAGGTCCAGTCCCGCACGCGAGATCAGCGCGACGCCTTCGCCGGAGTGGTCCAATTCCCGCTTGACGGTGCCGGCAAAGCGCAGCACACGGTCCTGTTCGGCCGCGCCGACTTCCTTGCCGCGCTCGCAGAACACCGGCATGCCGGCCCAGGCGCTTGCGCTCGCGCCGAGGCTCAACGCGGCCAAGCCGATGGCCGCGAGGCGGGACAGCATCAGATGGTGACCTGGCGCGAATTCAGTTCGCGGTACCAGTCGTCCTGCAGGGCCAGGAAGAAGGGCTGTTTCGTGTCTGCGTGGGCGAATTCGTAGCCGTACACGCGCTCGTTCACGTGGACGATGGCGCCGGCATCGACGGCACGTGCGGCCAGGGCGCGGTTCGGCAGGTCGAGGGTGAATTCCTGGGCCGGCGTTCCGGCGACCGGACGCAGGGTCAGGCGCGTGGTCTCGGCCTTGCCCGGCGCCTGGGCGATGTCGATCACCTTGTAATCACCGGCGGTGACGCGGCGATCGCGGTTCGAACTGTTGCTGGAGCCGCCGATCGAGTCGGAGATGCTGGCGCTGGAGGCCGAGCCGGCGCTGGAGGCGGAGGAGGCGACGCTGTCGGCGTGGGCCGGGATGGCGCAGGTGGCGGCCAGTGCGGCGATGGCGAGAGCTTGGCGGAGTGAGGAGCTGGTCATGTCTGTTCTGGAATCAGTTTGAATAGCGCATATCGTACATGCATAAGGCCGAGCTGCCCAGCGTACCGCCGGTCATTTTCGTGACGCATCACGGCATGTTGCGCCGGCCTTACGCTTGCGCCGTCACTGCGCCGCCAGCACCGGCGGCACCACCTTGGCACCCCACCACTTCTTGTAGTTGGCGGCATACGCCCCGGACTTGACGTAGTTCGCCACAAACCCATTCACGAACTTCAGCATCTCCGGTTCGCCCTTGGCCATCGCGATCCCGATCGGCGTATTGCTGTACATCGCAGGCAGTGTCTCCAGTTGATCGTTCTTGCTGGCCAGGTAATCGAGCAGTGAGGAATCCTCGATACCGGCGTCGACACGCTTCTGCTGCAGCAGCAGGACGCCGTCCGGCGCGAAGTTGTCGGTGTAGACCGGCACGGCCTGCGGCGCCGATTTGCGCAGGAAGGCGTCGGCCGTGGTGCCGCGGCCGACCACGACCCGCTTGCCGTTCAGGTCCGCCAGCGTCTTGACGTGGGCGCTCTTCTGCGCGATCACGCGCAGGCCGGCCACATTGTAGGGAATCGAAAAGTCCACCACGCGCGCGCGTTGCGGCGTGATCGAGACATTCGCCACCACCAGGTCGAGCTGCTTCGACATCAGCATCGAAATGCGGGCGTCGCTGGAGACGTCCGAGAAGCGCACCGGCACGCCGAGCTTCGCGGCCAGGGCTTTGGCGACGTCGACGTCGTAGCCGACCGGC
Organism: Massilia sp. 01N410; assembly: GCF_056399665.1. Classification (NCBI taxonomy): domain Bacteria; kingdom Pseudomonadati; phylum Pseudomonadota; class Betaproteobacteria; order Burkholderiales; family Oxalobacteraceae; genus Massilia; species Massilia sp. 01N410. Next base: position 242,891 of record NZ_JBFTRV010000007.1, on the reverse strand, counting down.
TCATTGGCGGCGTTGCGAAAACCCACCGGCTCGCCGCCCAGCGAGACGCCGATGCGCACGTAGCCGCGCGCCTTGATGTCCTCGATGCGGCCGGCCATGGCGGCGCTTGCGGCCAGCATCAATACCGCGGCGGCGGCACAGCGTGTCAGGATTGGCTGCATGTTCTGTCCTTTCAGGGTTTGAGGGCCGATGCGAGGCGCAGCTCCGGCGCGCCCATGCGTTCGTCCCAGTACCAATAGCGTATCTCTTCGTCGCAGCGGAAGTTGAGCACCCGGTGATTGCCGCTGGCGTCCATCGCGTGGATGACGACGCCGGCCAGGAAGCCGGTCTTCAGCTCCGCCAGCTCCTCCACGGCCAGCTTGACCGCGTCCTCCAGGCTGTGGCCGAGGCGCAGCGCCAGCACGATGCTGCGCGAGGTCCCGCAGCGCATCGTCATTTCGCCGGTGTGGGTGCAGGCGGCGGCGCCGTAGCGGCTGTCCGCATAGAAGCCCGCGCCGGGAATCGGCGAATCGCCCAGGCGCCCCGGATACTTCCACGCCCAGCCGGAGGTCGAGGTGACGACGCCGATATTGTCGCCGGCATCGCGGCCCAGGAAGACCGTGGTGTCGCGCACGCGTTCGGGGTCGGTGATGGTATTGCTGAGCGGGGCCAGCGGAATGTCGGGAAAGGCCGCCAGCTGTTCCGGCGACATCTCCTTCTGCAACCGCTCCCACCAGACGCGCTTGCTGTCCGGGTGCAGGACTTCGTCGACATCGAAACCGCGCTCGGTGGCGAAGCGGCGCGCCCCGGCGCCGGTCAGCATCACGTGCGGCAGGTGCTTCATGACTTCGTGGGCCAGCCTGGAGACGGGCAGGGTGCCTGGGACCGCGCCGACCGCGCCGACCTCGCGCGTGGTGCCGTCCATGACGCCGGCGTCGAACTCCATCTCGCCGACCATGTTCGGCCAGCCGCCGTAGCCGACGCTGCGGACCTTGGCCTCGCGCTCGACCTTGGCGATGCCACTGACCATCGCATCGATGCCCGCCCCGCCTTGTTTCAACAGCTCGACGGTGGTGTCGAAGCCGGGCCAGGCTTCGGCGTTCGCTAACAGCATTCTCATGATTTGCTCATTTTCGATAAAAATTGGGCGATGCGCGGCTGCGCCAGGCCGCCGTCCTCAGCGAAGAATTGCGTGGTCGGCAGGTCGGCCAGCAGCCGGCCCCGCTCGAGGAACACGATGCGATTGGAAATCTGGCGCGCGAACTCGATTTCGTGGGTCACGAACAGCATCGTGGTGCCGTTCGCCGCCAGCCTGGCGAGGATGGACAGCACTTCGGCCGTCATCTCGGGATCGAGCGCGCTGGTGACTTCGTCCAGCAGCAGGTAGCGCGGCTTCATCGCCAGCGCCCGGCAGATGCCCACGCGCTGGCGCTGTCCGCCGGAGAGCTGGGCCGGATAGGCGTCGGCGCGTTCGAGCAGGCCGACGGAGGCCAGCAGCTCGCGCGCCTCGTCCTCGGCCTGGCGGCGCGGCACTTTCAGGACTTCGATCGGCGCCAATGTGATGTTCCGCAGCGCCGTCATGTGCGGGTACAGGTTAAACAGCTGGAACACGGTGCCGCAGCAGCGGCGCGCGAGCCGCAGCTGTTTCGGATCGTCGACCCGGTGTCCGTCGACGGAAATCATACCGCCATCGAGCTTTTCGAGGCCGTTGATGCAGCGGATCAGCGTCGACTTGCCGGACCCGCTGGCGCCGAGGATGGACACCACTTCACCCGGCGCGATGCGCAGGTCGACACCGTCGAGTACCGTGTTGCTGCCGAAGCGCTTGGCCACGCCTTCGATATGAATCACCCTATAAACCCTTCCATTCACTGTGTGCGCGCAGCCGCGTCTCGACGCGGGCGCAGGCTCTGGCGATCAGCCGCGCCATCAGGTAGTACAGCAGGCCGATCACGGTCCAGACGATGAAGGGCTTCAGCGTGCGCAGGTTCAGGATCGCGCCCACCTTGGTCAGGTCGACCACGCCGATCACCGAGATCAGCGAAGTCACCTGCAACTGGTTGACCAGCAGCCCGGTCAGCGGTCCGAGCGCGAAAGCGGCCGCCTGCGGCGCGACGATGCGGCGCAGGATCTGCCAGCGGCTCAAGCCGGACACGCGCGCCGCTTCCAGTTGATCGCGTCCCACCGATTCGATGGCGGAGACCGCGATCACATAGATGAAAGCGGCGGTATTCCCGGACAGCGTGATGACGGCGGCCTGCACCGGCGTCAGCTCCGTCTCCAGCAGGACCGGCAAGCCGAAGAACACCAGGAAGAGCTGTACCAGCACCGGCGAATTTTTCAACAGCTCGGCAAGCACGGCGGCCAGCGGCGACAGCAGCGGCGTGCGGTAGTAGCGCAGCATCGCCCAGGCGAGCCCGATCGCCAGGCCGATGGCGGTGGTGGCGGCGAACAGGGCAAGCGAAACGCCCAGGCCCTGCAGCAGCAGGATCAGGTCGTGCGGCGTGAAATCTGTGTATCGCATCAGCCCCGCTTTCAGTTCATTCGTCGATTCAGGCGGCGATGCAGGGCCGCGCTGGAGAGCGATACCAGCCAGGTCATTACCGCATAGATCAGGAGAAGCACCGCGTACACCTCGAAAGGCTGGAAGGTGTCGGCGGCGACGATCTTGGCGCTGCCGGTCAGCTCATTGAGGGTGATCGCGGACAGGATCGACGAAGTCAATACCAGGTTGACGAACACCGACCCGAGCGGACGCACGGCGCTGCGCAGCGCGATGGGCAGCACGATGCGGCGGTAGATGGCGAGCCGCGACAGGCCGCTGACCTGGGCCGCCTCGAGCACGCCCGGTTCGATCGCCAGGATGCCGGAGCGGATCACGTCCGAGGTAAACGCGCCGCCGGCCAGCGAGAGCGCCAGTACGCCGGTGACGAAAGCGCTCAGCCGGACCCCGATCTCGGGCAGGCCGTAGAACAGGAAGAACAGCTGGACGATGAAGGGAAGGTTGCGGAAGACGTCGACGTAGACGTCGGCCGCGCGCCGGACCAGCGGCAAGGCCGCGGTGCGCATCAGGGCCGCGACGATGCCGAGGGCAAGGCCGCCGGCCAGGGCCAGCGCGCAGGCGAGGGCGGTCAGCCGTGCGCCGGCCGCGAGCTCGCCAATATACGGTGCCAGTGGTGCAAGATCGAACGTCATCCGGCCGAGTGTCACACAGGCCAACTTGCATTTCAAGCAAAAGACATGGTCAGGCCAGTAGTTTAGTACGCAGGGCGGCGACTTTAGTGCGGCTGGTCTGGCGGCGCCCGCCCGAATCGAAGCCGAGGGCCAGGACTTGCGGCGACGCCGCGGGCAGCGGCTCCGAACAGGATGCGTGGACGTCGGTCAGCGGCAGCCTGTCGCGCAGCAGGTGCACGTTCTCGGCGGAGATGCCGGCGCCGGGCATGATGGCGATGCGATTGGCGGCGGCCTCGAAGCAGTGCCGCAAGCCGTCCAGTCCTTCGGACGCGCTGCGGGCGCCGCCGGAGCTGAGGATGCGTTCGAAACCGAGATCGACGGCCTGGCGGGTGGCCTGCGCCAAGTCCGGACAGAGGTCGATGGCCCGGTGCAGTACGCAGCGCAGGCCGTGGCCCCGGGCCCTGCGCACCAGCTTTTCCAGCGTGGCTTCGTCCAGGCGGCCGTCAGGCATCGATGCACCCAGCACCACGCCTTGCAGGCCGGCCGCGGCGACGGCGTCGATCTCGTCCAGCATCAGCCGGGTTTCCGCCTCGTCGAAGCAGAAGTCGCCGCCGCGCGGACGGATCATGGCGACCACGGGTACCGGGCTGCTTGACGCGGCGCGCAGCAGTCCGGGCGTCGGCGTCAGGCCGCCGATGTCCAGGGCGCTGCACAATTCGATGCGGCCGGCGCCGCCGGCAAGGGCGGCGGCCAGGCCGTGGACGTTGTCGACGCAGACTTCCAGCGTGATCGCTTCAACCATGCTGGACTCCGAGCTTTTCCAGGCCCAGCCAGGCCGCGCCGATCAGTCCCGGTTCCGCGCCGGACTGGCCGGGCACGATGATGGGCGTGTCCGTCTTGCGCAGGATGGCGGCGCGCACGGCCCGGTCGAGCCTTGCGATCAGCGGCGCGCTGTTGGCGAGGCCACCGCCGACCGGGAGGATCGACGCGCCGACGGCATTCACCAGCATGGCCAGCGGCCCGCTCAGCAGCCCGGTCCAGCAGGCGATCGTGCGGTCGGCATCGGCGTCGCCCGACTGCCAGGCGGCGATGATGTCGCGGCTGTCCAGGGCCTGCCGGTGCAGCGCCAGGTGCAGCCTTTCCAGGCCGCGGGCACCGCCGACCGTGTCCAGGCAGCCGGTCTGGCCGCAGCCGCAAGGGAAGCGCGCCAAGTCGGACTGTGCAAGGACCGGACCATGGCCCCATTCGCCGGCAAAGCCGCCGGGACCGCCGATCAGGCGCCCGCCGATCACCAGGCCACCGCCGACGCCGGTGCCCAGGATCAGGCCGAACACATTGGCGTGGCCGCGGCCGGCGCCGGCCTGGGCTTCGGCCAGGGCGAAGCTGTCGGCGTCGTTGATGATCCAGACAGGCAGGCCGAGGGCGGCGGACAGGTCGGCGGCCAAGATGCGGCCGTCGATGCAGGGAATATTCGCGCATTTGATGCGGCCGTCAGCCGGATCGATGACGCCGGCAATGGAGATGGCGACGCCGCGCGAGGGGCCGCCGGCATCGATCAGCGCACGCATGGCGGCGCTGAAGGCCGCGAAGTCGCGGGCGGGCGTCGGAACGCGCTGGAGTTCGCCGATCCGGCCGTCGGCGCTGGCGACCGCGCATTTGATGGCGCTGCCGCCGATATCGAAACAGGTAATCATGGCGGGAATGATAAGGGGAAATCATCTGTTAGAGTGCCAATTCTTGCTACGAACCTTAGAGACTTGAATGACGAATCAGCAGCTTTGGGTGGAACCGGTAGGCGATCTCGTCCTGGCGCGCGTGCGTGGACGATGCGACGAGGACGTCTTGAGGGAGTGCCAGCGCCGTGTTTTCGAACTCGTGAAGGACACGCGCCAGGTCAAGGTCCTGTATGACGCGCTGGAACTGGAAGATCCGACGGTCGACATGGCACTGTTCCAGGACAGGATGGACGCCGAAGCACACGAACGGCTGGCGCCGATCGTGCTGCGCAGGGCGATTCTGGTGCCGAATTCGCGGATCGCGTTTCTGGCGCGGATCGCGTTTGGCCAATTCGGCGAGGGTGCATACCGGGTTTTCTATAACGACATGGCGCAGGCGATCCAGTGGCTGGAGGAAAAGATATAGGCAAAACAGCCCCGCTGCGCTCGGATCTGTATCGCGCATAATCTATATTATGTCAAATACGATACTCGTACAGCCACCCCGCAAGGGGCAGCACAAGCTCAAACGATGCTCTTCCCGTTCGCCGACCGGATGATCTCGTCATGCCGTTCGTTATCGGTCTTGTGCAGATAAGCCGCCGTGGTGGCGATATTCGCGTGCCCCGCCGTGTCCTGCAGGGTCTTCAACTGCACCCCGTTGTTCGCGTGGTTGGTAAGCATGCTGTGCCGCAGCCAGTGCGCCGAGGCCTGGCGCAAGGTGGCGGCCGTATCCTGGTCGCCTTTCGCATCGGCGGCGCGCGCGGCGTCCGCGAACACCGCCTTGATCGCTTCCGACGCCGCTTCGTCCGTGATCCGCGCCGGCTCGCGTGAACGGCTCGACAGCACGAGCGGCGTGCGGTCCGTGCGGCTGGTCTGCGGCAGGAGTTCGAAAGCCTGGCGATAGGCCTGGTAGGCTTCGAGCATGTCCGGCGGCACCGGCAGGCGGCGCGGCTTGTTGCCTTTGCCAAGGACGTCCAGCCACCAGCGGCCGTTGCCTTCGGTGTAGATCGATCCCATCGAGGCGCTGACGATCTCGTTCAGGCGGGCGCCCGTGTGCGCAAAGGCGACCAGCAGGAAACGGTCGCGCGCGCGGCGCCTGAATGCCGCCGGCGTGTCGGCCGGGCGGCTGGAAACCGTTTCGAGCGCGAGCGCGATCGCGCCCTGGGTCAAATAGCGCGTAATCCGGCTGCTTGATGGCGCCCGGACGTTGCGCACCAGCGCACCCGGGTTACGGCGCAGGTAGCCGGTCTGCTCGGCAAAGCCCATCAGGCCCTTCACGGCGATCATGGCCTGGCGCCGGCTGGGATCGGACAAGGGCCCCGTGAATGGCCGGTAGCGCGGATCGGTGCGTGGCCACTTGGTCTTCGAGATCCATTCCGGCGGCGGATTCTTGAGGAATTCCTTGTAGGCATTGAGGTCGGCAACGTTCAGCTGGGAAAGGGTCTTTTTCGCTTCCTCGCGGCACCAGGTCAGGAAGCGGTACAGCTCCTTTTGCGAGTTCTGGATCGACTTCGCGCTCAGTTCGCCGTGGGCGATGAATTCGCGTGCCAGGTCGATGTCGGTGGTGGCCTCGGTGATCGCATCGTCGGCGAGGCGGTACATCTTGACGTGCAGGCGGCTGCTCGGACCGCTTGTGATCTCTTCCGGTGCTGACGCGCCCAGGTCGATTGGGGTAAAGTTCGGCATGTTTCTGGCTGCGGCTGCTGAAAAGGGCTGTATCTATGTACAGTATAGCATTTTGCCTGTTCGCGAATTGAAGTCGACAATATATTTGGTAATGTCGAGTTAAAAATGTGCGTGAAAACCGCGTCAAAACCGTGTCCGGTTTAGGGGCTTGTCCCGATTGCATCCCCGGCACGGCCGCCCCGCGCAAGGCGGCACCGGAACGGTTGCTCTTCTGCCAGGTCGGGTCCGCTCCCGGTGGCGGGACCCTTTCCAGCTCCCAAGGCCGGCGGCGGTTTGGGGATGTATGATTGACAGCCCATCCGGCTCCCCTTTTCAAAGGTATCGATGAACATCGTCAAGCGCATCCTGAAGGCCGACCGGGGACGCGACCCGGAACGCCTGGCCATGAAATACCTTTCCCGTCGCAGCGGGCCCTTCCCTTTCCTGCTCGGCACTTGCCACCTGCTCTACGACCGCCTCGCCTCCTCCGGATGGGCCGCTTACGCCGCAGTTTGCGACGCCGGGCAGTTCCAGCGCCCTGCCGGAGAATAAACCATGGACTATCCGGACATTCTGCTGCGCCTGAGTGCTTCGGTCCTGATCGGCGGCCTGATCGGGCTGGACCGCAACCTGCGCGGCAAACCAAGCGGGATCAGGACCCTCGGTCTGGTCAGTCTCGGCGCCTGCCTGGCAACCATGGCCGGGATGAACATGCTGACAGCGCATGGGCAGGTCGATACCGCGGCGGTCAGCCGCGTGATACAGGGGCTCGTCACCGGCATCGGCTTCCTCGGCGCAGGCGTCATCGTCCACGAGGACGGCAACGACCGCATTCGCGGCCTCACCACCGCAGCCTCGATCTGGATTACCGCCATCCTCGGTATCCTGTGCGGCATGGGATCCTGGCAGATCGCCTGCATCGCCCTCGCCTTCGTCTTCCTCTTGTTCGTGCTCGGCAAACCACTGGAGCGCGCGCTGCACCGGCGCTGGCTGACGAAGCCGACCGACGAGCAGCACGAGATCAGCCTGCACGACGAGTGAGAGCGCCTACGGTGTCGCCCTGGTGGTTTGGCGGGCCGTTCGAACCGTGTTGGCGCTCCGGCCGAACGTACGGGACAATACACCGGAACGAATGGACGACACGAGGAGCGCCATGAACATCACGGTAAAGAACACGACCCCGGACACGACCCGCATCACCCTGGTCGGCGAACTGCAGGACGGCAGCTTCAAGGCCAAGGTGATGTCCGAAACCGATGTCCCCTACACGCCTTATTGGGAGCACCAGCTCGAACAGCGCATGATCTATATCCAGCCGGATCCCGAGCAGCTGAAGGCGATCGTCGCGGCACTCAACGACCGCCGGCTGACGCTGGACCAGCTGCAGAGCTTCGGCAGCGCCGGCGGCGGCGAATCCCAGATTCCGGTCTGAAACAGGAGGTTTTATGAGCACGCAACAGGGCAAGAACAGCGATGCGCCAACCATCGGCGTCGGCAATCTCACCAGCGGCGAAGCCGGCGCCACGCCGGACCACGAAACCATGGCCGAGACCGGCGGCAGCGGCGGCGAGGCGCTGACCAAGCCGCACAACGAGGAGACCGAGGGCCACTGGCCGTCCGGCGAGCCGAACAAGAACCAGGGCGACGCCATGCAGCACGCGGTGGACACTGCGTCGGAAACCGAGGGTGCCGGCACCGCGGCCACCGCCAGCGTCCGCGGCGCCCAGGACACGCACAGCCGGCAAGCCGGCATCAATCCGACCGGCCTCGGCACGCCGGAAACCGGCGGCAACCAGTCCGAGGGCGACCTGGCGCCGCCCTACCAACAATAACGCGGCAACAGACGAGCCGCTCAGGCCCTGCCGATCATGGCTTCGCAGGCCTCGGCGCAGCGCGTGCAGGCCTGGGCGCAAGCCTGGCAGTGGTCCATCTGGTGCTTGCCGCACTCGGCGGCGCAGGCCGTGCAGATTTCGGCGCAGAGCCGGCACATCTGTGCGGCGAAGTCGCTGCCGCGGGCCAAGTAGGCCGCCGCGATCCGGCAGATGGCGGCGCAATCCATGTCGAGCGCAATGCAGCGCGCCATCATCTTGACGTCGTCTTCCTGCAGGCAGGCGGTCGAACAATTGTCGCAAGCCGCCGCGCAGGCGTAACAGGCGTCGATACAGGCCTGGTATTCCGGGTGCTGAAAATTGGACATCGTATCCTCCATCGGTGGGTCGGCGTTCAGGCTAGCACGCGATGGAGAATGCTCTCGTACGAATGGATCCGGCCTCAGCGGGCTGCCTGGGCGCCCTTCACTACCGCCCCGCCCTTCATTACGAACTTCACGCGGGTGAGCTCGGCGGGGTCTTTCAGCGGGTCGCCGGCGACGGCGATCAGGTCGGCATACTTGCCCGCCGATACCGAACCGATGCGGTCCTTCCAGCCCAGCAGGTCGGCGGCATTGATGGTGGCCGCCTGGATCGCCTGCATCGGGCTCATGCCGTACTGGACCATGTAGTGGAACTGGCGCGCGTTGTCGCCGTGCGGGTAGACGCCGGCATCGGTGCCGAAGGCCATCTTGACGCCGGCCTTGAAGGCCTTGCGGAAGTTGTCGCGCTGCAGCTGTCCGAGGGCGCGTTCCTTGTCGAGCGACTCCTGCAGCATGCCGGCCTTGGCGCCTTCCTGCAGGATGTAGTCGTCGTTATAGATATCCATGACGAAGTAGGTGCCCTTCTCGCGCGCCAGGCGGATGCCTTCGTCGTCGACCAGGCTGGCGTGTTCGACCGAATCGACACCGGCCAGGATGGCGTCGCGAATGCTGCTGGCGCCATGGGCGTGGGCGGCCACGCGGCGGCCCAGCTTGTGCGCTTCCTCGACGATGGCCTTCATCTCTTCCAGCGTGAGCTGCTGGGCGCCCGGCTCGTCGCCCTTGGACAGCACGCCGCCCGAGGCGCAGATCTTGATCACGTCGGCGCCGTACTTCGCCATCTCGCGGACCTTGGCACGCGCCGCCCACGGACCGTCGGCCACGCCGTTCTCGGTGTAATGAAAATCGTGCGGCAGCAGGTTGTTGTCGCAGTGGCCGCCCTGGATGCCGATCGCGTAGCCGGCCGTGCGCATGCGCGGTCCCGGCAGCTCGCCCTCGTTGATGGCGTCGCGCAGGGCGACGTCGCCGAAGCCGCTGGCGCCGACATTGCGCACGGTGGTGAAGCCGGCGTTCAAGGTCACCTCGGCCGCATGGGCGCCGTACATGGCGGCGCGGATGTCGGACACGCCCAGCGACTGGTAGCCGTGCTGGTGCGGATCGCCGGTCAGGTGGGTATGGGCGTCGATCAGGCCCGGCAGCACGGTGGCGCCGGACAGGTCGACCACCTCGGCGCCGGCCGGCACCGTGATGCTGCCGCTGGGACCGACAGCCGTGATGCGATCGCCGCTGATCAGGATGGTCTGGTTGTCCAGCACCTTGCCGGCGACCACGTCGACCAGCTTGCCGGCGCGTACGGCCACCACATGCTGGGCGGCGCCGCTGGATTCGGCGTGAACGGAGGCGGCGATGCCCAGGATGGCCAGCGAGGCCGCGACTGCTTTCAGTTTCATGGACGGATGCTTTCGGTGGGGATGCTATCGGTGGATGGAAGCGCAGCCAGCTTGTGCCAGCTGCGCCAGGAAACCAGGGCATTGATCCAGAAGCCGGCATACAGCACGGCGGTCAGGTGCAGCCCGCGGCTGAAATACAGCGGGGTCGCGATCGTATTGACGAGCAGCCAGAAGCCCCAGTTTTCCACGCGGCGCTGCATCATCAGCATCTGGCCGATGATGCTGAACACGAGCACGGCGGAATCGGGAAAAGGCGCGTAGGCGTTCGTGAAATGGTGGAGCATGGCGCCGTAGGCCACGGTGGCGCCCACGCCCAGCGGCAGGATCCACAGCATGCTGGCCATGCCCGCGTGAGTGACGGGCAGCGCTTCGCCGTGCCGGCCGCGCAGCCATTTCCACCAGCCGATCAGGCCGGTGACCACGAAGAACAGCTGCAGGGCGACGTCGGCGTACAGACGGTTCTGTGCGAACAGCAGGCCGAACAGCAGAGTGCCGGCCACGCCGGTCCACCAGGTATGGATATTGTTGCGGCCGGCCAGCACGATGGCGATGGCCGTAAAGACGTTCGCCGCCAGTTCGAGCGGCGCGGTCGCGCTCAGCGCCGTATAGACGTCGGCCGCCAGTTCCTGCAGCGCGATCATTGCTCCCGGCCCTGCCCTTCCAGTTCCATTGCCGCCCCTTCGTGAAGAAGCGTGTACTGTACGTCAGCGGGCCGGTTTATTGCAAGGCTGGAATTTTCTAGGCGCTAGTCGAGGCGGATCGATTTGTGTTCGCTGTCCAGGTCGGGCTTGTCGCCGGTGATGGCGGCCTTGGCCATGGCAAAGATGCGGACCATCTTGCTGTCGTTCGAGTCCCAGTATTCGGCCGAGTGCGGGTCGACGCGGATCAGCACCACGTGCTGGTCCTCGGGGCCGGCCGGGAACCAGGCTTGCACGCCGGCATTCCACATCGCGCGGATGCGCTCGCGGTCGACCACGCGCTCGGCGGTGCCGCTCACCGATACATACAGGCTGCCGTCCTGGTCGGCAAAGCCCAGGTTGACCTGGGGACGGTGGGCGATGCAATCCCACAGCGCGGTCAGGGTCGAGGTGTAGAACCAGATGCCGCCATCGGCGTCGACCTGCTGCTGGGTCATCGGCTGGCTCAGCAGGTGGCCATGCTGGTCCTGCCAGGTAAACATCGGAAAGCGCACGTTCTTGATCTTGTCGTGCAGTTTGGCCACTTCGGCGGCGTGGTGGGTGCTCATGGGCAGTCCTCGTGAATGGCTGATGTCCGTGCATCCTAGCGCCAGCCGGATGCCGGGTCGGTGCGCAAGCGAACATCGGCGCAGCGCTTTTTTGAGCCTCGTCAACCATGCCGGAAAGCGAAGAGAACCCGGGTTTGGGCGGCAATATAATCGCGTGTCAGCCGCCGTTAACGAGCATGGAGTCCGTTGCGAATGCCTTCCACTCACCGCCGTGCACAGCCGTTTCCGGACGTCGCCGGCCTGGGCGCGAAGCATGCCGCCGCCTCACCCATGGCGAATTCCTTTTCCGCCGCCGCCGAACCGGCGCGGCTGGTGGTGCACGTGGTGGAAGCGCTGTCCAGCGCCCAAACGGAAACCGACCTGCTGAACCTGATCCGTCATTTGCCGGCCGAGCGCTACCGCCATGCCATCGTCTGCCTGCGCGGCCAGGGCGACTACGAAGCCGGCCTGCGCAAACAAGGCGTCCAGATCGTCAACCTGCACCAGCAGGAGCGCGGCCTGCTTCACTATTTGCGCCTCTACCGCGTGCTGCGCAGCCTGCAGCCCGACCTGATCCATACCCGTAACCGTTCCGGGCTGCCGGCCCAGCTGGTGGCGGCGCTGGCCGGCGTGCGGCTGCGGGTGCATGCCGAGTACGGGCGCGACCTGGGCCCGGACGGCGCTCCCAGCTTTCGCGGACGGGCGCTGCGCCGCCTGCTGCGCCCCCTGATCGACCACTTCATCACCGCCAATGGCGACCTCGAACAATGGTTGGTGGGGGCCATCGGTGCCGCGCCGGCGCGCGTCTCGCAAATCGCGAACGGCGTCGACAGCGTGCAATTCCACCCGCGCCTGGGCCCGGCGGCGGCGGTCGGGCCGGCCGGTTTCATGCACGACGGCGTGTTCGTCATCGGCAGTATCGGCCGCATGGACGACGGCGCCAACCATACGCTGCTGGTCGAGGCCTTCCTGCGGCTGATCGCCTCGCCGCATCCGGCCCACCAGCGCCTGCGCCTGATGATCGTCGGCGACGGGCCGGCGCGCGCCGAATGCCAGGCGATGCTGAACCGCGCCGGCGCCGCGGCCCGCGCCTGGCTGCCCGGCGCCCGCAGCGATATCGCCCAGCTTCTGCGCGCGATGGACCTGTTCGTGCTGCCCTCGCTGACCGAGGACCGCGCGAACGCGATCCTGGAAGCGATGGCCAGCGGCCTGCCGGTGGTCGCCAGCGCGGTCGGCTGCAATGCCGAGCTCGTGCACCCCGGTTTCACCGGCATCCTGGTGCCGCCGACCTCGACCGAATTGCTGGCGGCGGCGGTTTCGGATTACTGCCGCATCCCCGAGATGGCGGCCCGCCACGGCGCCCGCGCCCGCAGCCACGTGATCGCCCGCCATAGCATGCCGGCAATGGCGCGCGACTACCTGGCTGTCTACGATGCGCTGACGGGTTTCGAAACCTAGGCGGAACAGGCGATGCGCGTGCTGCACCTGCTAGACCATTCCGTGCCGCGGTGCAGCGATTACAGCCGCCGTGCCCAGGCCCTGCTGGAAGGGCTGCGCGACCAGGGCGTGCAGACCGTCCAGCTCACCGGCACCGGCCACCCGGCGACGCAGGTGCATGGCGAAGGCTGGCATTTCTACCGCACCGTGGCCCTGGGCCGGCGCCTCCCTTTCGTCCGCACGGCGGCGCCGGATTCCCGTCTCGGCGCGGCGGCATCGACGGCGGCCCTGGCGCTGCGCCTGCGCCAGGTGGCAAAGCTGACGCGGCCGGACCTGATCCACGTCCACCTGCCGAGTGCGAACGCGGTGGCCGCGTGGCCGGTGGCGCGCCTGCACAAGCTTGCACTGCTGGTCGAGGCCGAGCGTCGCGGACTGGCCGCGCCTGCCTATCCCTTCCCGCGCGCGGAACGCTGGGCCCTGGGCGCGGCCCATGCGATCGCGGCTGGGACAGCCCAGGTGCGGGCCGCCTTGCGTGCGGAGGGCCTGGCCGGCAGGTCGATCGCCGTGATCCCGCCGGCGCCGGACCTGGTGCCGGGCTTGCCGGCCAGCGCCAGGATGACGAACCTGGTGGGGGCGCCGCTACTTGCCTATGCGGGCGGCCTGGAGCCGGACGACGGTCTGGAGTTGCTGCTGACGGCCCTGGGCCAACTGCGGCGCAAGCATCCGGCGCTGCGGCTGCTGGTCGCCGCCGGCGGCGAACGCGAAGCCTGTTTCGAGCAGCTGCTGGCCCGGCCGGGACTGCGCGGCCACGTCGTGTTCGCCGGTCCGCTCTCTTACCGGCGTGCGGCCGATGTGCTGGCGCGCGCCGATATCGCGGTGTTTCCGGCGCTGGGGCTGAAACCCTCCCTGCAGCCGTCACGGCACCTGCTCAACGCACTGGCGCAGGGCTGTGCGGTGGTCGCATCGGACCTGCCCTGCCACCGTGAGCTGCTGGTGCACGGGCATAGCGGGATGCTGTTCGAGGCCGGCAGGCGTGCGTCGCTGGTGAAGGCCATCGAGCAGGTGCTGGCCGAACCCTGGCGCATCGATGGGCTGGGTGCGGCGGCGCGCGATTTCATGAGCACGCGGCGCAGCTGGGAGTTGACGGCGGCCCGCTACCGGCGTCTCTATGAAATGGTCCTCAATAAGCGTGATGCATCACGTTAATCTCTCCAGACGGGCGGCAGGCAGCTCGGCGGGCTGTGCCTGCTGAAGCGCATGCAGGACACTGTCGTTCATCGCCAAGCGCGGATGATTACGCCGATCGCCGCCAATGCCGTTCCAACAAGGCGGCCGCAAATCGTCTATAGTGATGCCTCTCTACAAAACTAAAAGGGCTTGAGACCCTCGGCAGGTTGATCAAGCCTCCACCATTATGAAATTCGATGTTGTAATCGTCGGCAGCGGCCTGGCCGGCCTGTCGGTTGCCCTCCACCTGGCGCAGACCCGCAAGGTGGCCATCATCTCCAAACGCGAACTCCTCGACGGCGCCAGCAACTGGGCGCAGGGCGGCATCGCCGCCGTCCTCGATTCCGGCGACAGCCACGACCAGCACATTGCCGACACCCTGGTGGCCGGCGCCGGCCTGTGCGACGAAGCCGCCACCCGCTTCATCGTCGAGCACGGCCGTGAAGCCATCGAATGGCTGATCGAGCAAGGCGTGCCCTTCACCCGCGACGAAAGCGCGGAACTCGGCTTCCACCTGACGCGCGAAGGCGGCCACAGCCAGCGCCGCATCATCCACGCCGCCGACGCCACCGGCCACGCGGTCCAGGTCACGCTGGAACAGAAGGTGCGCGCGCATCCGAACATCGCGCTGTTCGAGCATCACAGCGCGATCGACGTGATCACCTCCGACAAGCTGAGCGCCGGCGGTGTGCACGGCGGCGCCCCGAGCCTGGTCGGCCAGCCGCGCTGCTACGGCCTCTACGTGCAGGACGAGCAGAGCGGCAAGGTGCTGACTTTCGAGGCGGAACACACCGTGCTGGCCACCGGCGGTGCCGGCAAGGTCTACCTGTACACGACCAATCCCGACACCGCCACCGGCGACGGCATCGCCATGGCCTGGCGCGCCGGCTGCCGGGTGTCGAACATGGAATTCATCCAGTTCCACCCGACCTGCCTGTACCACCCCTACGCGAAGTCCTTCCTGATCAGCGAGGCGGTACGCGGCGAAGGCGGCCTGCTCAAGCTGCCGCCCGAAGCCGGCGCCGCGGCCGGGACCCGCTTCATGCCGGCCCACGACGAGCGCGGCGAACTGGCCCCGCGCGACGTGGTGGCGCGCGCCATCGACTTCGAAATGAAGAAGCGCGGCCTGGATTACGTCCACCTGGACATCTCCCACCAGAGCCCGGAATTCATCAAGGAGCACTTCCCGACCATTCATGCCCGCTGCTTAGAATTAGGCATCGACATCACCCAGCAGCCGATTCCGGTGGTGCCGGCCGTGCACTTCACCTGCGGCGGCGTGGTGACCGACCTGGCCGGCCGCACCGACATCCCGGGCCTGTACGCGGTCGGCGAGACCGCGTGCACCGGCCTGCACGGCGCGAATCGCCTCGCCAGCAACTCGCTGCTGGAATGCCTGGTGGTCGGCCGCGCCTGCGCCCACCAGATCGCCGCCGCGCCGCCGGCCGAGCTGCCGGACCTGCCGGCCTGGGACGAAAGCCGGGTCACCAATGCCGACGAAGAGGTCGTCATTGCCCACAACTGGGACGAACTGCGGCGCTTCATGTGGAATTACGTCGGCATCGTGCGCACCACCAAGCGCCTGGAACGCGCGCACCACCGCATCCGCCTGCTGAAGGAAGAGATCGACGAGTATTACCGCAACTTCCGCGTCACCAATGACTTGCTGGAGCTGCGTAACCTGGTCGAAGTGGCGGACCTGATCGTGCGCAGCGCATTGTCGCGCCGGGAGAGCCGCGGGCTGCATTATTCGCGGGATTATCCGGATACCTTGCCGAAGGCGCTGCCGAGTGTGTTGACGCCGCGGCGCCGTTAACGTCATTCCCGCGGAAGCGGGAATCCATGCCGGGTCACGGACCGTGGTGTCATCGCCTGGCTGCCAACTGAACGGTTTCATGAGCCCGGTATGGATCCCCGCTTTCGTGGGGATGACGGTTTTTCGTTCGCGGCCTTGATGATGAACCAAAAACTCACCCCCTCCACCATCCTGCTCCTGGCGGTCCCGCCCCTGCTCTGGGCCGGCAACGCCATCGTCGGCCGCCTGGTGCGCGAGGCCGTGCCGCCGATGACCCTGAACCTGCTGCGCTGGACGATCGCGCTCCTCATCCTGCTTCCGCTGGGCCGCGCCGCGCTGAAACCCGGCAGCGGCGTGCTGGCCAACTGGCGCCGCTATGCGCTGCTGGGCCTGGCCGGGGTCGGCCTGTACAACTCGCTGCAATACCTGGCCCTGCAGAGTTCCACGCCGATCAACGTGACCCTGGTCGCGTCCGGCATACCGGTGTGGATGATGCTGGTCGGGCGGCTGTTCTTCAAGGTGCCGGTGCGGCCCCGGCAGGTGGCGGGCGCCGTGCTGTCCATCCTCGGCGTGCTGGTGGTGCTGTGCCGCGGCGATATTCACCAGTTGCTGAGCCTTAGGCTCGTAGCCGGCGACCTCTACATGATCCTGGCGACCATCGCCTGGTCATTCTATAGCTGGATGCTGCTGCAGCCGAAGGACACGCCGGCGCTGCGCGCGGACTGGGCGGCCTTCCTGGCGACCCAGGTGGCTTATGGCCTGCTGTGGTCGGCACTGTTCACCGGCGTCGAATGGGCCGTGGATGCGCATGCGATCGCCTGGAGCGGCACACTGGCCGCAAGCCTGCTGTTCGTCGCCGTCGGTCCGGCCGTGCTGGCCTACGCGCTGTGGGGCGCCGGCATCCGCCGCGCCGGGCCCGGCATTGGCGCCTTCTTCGTCAACCTGACTCCGCTGTTCGCGGCCCTGCTGTCCTCGGCCTTCCTGGGCGAATTGCCGCACGCCTACCATGGGCTGGCCTTCGCCCTGATCGTCGGCGGCATCGTCGTTTCCAGCCGGCGCTGAGCAATGCTGCAGCGCGGCGCAAGAGCCGGTATCGTGTGTCCGTCCCGTCAGTAAGGGTGTTACGATCCCGAGGGAAGACAACGAGGAACCACCACAATGGCTGAAGGTTTTACCGTCCACGACCACGCGGCCCGGCTCGCCGAATTCCTGGACCGCCACCCGCGCGCCCTGGTGCTGACCGGCGCCGGCCTGTCCACCGCGTCGGGCATTCCCGACTACCGCGACCGCGACGGCACCCGCCGCGGCCGCCCGCCCATCCATGGGCCGGATTTTCGCAAATATGACCACGTCCAGAAACGCTACTGGGCGCGCAGCATGATCGGCTGGCCGGTGCTGTCCAGGGCGCGGCCGAATCCCGGCCATGTTGCGATCGCAGCATTGGAGAAGCTGGGCAAGATCGGCTCGGTGCTGACCCAGAACGTCGACGGCCTGCACGGCCAGGCCGGCAGCCACAGCGTGCTCGAACTGCACGGCAATATCCACGCGGTGGTCTGCCTGGACTGCTCGGCCTTGTTTCCGCGCGCCTTCGTCCAGGGGCAACTGGCCGACCTGAACCCGCACATGCTGCATGCGGACGCGACCCCGCTGCCGGACGGCGACGCTTCGGTCGAGCCGGCCGAGCTGGCGGATTTCCGCCTGCCGCAGTGCGTGTGCTGCGCCGGGACCCTGATGCCGAACGTCGTGTTCTTCGGCGATAACGTCCCGCCCGCGCGCACCGCCATCGCCCTCGACCAGATGGCGCGCGCCGACGCCCTGCTGGTGGTCGGTTCCTCGCTGATGGTGTATTCGGGCTTCCGCTTCGCCCGCATGGCGCGCGCCAGCGATAAGCCGATCGCCGCGATCAATCTCGGCCGCACGCGCGCCGACGACCTGCTCGACATAAAAATCGAAGAATCCAGCGAGCGGGTATTGCCCCTCGTGGTCGAGCTGCTCGCAAGGACTGGGGCTGGATCTGAAAGAGTCACGCCATCCATTCAACTCGACGGGGGAACATTGTGACGAATAACATCAAAGGCTGGCAGATCGGCGCCGCCGCGGCCGGGCTGGGACTGGCCGCATCCTTCTTTTACGTGCGCGCGAAAACGAAACAGGCCGAGGCCGAGAATCCGCCGCAGGGACGCTTCGTGAAGGTCGATGGCGTTCGCCTGCACTACATCGAGCGCGGCGAAGGCCCGGTGCTGGTCCTGCTGCACGGTAACGGCGTGATGGCCAACGATTTCGAGCACAGCGGCTTGCTGGACCGCGCCGCCGAGCACTACCGCGTGATCGCCTTCGACCGCCCGGGTTTCGGTTACAGCGAACGTCCGCGCAGCAAGGTGTGGACGCCGCAGGCCCAGGCCCGGCTGCTGCACCATGCCTTGCAGGAGCTGGACGTCGAGTCCGCCATCGTCCTCGGCCACTCCTGGGGCACGATGGTGGCGCTGTCGATGGCGCTGGAGGCGCCGGATTTCGTGCGCGGCCTGGTGCTGCTGTCGGGCTATTACTACCCGAGCCTGCGCCTCGATGCGCCGCTGATGTCGGGCCCGGCCATCCCCGTGGTCGGCGACCTGATGCGGTTTACGATTTCGCCCCTGATGACCCGCATGCTGTGGCGCCCGCTGATCAAGAAAACCTTCGCGCCGATGCCGGTGGCGGATTCGTTCCGCCGGTTGCCGCCCTGGATGGCCCTGCGCCCGAGCCAGCTGCGCGCCAGCGCCGCCGAAAGCGCGCTGATGGTGCCGGCGGCGATGTCGCTGGCCAAGCGCTATCCGGAGCTGAAGGTGCCGGCCCTGATCCTCGCCGGCACCCAGGACCAGATCGTCGACTTCGGCCACAATTCCGAGCGCCTGAGCGAGCGGGTTCCGGACAGCGAGCTGCAGTTGCAGCCAGGCGTCGGCCACATGACGCATTACGCGCATCCGGACCAGGTCATGGCGGCAGTCGATTCGATCGCGGCGCGGGTGGGCGAGCCGGTGCTCATGCGCACGCCGCAGGCGGAGGCGATGGCGCGGGCCAGCGAGAGCGGGGTCTGAGCCTCAGCCCCGGCGGACGCTCAGCCAGTCGCGGAGGGCGCGGATGATCGCGGCATCGTTCGGATGCGCGGCAATCCCGGCCAGGCGTGCGGCGGGCACCAGGTGCACCGCCTGGCTCTCCCAACCCATGGCCGAGGGACAGCCGCCGATGCGTTTCGCGAGGTAGTAGCGGGTATAGGTTTGCGTGCGCCGGACGTCCAGCAGGAAGGCTTCCAGGCGCACGGCGAGGCCGGATTCCTCGAACACTTCGCGCACTGCCGTTTGCTGCAAGGTAGCGCCCGGGTCCACCCGCCCTTTCGGAAAGGTTGCGCTGTAGCCGCCGAAGCCGTTGGTTGGCGACACAAGCCAGACGCGGCCGTCATCCTCGACGACCACCGCGCCGGCCGCGGCCTTCATGCCGGGCGGCAGGATGAATTCAGGCTCCTCGACCGTGTCGCCAGCGCCAACTGGAAGCACGCACGGTGCCAGCACGACCCCATTCAGTTCGGCCGGCATCGCGCAAGCGGGTACGGCTAGCGCCTGTGCGCCGGAGTCCGCCCAATGCGTCAGGACGGTGGGCGAACTGGGCCGGTGGATGACGACCAGTTCGCCGTCATCGTTGCGGCAGGGATGATGAATCACACTGCTCAGCCGACGATCCTGAGCGAATAGTCGGTCGCCCGCACATCCTTGGTCAGGCTGCCGACCGAAATGCGGTCGACGCCGGTTTCGGCAATCGCCCGCACGGTCTGCATATTGATGCCGCCGGAGGCTTCCAGCAGCGCACGGCCGTCGTTGATTCGCACGGCCTCGGCCATCATGTCCAGATCAAAGTTATCCAGCAGGATCGAGACGGCGCCGGCCGCCAGCGCTTCCTGCAGTTCGGCGATCGACTCGACCTCGACCTGGATCGTCACGCCGGCATTCAATGCCGCCGCGGCGTTCAGGGCCGCGGTGATGCCGCCGGCCGCCGCGATGTGGTTTTCCTTGATCAGGATGCCGTCGTAGAGTGCCATGCGCTGGTTGGCGCCGCCGCCCACGCGCACCGCGTACTTCTGCGCCTGGCGCAGGCCAGGCAGGGTCTTGCGGGTGTCGAGGATCTTGGCGCGGGTGCCGGCCACGACTTCGACGTACTTGCGGGTGGCGCTTGCCACGCCGGACAGAAGCTGCAGGAAGTTCAAGGCGGCGCGCTCGGCCGTCAGCAGCGAACGCGGCGAACCTTCGATCGTGCAGACCACGCTGTCCGCGGCCATCAGGTCGCCTTCGGCGTACTGCCAGTCGATCTCGATGTCCTGGTCGACCGCCAGCATGATGCCCTCGAACCAGGGGGCGCCGCACAGCACGGCTTCTTCGCGGACGATCACGCGCGCTTTCGCACGCGGCTCGTCCGGCACCAGCTTGCCGGTCAGGTCGCCGGTACCGACGTCTTCCAGCAGCGCGGCAAGGAGGTTCTGTTCGAACGCGGCTTGCAGCTTTTCGTTGAAGGCACCGCCTTCTTCCGCGAATGGGTTACGTAAGGTCGTCATGCGGGTCCGATTCCAGAGAACAGTTTGCTTTCCTGCTCCAGCGAACCGGTCGGCAGGGCCTTGGCTTTCTTGGCGGCGGCGAAATCGAGCATGCGGTCGATGGCGCGCTTGGCCTGGCGGCCGGTTTCCGGATCGACGTGGATCTCGTTGCGTCCGTCCGTCGCTTCCAGTACGGCGGCCAGGTTGACCA
Source organism: Massilia sp. 01N410 (assembly GCF_056399665.1). Lineage (NCBI taxonomy): Bacteria > Pseudomonadati > Pseudomonadota > Betaproteobacteria > Burkholderiales > Oxalobacteraceae > Massilia > Massilia sp. 01N410. The sequence continues at coordinate 222,323 of NZ_JBFTRV010000007.1, read as the reverse complement.
GGCCGTTCATCGCCATCCACGGACAGTGGGCGCAGCTCTTGCAGGTGGCGCTGTTGCCGGCCGTCGGCGCATCGATGAAGTGCTTGCCCGGGGCGGCGGCACGCATCTTGTGCAGGATGCCGTTGTCGGTGGCGACGATGAAGGTGGTCGCATCCATGGTGCGGGCGGCGTCGATCAGCTGGGTGGTCGAGCCGACCGCGTCTGCCTGTTCGACCACATTGGCCGGCGATTCCGGGTGCACCAGCACCTTCGCGTCCGGATACTGGGCGCGCAGCAGGTCGAGTTCGATGCCCTTGAACTCGTCGTGCACGAGGCAGGAACCCTGCCACAGCAGCATGTCGGCGCCGGTCTTCTTCTGGATGTAGGCACCCAGGTGGCGGTCGGGCGCCCACAGAATCTTCTTGCCCTGCTTGTGCAGGTAATCGACGATGTCCAGGCCGATCGACGAAGTCACCATCCAGTCGGCGCGCGCCTTCACGGCGGCGGAGGTGTTCGCGTAGACGACCACGGTGCGGTCCGGGTGCTGGTCGCAGAAGGCGGCGAACTCGTCGGCCGGGCAACCCAGGTCCAGCGAGCAGGTCGCGTCCAGGTCCGGCATCAGGATGGTCTTTTCGGGGCTGAGGATCTTCGCGGTCTCGCCCATGAAGCGCACGCCGGCGACGACCAGGGTCTTTGCCGGATGGTCGCGGCCGAAGCGCGCCATTTCCAGCGAGTCCGAGACGCAGCCGCCGGTTTCCTCGGCCAGGTCCTGCAGGTCGGCGTCCACGTAGTAGTGGGCGACCAGCACGGCTTCTTTTTCCTTCAGCAGGCGCCGGATGCGGTCCTTGAGGGCTTCCTTCTCGGCCGCCTCGACGGGCATTGGTGCGCGCGCCCAGGCTTCCGAGGTCGAGCACACGCCGCCTACGGGGCGGTCGTACTCGAAGGTTTTGATTGGAGCAATGGTATTCATATCAATGTCACCATGGTTTCGTGGGCACGGTGTGCCCACCCTACGAAGCAATGTAGGGTAGGCGCACCGTGCCCACGCTATTTCTTGTTCGCGTCACGAAAACTTATTCGAGGCCCTGGCTCTTCAGGTAATCCTCGTAATTGCCCTGGAAGTCGACCACGCGGTCTTCCTTCACCTCGAGGATGCGGGTCGCCAGCGAGGACACGAATTCACGGTCGTGCGAGACGAAGATCAGGGTGCCGGCATACTTGTCCAGCGCAATGTTCAGCGACTCGATCGATTCCATGTCCATGTGGTTGGTCGGTTCGTCGAGCATCAGCACGTTGTGACGGCCCAGCATCAGCTTACCGTACATCATGCGGCCCTTCTCGCCGCCGGACAGCACGCGCACCGACTTCTTGACCTCGTCTCCGCCGAACAGCAGGCGGCCCAGGATCGAGCGCACGGCCTGGTCGTCGTCGCCTTCCTTGGTCCACTGGCCCATCCAGTCGGTCAGGTTGAGGTCGGTGGCGAATTCCTCGGTCGGATCCTGCGGCATATAGCCCGGGTTCGCGTTCTCGGCCCATTTGATGCGGCCGGTGTCGGCGTCCATGCCGGTGACTTCGTGGCCACCGATGGAGCGCAGTAGGGTCGTCTTGCCGGCGCCGTTGGCGCCGATGATGGCGATGCGCTCGCCGGCCTCGACCATGATCGAGAAGTTCTTGAACAGCGTGCGGTCGTAGGACTTGGTCAAGCCCTCGGCCTCGACGGCAAGACGGTGCAGCTTCTTCTCGCCTTCGAAACGCACGAAGGGATAGGCGCGCGAGGACGGCTTGAATTCCTCGATCTTGATCTTGTCGATCATCTTGAGGCGGGAAGTCGCCTGGCGGGCCTTCGACTTGTTGGCCGAGAAGCGGCGCACGAAGTCCTGCAGCTCGGCCACTTTTTCCTTGGCCTTGGCATTGTTCGCCAGCTGCTGGTTGCGGGCCTGGGTCGAGGCTTCCATGTAATCGTCGTAGTTACCCGGATAGACCTTCAGGGTGCCGTAGTCCATGTCGGCGACGTGGGTACAGACCGAGTTCAGGAAGTGACGATCGTGCGAGATGATGATCATCGTCGAGTTACGCTGGTTCAGCATGTCCGCCAGCCAGCTGATCGTGTGGATGTCCAGGTTGTTGGTCGGCTCGTCCAGCAGCAGGATGTCCGGATCCGAGAACAGGGCCTGGGCCAGCAGTACGCGCAGCTTCCAGCCCGGCGCCACGGCGCTCATCGGGCCCTGGTGCAGGTCGGTGCCGATACCCAGGCCCAGCAGCAGCTCGCCGGCACGCGCTTCGGCCGAGTAGCCGTCGTATTCGGCGACCTTGCCTTCGAGCTCGGCGGCCTTCATGTAGTCGTCGTCGCTTGCTTCCGGGTTCGCGTAGATGGCGTCGCGCTCGGCGATCGCGTTCCACAGTTCGGTGTGGCCCATCATGACGACGTCCAGCACGCGCACGTCTTCGTAGGCAAACTGGTCCTGTCGCAGCTTACCGAGGCGCTCGCCCGGGTCGAGCGAGACATTGCCGCCCGACGGCTCGAGGTCGCCGCCAAGGATCTTCATGAAGGTCGACTTGCCGCAACCGTTGGCGCCGATCAGGCCGTAGCGGTTGCCGTCGCCGAATTTGACGGAGATGTTCTCGAACAGCGGCTTGGCGCCGAACTGCATCGTGATGTTGGCTGTAGATAGCACTTGGTAACCTTCCTGCGGAGTTAACGCGACATGCGCGGTTCTATTCAATAACCGTGCATTTTACCATTGCGTAGCTACAGAGTGAGCAGCCCGCCACTATGAAGGCGGGGAAATCCTCTCAACCGACGCGAACGGTCGGATAATCGGACATCGTCAGGCGCCAGCCGGACTTGTCCGACACCAGATGCCCCTGCGCCCCGAATGGAATCGTCACGCGGCGCTGGATATGCCCGAACTCCAATCCGGTCAGCACCGGACACGGCAGGGTCGCACGCAGATAGGCCAGCATCTCGTCGAAGTTGTAGCCGTTATCGGCCGGCGCCAGCCGGTAGCCCGAGAAATCGCCCAGCACGATCGCGCGCTGGCGCGCCAGCACGCCGGTCTGCATCAGCTGGAGCAGCATGCGTTCGACGCGGTAGGGGTGTTCGGCGATGTCTTCCAGGAACAGGATGCCGCCATCGATACGCGGGAAGTAGTCGGTGCCGGCCAGCGACATGATCATCGCCAGGTTGCCGCCCCACACCGTGCCGTTCACGTCCAGCGCCGGATTTTCCCTGCCCTCCCCTGTCACGCTGTGGGTCGGGCCCGCCAGGCAGCGCCAGAAATCGCCGAGGGTGAACTCGTCCGGCTCCGCCGCACTGAAATCGCCGGCGAACATCGGGCCGGCGTAGCTGATCGCGCCGCGCCGGGCGTAGAGCGCCATGTGGAAGGCGGTGATGTCCGAGAAGCCGACGAAAATCTTGCCGCTGTCGGCCATGCGGTCGAAGTCGATGTGTGGCAGCAGGCGGGTCATGCCGTACTGGCCGCGCAGCGCGATCACGAGCTGCACGTCCGGATCCGCGGCGGCCGCGTTCAGCTGCGCCAGGCGCGACTCGTCGGTGCCGCCGAAGCGCAGGTGGCGCTTGTCGTGCTCGTAGTAGTTATGGACCAGGATGCCCTGGGATTCGAGGCGGGCGATGCCGCGTGCTACTGCTTCGGCATCGGGCGCGTAGCCGCCCGGCGCGACCAGCGCGATGCCAATTTTCGGAGTGATCACTGTTTGACGAAAAGCCGCGGTGTTGAGTCGGGCGTCATCTTACCGTGGGCATGGGCGTCGATCAAGGCAAGCAGCCTCTCCAGTAATTGGGTCGGCAGGTCGTGACCCATGCCTTCGATCACTTCCAGGCGGGCGTTCGGAATCGCCTCGGCGGTGTCCGCACCGCAGGCCAGCGGCACCATCGGGTCGGCGGCGCCATGGATCACCAGGGTCGGGGCGACGATGGTGTGCAGTTGCGCCCTGCGGTCGCCGCTGGCGGTCACGGCCAGGATCTGGCGCAGCACGCCGCCTGGGCAGCAATTGCGCCTCAGTGCGCGCGCCACCCGGCGGCGCAACTCCTTTTCAGGGGTCGGATAAGTCGGGCTGCCGATCGCCTGCAGCAACTGAACGCCATGCTCGACCATGGCATCGGCATCGTTCGGCTTGGGTCGGCGCATCAGGGCGCGCTTCACGGCGGGCGCCGGTCCGGGCAGGCCGCGCCGTCCGCTGCTGGACATGATCGACGTCAGGCTCAGCACGCGCGAAGGATATTTGGCGGCCATCAACTGCGCGATCATGCCGCCCATCGACATCCCGACCACGTGGGCGCGCGCCACGCCCAGGGCCGACAGTACGCCGACCGCATCGTCGGCCATGTCTTCCAGAGTATAGGGAGGGCGGATCGGCCAGCGCAGCAGCGACTTCAGCCAGGCCAGGACCAGGTTAGGGGTGCCGGCATGCTCGAACTTGGTGGAGAGGCCGGTATCGCGATTATCGTAACGGATCACGTAAAAGCCGAGCTCGACCAGGCCTTCGACGAACTCGTCCGGCCAGGCCGTCAGCTGCAGGCCGAGGCCGGAGATCAGCAGCAAGGGCACGGCTTTCGGATCGCCCGCGGTGTCGAAGGCGATGCGGATGCCGTTGGCGTTCAGGCTAGGCATGGCGGCAACACTCGCGCCGGTATCGCCCGCGCAAGGAACGGAAGCGGAGGGGGTGCTGGGCGACGGTCGAATGGTCCACGTGAGTCTCCGCGCCACTATGCGGGTGGCGTAGATCCAGCATACCATTTTCGGCAGATAGTGGGCGCTACGCGATGTGGCGGAACGAGGCGGAACTAGCCCTTGCGCGCCGCGCGGCGCTCGGCAAAGAAGCCCTTCAGCATGGCGCCGGCCTCCTCGGCCAGCACGCCGCCGACGACTTCGGTGTGGTGATTCAGTTCCTCGTGCGCGAACAGGTCGAGCACGGAGCCGCACACCCCGGTCTTGGGATCGGTGGCGGCGTAGACCACGCGCGCGAGGCGTGCGTGCATCATCGCGCCCGAACACATGGCGCAGGGCTCGAGCGTCACGTAGAGCTCGCAGCCCGGCAGGCGGTAATTGCCGAGCTTTTCGGCCGCCGCGCGCAGCGCGACGATTTCCGCATGCGCGGTCGGGTCGTGGCGCCCGATCGGCTGGTTGAAGCCGGCGGCGATGACTTCACCATCCTTGACCACCACCGCGCCGACCGGCACTTCGCCGGCCTCCCAGGCCTTGCGCGCTTCCCGCAGCGCCAGCGCCATGTAGGCGCCGTCGCGGGCGCCTGCGGTCGGCTCCGGCGGCAAGGAATCAGGCATCGGTGATCTCGGCCCAGCAGTTCGGGGTTTCGTGCAGCACCAGCTTCTGCAGGCGTAGGCCGGTACCGTAGCGGTCGGTGTAGGCGGCTTTCAGGATGTTCCAGGCGACCTGCGCCAGGTTCTCGACGGTCGGGATGCGGTCGATGACGATGGTCTTGTGGCCCGGCAGGCTGGCCAGGAAATCGCGCACCTTCTCGTCCTTTTCGTAGACCAGGAAGGCGTGGTCCCAGACGTCGACCAGGTGTTCCTTGGCAAGCGCCTTGATGTCCGAGAAGTCCATGATCATGCCGTTGTCGGAATTGCCTTCCGAATCGATGACGGCGCCGGTGAGCGTGATCTCGAGGGTGTAGCGGTGGCCGTGCAGGTTGCGGCACTGGCTCTTGTGGTCGGGAATGCGATGGCCGGCATCGAATTCGAGCTTGCGGGTAATGGTCAGCATAAATGTGGGCAGTACTGGCGCGGGAGCGCTCAGGGGATTTGCAGGAGTTTGTGGGTCTGGATGCTCAGCTTCCACTTCGGATTGCGGCGGCAGGTCTCGATCGCCAGGCGGGTGTTCTGGGCGGCCAGCAGGCCGTCCATCGGCTGGACGTAGAAATTCTCGAAGTCGAGGTGTTCGTAGGCAGCCAGATCCTGGCCGGCCTGCGGGATCACCACCTTGATTTCATTGCCCTTTTCGACCACCAGCTTCGAGCCCATCTTCGGGCTGACGCAGATCCAGTCGACGCCCTCCGGCACCGGCAGGGTACCGTTGGTCTCGATCGCGATGGTGAAGCCGCGCGCGTGCATGGCGTCGATCAGGGCCTTGTCGAGCTGCAGCAGGGGCTCGCCGCCGGTGAAGACCACGTACTTGCTGGCCGGGTAGCTGGCCGGCCACAGGCCGTCGATTTCGTCGGCCAGCAGCGCCGCGTCCTTGAACTTGCCGCCGCGCTCGCCATCGGTGCCGACGAAATCGGTATCGCAGAACTGGCAGACGGCGCTGGCGCGGTCGCTTTCGCGCCCGGTCCACAGGTTGCAGCCGGAAAAGCGGCAGAACACCGCCGGACGGCCGGCGTGCGCGCCTTCGCCCTGCAGGGTATAGAAAATTTCTTTGATGCTGTAAGTCACGGTAAAAGTCCGGTTAAGCCCCTCGTCAACCTTCCATTATACCGCGCGCGGGTACAGCTGCAGTAGACCCCGAATTTATTGACTATCGGCAAAATATATCCGTTCGGAAAGTCGTACCTTTTCATGGCGGAAAGTTCCTACGACCTTAGGAGGCCGACCATGAAGACAATGCAACACGCCCGCTACGCCGTCTACGCCCTGAGCGCCATCCTGCTGCTGGCGGGACTGTGGCGTGCCGGCGCCGGTGCCGACGCCATGCTGCCTGAACGTCTGCGTGCGGGCGCCGTCCTCCTGCTGGGCATGGCCGTGTTGTACGCGGCCCTGTTCCGGCGGGTCCGCAGCGAAGACCGGATCGCCGGCCTCGAGGCCGCGCTATGCCGCGAAGAATCGGCCCGTACCCGGTCCGACCAGGCTTTCGCGGAAGCCGACCTGCTGCTGGCCCGCATGGCGGCACGCGCGAGCGGCGACTGCGCCGGCGATCCGCAGGGCCAGTTGGTCGTCATCCAGGCCGAGCTGACCCAGATCCAGCAGCGCTGCGCCGCCGACCAGGCGATCCGCAGCCGCCTGGAACTCCTGCGCACCCGCCTCGACCGCCTCGGCACCAGCCTGCGCAGCAATTCCCGGGCCGCCGAGCCCGGGTGACAGCAGCGGCAGACTCATGCCGCGCATTTCTAGGAAAATTCCTGCTTAGAAATCTTCTTGCCTTTAATCAATAGGGCGCGAAGTGCCGTCCCGCACAATCGGATCTTGTCAGCAATCAATTTATTGCTCAACAGACAGATCAGAGGACGGCTTATGACAGGCACGACGACAATGCCACGGCTCATGGACGGCGCCAGCGCGAACGGTGAACGCGCCTTCGCGCACCAGCTCATGGAAATGCTGGCGATTCCCGTATTCGTGCTCGACACCAGTTGCCGCGTGATGATCTGGAACCGTGCCTGCGAGCACCTGACCGGCGTGCCCGCCAGTGAAGTCGTCGGCACCCGCGAGCACTGGCGCAGCTTTTTCGACGAGCAGTGCCCCACCTTGGCCGACATGGTGGTGCAGGACCGCGCCGGCGAGATTCCCAGCATCCATCCGCGCCAGGACTACGGCATCCCTTCCGGCCAGCCCAGCCATCTGTCGGCCGAAAGCTGGTTCGACATGCCGCGCGTCGGCCGGCGCCGCTACCTGGCCGCCGATGCCAGCCCCATCTACGACGAGCGCGGCCGCCTCGCCGCCGTGGTCGAAACCCTGCGCGACCTGACCGACGAAAAGATGGCCCAGATCGCGCTCGAGCAGCTGGCCACCCGCGACGGCCTGACCGGCCTGGCCAACCGCCGCTGCTTCGACGACACCCTGCAGGCCGAATGGTCGCGCGCGCTGCGCCAGCGCCAGCCGCTGTCGCTGCTGATGGTCGACGTCGACAACTTCAAGGCCTTCAACGACGCCAACGGCCACCTTGGCGGCGACGAATGCCTGAAGCGCATCGCCACCGCCGTCGCCAGCGAGATGCGCGCAAACGACCTGGTGGCCCGCTACGGCGGCGAGGAGTTCGCCGTGATCCTGCCGAACCAGTCGCTGAAGGGCGCCGCCAGCGTCGCCGAGCGCATCCGCACCCGGGTCGAGCAGCTGCAGGTGCCGAACCGCCTGGCGGCCGGCCAGCGCGTGACGGTCTCGATCGGCGCCGCCACCGCGCTGGCGTCGCCGGATACCTCCGCGTCCGACCTGGTGGCCACCGCCGACGCCGCGCTCTACCGCGCCAAGCACATGGGCCGCAACCGGATCAGCCTGCCGCAGTCGGAACCTGCCTGAGCCGCATGCATACTTGATTGTCCTATATCTTTCTTTGGGAATACTCTATGCTGTCGCGCACAGTATTTTTCCCAAGGAGATCGCGTGACACAGTTGTCCAAGTTCGTCCCGCTGGCAGCCCTGCCCATGGCCCTGTCCATGGCGCTGCCGGCCCTGGCCGCGCCCGCTTCGGCGCCATCGAAATCCGACGTCCTCCCGTTCAAGGCCACTGAAACACAGCTGCCCAACGGCCTCAAGGTGATCGTGGTGCCGACCGGCTTCCCGAACCTGGTCTCGGTCACCATTCCGGTGCAGACCGGTTCGCGCAATGAAGTCGAGCCGGGCAAGTCCGGCTTCGCCCACTTCTTCGAACACATGATGTTCCGCGGTACCAAGGCCTACCCGCCCGAGAAGTACCAGGAGATCATCACCAAGGCCGGCGCCCGCCAGAACGCCTACACCAGCGACGACCTGACCAACTATTACACGACCTTCGCCAAGCAGGACCTCGAAACCGTGCTGAAGGTCGAGGCCGACCGCTTCCAGCACCTGGATTACTCCGAAGCCGCGTTCAAGACCGAATCGCGCGCCGTGCTGGGCGAGTACAACAAGAACAGCGCCAATCCGATGCAGAAGCTGTTCGAGGTCCAGCGCGATGCCGCCTTCAACACCCACACCTACAAGCACACCACGATGGGCTTCCTGAAGGACATCGAGGACATGCCCAACCAGTACCAGTACTCGAAGGTCTTCTTCGACCGCTGGTACCGCCCGGAGCGCACCACCATCATCATCGCCGGCGACGTCGATCCGAAGAACGCGGTGGCGCTGGTCGAGAAATACTGGAGCGCTTGGCGCCGCGGCTCCTACAATGTCGCGGTCCCGGCCGAGCCCGCCGCACAGGGAGCGCAATACCGCCACGTAAGCTGGCAGAGCCCAACCCTGCCGCTGGTGACGGTGGCCTTCCGCGCCCCGGCCTTCTCGGATACGAAGAAGGACCAGGCCGCGCTGTCGATGCTGCTGTCGCTGTCGTTCGGCCGCACCTCGCCGCTGTATAAACGCCTGGTGCAGGACGAGCAGAAGGTCGACCAGCTGTTCGACTACACCCCGGCACGTGTCGACCCGTCGCTGGTGACCATCGGCGCCCGCGTCAAGAAGCCGGAAGACGCACTGTACGTACGCAATGCCATCCTCGAGACGGTGGCCAAGCTGCGCGACGTCCCGGTCACGAAGCAGGCACTGGAAGATGCCCAGTCCTCGGAAAAATACGGCCTGATCCGCAGCCTGGACAATACCGACACCATCGCCCAGACCCTGGCTTCCTACGTCCACTACGACCGTTCCTACGGCACCATCAACCGCTACTACCGCCTGATCGACACCCTGACGCCGGCCGACCTGCAGGCGGCGGCGCGCAAATACCTGGTCGACGACGCGATGGTGGTGACGACCCTGTCGCACGACGCCCTCCCGGCCGGCATCGAGGCCCTGCCCAAGCTGGCCGACATGGCGCCCAAGGCCACCGACGCCAGGTTCGACGTGCTGGTGCAGAAGACTGCCCTGCCGCAGGTGCGCTTCAAGCTGCTGTTCGAAGCGGGAGCTAGCCAGGACCCTGCCGGCAAGGAAGGCCTGGCCGCCCTGACCGCGGCCATGGTCGCCCGCGCCGGCTCCTTTGATCGCAAGTACGACGAGGTGACCAAGGCCCTGTTCCCGATCGCCGGCGGCTTCGGCGAGCTGACCGACAAGGAAATGACCACCTTCACCGGCACCATCCACAAGGACAACTGGAACCAGTTCCTCGACATCGCCCTGCCCCAGCTGCTCACGCCGGGCTTCCGTGAGGACGACTTCCGCCGCCTGAAGGATGCCCAGAAGAACGCACTGGTGCTGGACTTGAAGGACAATAACGAGGAAGAGTTCGGCAAAGAACGCCTGCAGGCCAATATCTTCGCCGGCACGCCCTACGGGCATCCGGTCCTGGGCACGGTCAAGGGCATCGACTCGATCACCCTGGACGACGTCAAGAACTTCTACCGCCAGGCCTATGCGCAGGGCGCGCTGCGCGTCGGCATCTCGGGTGACGTCAGCCCGGAGATGACCGCCCAGCTGAAGACCCGCCTGGCCGGCCTGCCGGAAGGCGCCGGCCTGCCTCGCATCGCCAAGCCCCAGGGCCGCATGCCGCAAGGCCTGGAAGTCGAGATCATCGAGAAGAACACCCGCGCCACCGCGATTTCCTTCGGCCTGCCGATCGAGGTCAACCGTGCACACCCGGACTTCGCGGCCTTGTGGCTGGCCAAGACCTGGCTGGGCGAGCATCGCGCCTCGAACTCCTACCTGTACCAGCGGATCCGCGAGGTACGCGGCATGAACTACGGCGACTACGCCTACATCGAAGCCTTCCCACGCGGCATGTTCGGCTTTTTCCCGAGCCCGAACCTGGGCCGCAAGTCGCAGATCTTCGAAATCTGGATCCGTCCGGTCGCGCCGCAGAACGCCCACATGGCGCTGCGCATCGCGCTCACCGAACTCGGCAAGCTGATCGACCAGGGCCTGACCCAGGAACAATTCGAAGCCACCCGCGACTACCTGATGAAGAACGTGTTCGTGATGACGGCGACCCAGGACGCCCAGCTCGGCTACGCCCTGGATTCGCAGTGGTACCGCACGCCGGAATTCACGCAGATGATGCGTGACGGCCTGTCGAAGCTGAGCGCGGCCGACGTCAACGCCGCGATGCGCAAGCACCTGTCGGCGAAGAACCTGTCGGTGGTCTTCATCACCAAGGATGCGGCCGGCCTGAAGGACAAGCTGGTGAGCGATGCCTTCTCGCCGATCAGCTACGACGCGACCAAGCCGCAGGCCCTGCTGGACGAGGACAAGGCGATCGGCGCGATGAAGCTGGGCATTCGTCCGGAGGCGGTCAAGATTACGCCGGCGGTGCAGGTGTTTGCGCAGTAAACGCTCCGTTCGGACGTTTCGGACGAAAAAAACGCCGGCCTCGGCCGGCGTTTTTCATGGGACTAGCCCCCGATCACGAAGTGACCTTGTCCCAGCCGTGGCGCACCGCCGCCTTCATCTTCTCCCAGGTCGAGACGCCGTTCCTGCTGTAGCGGGTATCCCAGTCGCTGCGCAGGTCGGATTCGACGTCGTTCCAGTTGCGGTTGCGATACAGGTCGTTGCTGCGCATCTCCGTACCGTAGCGATAGGCCGGCGCGTAATCGTCGTAGCTGCTGCCCGAGCTGGCGTAGTTGCTGTCGTAGTGGCTGCGGTAGGCGCTGTCGCTGTCCGTATCCGGGGTGATCTTGTCCCAGCCGCGGCGGATGGCGGCCTTCATCTTGTCCCAGGTCGAGACACCGCTATTGCTGTAGCGGGTGTCCCAATCGCTGCGCAGGTCGTTCTCGACGTCGCTCCAGTCGCGGTTGCCGTACTTCGCGTTGCGGCGCATCTCGGAGCCGTAGCGGTAGGCCGGCGCGTAGTCGTCGTAGCTCCCGCCCAGGCTGGAGTAATTCTTGTTCCAGTCGTTGCGGTAGTAGCTGTCGTCGTCTTCCAGGTTGGACGCGCGCATCGACGAGCGGTCCTGGCCCAGCGATTCGACCTGCACCTCGGTATGGCGCACGCTGTCGCTGATGTTCTGCTGGCGCTGGGTGACTTCCTTGCCGACCAGGACTTCCTCGACCACGCGGGCGGTCTTCTGGATCAACGGCTCCTCGGCGGTTTCGCGCATCTCGATCGACTGCTCCTTGAAGGCGGTCGAGTCGGACGGCGAGATCGGCTGGTCGACCGGACGGCGTTCCACGTTCACGTGTTCTTCGCGCAGGTTGACGCTTTCATTGACCGGGGTCTCGACCACGCGCGAGAACACGCGCACGCCGCCGCGCTGGACTTCACGCTTGCCGACCTGCAGGTCTTCCTGCACGACCGGAATCGCCGTGCTGCGCTGTTCGTTGAGCATTTCGCCCATGTCGCGCTGCATCGAACCGGTCTGGCCGGCGTCGCGCTGGATCGAGCCGGTCTGGATGGTACCGCCCAGCGAAGCGTCTTCCTCGTCGCGGATAGAGGAACTGCCTTGCAGGGATTCGCCTTCCCGCAGCCGATTACCGGCCTGCATCGAATGCGAGCGCAAGGTCGTCCGGGGCATCGGCTCCTGATAGGTCTGGCCTCCCGGCACCGAATCGTTGAGGGTCTGGGTGCCGAAGGGGACGCGGTCGCCGGTTTCGCCGCTCAGCGAGCCGGCGCCGTAAGAGGGTTCGTGGTATTCGCCCGATTGCGAGGAGATCGGCGCGGACTTCTGGATGCCGCTGCCCGAGGTGGCGCCGGCCGCCAGCATCGCCGGGTCCAGCGAGCTGGCAGAGCCGGTCAGGTCGTGGCGCTCGTCCAGGTCGACCGGGCCGAAGCGCTCGAGGATGTCGGCCGCGCGCTCGACTTCCGGTTCCGATTGGGTAACGAAAGTCAGCACGTGGTGGCCGCGGGTGACGGCGTCCGAATAGCGCTCGACGTGGTCGCCGTTGTCGGAGCCGAACAGGCCGGTGAAGAAGTGCTTGATCTGGGACATGAAGCCCTCGTGCACTTCGCTGGTATGGGGAGTGGTGCCGGTCAGGCTGTCGGTCTGTCCGGTCGGATCGGCGCTGGAGACGTTGACGTCGGCGCGGGTAAAGCCCGAGGCCAGCAGTTCGTCCATTGCATTCTGCGCGTCGCTGCGGTTGTCGAAAACCGCTACAAGGGTATGTTGCATGATAGATCCTCCGATTGACATATCATTCAGGTGGGCGGTCGCCGGCCTCGTCGAAGCGCTCCACGCTGACCTGCTCGGACTTGAGCATGACGGTTTCCGCGTGGTGCTCCTCGCGCCGGGTTCGGGTGATGCGGACTTCCTCTTTGATGCGCACGCGGCGTTCGACCACGAGGACTTCTTCGAGGATCGGCACCACCAGGGTATCGCCTTCGTAACGCGTGGCGGGCGCAGCGTCGAGCGGGACGATGCGGTCCACCGGGACGTGGCTGATTTCAACCTCGTCGCGCGTCAGGCGTTCGTCGATGTGGCAGGGATGCTCGGCGACCGTCTTGTGGATGCGCACGCCGCGACCGGTATCGACAACCCGCTTGTCGACCTGCACTTCCTCGCGGACCACCGGCACCTTGAGTGGCTCCTGTCCGTTTGGTTGCGCTTGGTCAATTTGCACAGTTGATCTCCTCGAATCACGACGCTAGAGCAATCGAGGTTACCGCAAAAGGTGTCTGAACCCGCGCACCATTGACTATCTACAAACGTCAATCATGCGAATGGATTATCGACTGTCTCCACCGGCGGTGGCGGTAACTGGTCCGGCAGATCCCGGCTTTCGAGGCTGGCGACGACCTGTCCCAGCAGCGCATGCAGGCGACGCGCCGCCTCCAGGCCGTGCTTGTCGGCGGTCAGGTCGACGTCGCCGGAAATGGTGATGCGGTCGAGGCGGTTTTCCAGCATCAGGCGGCCGATTTCGATCACATCGGCTTCGTTTGCGTAGGGAACGAAGGCGGGTGCGTCCTCTTTCTTGCTCATGAATTCCTCCTGTCGCCCTTGTTCTGGCGGATGTTCGGCAGTTTCAGCATGCGTTCCTTCTCCTCGTCGCTGAGGGCGGGCAGCAGATTGATGCCGATGATGCGTTCGAGTTCCGGGATCGGGATCACGTTCGGCTTGGCGTCGGCGGTGTTCTCGACGAACCAGGCGGCGCCGGCCTTCTGGCGCGGACTGTATACGAGTTTATACAGGTGGGTCGGCACCAGCACGTTGCCGACCTTGCGCAGGTTGCTGCCCAGGAAGGCGGGGCCGGTCACCACGTACAGGTCGCCTTCCTTCTTCGCCATCCTGCGCACCACGCCCTCGATGCCGGCCCACAGGTGGCGGTTGTTCTCGCCGTCCTGCGGCACGATGTTGGCCAGGCTGAAGCTGTCGCGCTGGCTGTCGCGGTCGGGCATGTCGCCATTCGGCGCCATGTGGCCGCGGTCGTAGCCGCTGCGGGCGTAGTCGGCGAGTTCGGCGCGCTGGCCGGCAGGCAGGCGCTGCTCCGCGTGGAAGGAATTCTCGCGGGTCAGCTGCTGGGCCGATTCCACTTCATTGGCTTCGAGGTGCTCGGCCGACCACAGCGGCGTGCGCGTGATACCCGAATGCATCACGCTGAACACGTTGAAGCACAACTCCGTGGTCTGTGGGGCCAGCTTGGGATTCTGGATCTGCGGTGCGCGGCCGTCGAGGTAATGGTCGGCGCAGGACGCCGGCCCTCGCTGCGCTTCGGACTGGGACGCGACGGGCGCGCCGGTGCGGTGGGTGTCCGCGGCGTGCCGGTCGCAGGCTCCGAGGATCAAGAGGCTGGACGATAAAACGAGCGGAGCGAACAACTTCTGAAGCATGGCGATGTACAAAGATCAAACGTGCCGCCATTGTAGCCGAGTAGTTCTTGCGGGGCGTCAGAAGATCCGTGCAGGGCCGCGCACGATAGAAAACGCCTTTCCAACTGGAATGTTATAGAATTCCCGCTTTCCAAAAGCTAAAGTGCATTTGAGCAAACATATTGGTAATGGATAAACACTCCATTCCCGAGGATCTCCGGCGCTTCGTGCTGACCAGCATCCCTTCGGTACCCTTCCTGGAAGCCCTGCTGCTGATGCGGGCGGATCCGGAGCAGGTATGGACCCGGGATACCCTGGCGCGCCGCCTCTACGTGCGCGACAAAGTGGCGGAGGGCCTGCTCGACGAGCTGTGCCGTTCCGGCATGGCCGCGCCATGGCCGGACGCCAGTGCCGATGCCTTTTGCTACCGGCCGCGCGAAGACGCGCTGCGCGAACGCATCGACCGCCTGGCGGACGTCTACGCGAGCCACCTGGTCGAAGTCACACACCTCATCCATTCTTCCCTCGACCGCAAGGCGCAGCAGTTTGCCGACGCCTTCAAGTGGCGAAAGGATTCCTAAGTGGCGTTTACCATCTACACTCTCTGCGCCCTGACTTCACTGGCCTGTGCCGTGCTGCTGCTGGCCAGTTATCGGCGCACCCGGCACCGCCTGCTGTTCTGGAGCGGCTGGTCCTTCGTGGCGATGACGGTGAATAACCTGTTCCTGGTGCTCGACAAGATCGTGTTCCCCGATCCCGACGTCAACCTGCTGCCGGTGCGCCTGATTGCGGCGCTCGTCTCGATGCTTCTCCTGCTGTATGGCCTGATCTACGAAAAGGAATAACCGTGACCGACATGCTCACCGGCGCCATCGCCATGGCCTCGACCGTGATCGCGCTGTTCTTCCTGCGGTTCTGGCGCAGCACGCGCGACCGCTTCTTCATGTATTTTGCCCTGTCCTTCGGGATCGAAGGCGCCCACCGCGTGTATTCGGCCCTGACTTACCAGGATGCCGAGGACTCGCCGCTGCACTACCTGGTCCGTCTGCTTGCCTATGGCCTGATCATCTGGGCTATCCTGGAAAAGAACCTGCCCCAGCGGAACAAGGACGGCAGCCGGTAGCGTGCGCCCGCCCACCCTGCCCTGCGCCATAATCGCCCGACAGCGATCGACACGCATACAGGAGGAAGCGATGGCAGACCAGCAGAACCGGAACCAGGAACAGGGCCGGAAACAGCAGGGCCGGCAGAACCAGCAGCGCGCCACGCCTGACGAAAACGGCGAGCTCAGCCGCTCTGAAGACCTGCTTCCGGCCGGCGCCGCCGACAATACTGCCGACGGCCGCTTCGAGGTCGCCGAAGAAGTGAACATGGACCAGCAGTCGGACGCCACCCGCCGGGTCGGCAAGGTGCCCAAGGGCATCGCCTCGGATGCCCTGGCCGACTCGCTGAAGAAAGACGACTAGACCGTAACACCCATCCTCAGGCCTTCGATCGTATGGGCCTGGTAAATATCCTCGAGCGAGCTCACCACCCGGCACGTCAGGTGGGCACGCACCTCTTCCGGCAAGCGGTCCCAATAGGCCTGGGTGACTTGCAGATCGTGCTTGTCGGCGTTGCGGGCGTCCGGCGCATCCACGCCCAGCACGAACACGGGCCGCGACTGCTGCGAGCGGTTGGCTGTGCCGCGGTGGATGGTGAGCGCCGAGCGCGCGGAAATGTCGCCCACCCTCGGCAGCTTGCGCTGGGCGCGGGCTTCGTAGCGCGGGTAAAGCGACTTATCAGGGAACATCGGATCGCTGCCGGCAAGATCGTCCCACTGGGTGCCCGGTGCGATCTCGAAGGGACCGATCTCCTCGGTCACGTCGACGGTCGTGATGTTGAAGGCCAGCGAATTCAGGCGCCGTCCCACCAGGGTCGCTTCGGGTGCCGGAAAATCGCGGTGCCAGGGCTGGTGCATGGCGCCCGGGAAGGGAATGTCGAAACCCGTCTCCACCACCTTGTAGTCCGGGCCGAGCACGGCGCGGCACACGGCCACCACCCAGGGATGCGTGACCAGTTCGACGAAGCCGCGCACGCGCTCCGGATGCACCTCGACGTAATAGCGCTGCGGGCCGCGCTCCAGGACACCGCCGGGGCGCGCCTTCGCTTCCGCGAACAGCTTCTCGATGTCTTCCTTCAGATGCGCCACCCATTCCTGCGTGAACGCGCCCTTGCAGGCGATGATGCCGTCGCCATACAGGCCACCCATGATGGCGCCCATGTCGTATCGTTCGTCGATTCCATTGCTCATGATTCTTCCTCCTGGGTCGCCATCCTAACGCCAAGCCGGCAAGCGGCGCGCACGGCCGATGGTTGACATTGGGTGGGACTACTCCTACATTGCCTAGACAATCGACTAGACAGACACTGCATGAACCCTGCGCCTCCTGCCAGCCCCGCCCGCCGTACCGCCATTGTCCCGCGGAGGCCGGCGTGAACCAGTCCGCGCGCGGCCGCGTCCTGTTCGTCTGCGACCGCCCGCAGGCCGATCCGGCCGTGGCCAGCGTCGCCGCCGAGCTCGGCTATGACGTACTGCGCGTGCGCAGTGCAGACGAAGCCCTCGAATACATCGCGCCGCCCGGCTTCGCCCTGATCCTGGCCGGCTATACGGGCAAGGTGGACGACTTCGCCGCCTCCCTGAAGCGCCTGCGCGCGGCTTTCCCGCCGGTGCCGCTGGTTGCCGTCGGGCTGCCGCGGCAACGCGACTTCAAGGTCGACCCGCTATACGAAGCCGGCGCCCTGTCGGTGCTGGAAGAGCCGATCTCGGTGCCGATCCTGAGGGCCAAGGCGCGCTTCTACCTGGACGCCTATGCCACCGCGGCCGAGCGCACCCGCGCCGAGGCGGCGCTGGAGGAAACCCGGGCGCGGCTGGAGTCGACCATCGCCGCCGCCGAGGTGGGCGTCTGGAGCTGGCAAGTTGGTACCGACCGCGTGGTCGCCGACCGCCGCATGGCCGCCCTGTTCGGCCTCGGTCCGGAAGACGCAGAAGGCGCGCCGGTGGCGTCCTACTTTGCCGCCGTTCATCCGGACGACCGTGCTGGCGCCGAAGCCTGCCTGGCGGAAGCCATGGCCGCCGGCCGGCCGTACGAAGCCACCTACCGGGTGCGCGGACCGGAGGGCGACTGGCGCTGGCTGCTGTCCCGCGGCCGCATCGAAAGCAGCCGCGGCGACCGGATACTGCGTGGCGCGGTAATCGATATCACCATGCAGAAGCAGGCGGCCGAACGCCTGCAGGCCAGCGAGGAACGCTACCGCACCCTGTTCGATTCGATCGACGACGGCGTCTGCGTGATCGAGATGCTGTACGACGAAGCCGGCGAGCCTTGCGACTACCGCTTCCTGGAGGTGAATCCGGCCTTCCTCGCGCATACGGGGCTGGAGAATGCGGTCGGCAGGACTGTGCGCAGCATGGTGCCCGCGCATGAAAGCCACTGGTTCGAAACCTATGGCCGGGTCGCCACCACCGGCGAGCCGATCCGCTTCGTCGACGAAGCCGCGGGACTGGGACGCTGGTACAACGTCTACGCCGCCCGCGTCGGACCGGCCGGTAGCCGCAAGGTGGTGGTGCTGTTCACGGACATTACCGAGCGCCGCCTCACCGAACTCGAACTGCGCCGCCTTGCCGACGACCTGGCCGAACAGGACCGCCGCAAGACCGAATTCCTGGCGACCCTGGCCCACGAGCTGCGCAACCCGCTGGCGCCGATCCGCAGCGGCCTGCAGCTGATGCGGCGCGCCAAGGGCGACCCGGCCGCGCTGGCGCGGGTGCAGGACATCATGGACCGCCAGCTCGACCACCTGGTGCACCTGGTCGACGACCTGCTCGACGTGGCCCGCATCACGCGCGGCCAGATCGAGCTGAAACCGGAATGGCTCGAGCTCGACGCGATGGTGCGCGCCGCGGTCGATACCAGCACGCCGCTGATCGAGTCCTCGCGCCACAGCCTCGACCTGCGCCTGCCGGCCGAACCGCTGCACCTGTACGCCGATCCGATCCGCCTGACCCAGGTGATCAGCAACCTGCTCAACAACGCCGCCAAGTACACGCCGCGCGGCGGCGCCATCCTGGTCGCCGCGGAGCGTGACGGCGACCAGGCCGTGATCGTCGTGTCCGACAACGGCATCGGGATCCCGGCCGAGTCGCTGGAATCTGTATTCCGGATGTTCACCCAGGTGCCGCACCCGACCCAGCGCGGTCAGGGTGGCCTCGGCATCGGTCTGTCGCTGGTGCGCAGCCTGGTCGCCCTGCACGGCGGGACCATCACCGCGGCCAGTCCCGGCATCGACGCCGGCAGCGTGTTCACGCTGCGCCTGCCGCTGGCAGGCATGGACCGACCGGCGCTGCCGGAGGCACGGGTAGCGGCGGCGGACGAGCCGGGCGCCTTGCGCCTGCTGGTGGTGGACGACAACCGCGACGCCGCCGAAACCCTTTCCGCCCTGCTCGGGATCATGGGCCACACCGCGCCGATGGCGGCCGATGGCCACCAGGCCCTGCGCATGATCGCCAGCCTGCGCCCGCAGGTCGTGTTCCTCGACATCGGCATGCCCGGCATGTCGGGCTATGACGTGGCGGAGGCGGTGCGCGCCGATCCGGCGCTGGACGGCGTCAGGCTGGTGGCCCTGACCGGTTGGGGCGGCGAAGCCGACCGCGCCCGTTCCAGCGCGGCGGGCTTCGACGCCCACCTCACCAAGCCGGCGACGGTGGCCGCGATCGAGGCCGTACTGGCGCGCCTGGCCTCACCAGCCTAGGCCCAGCAGCCGCTGAGCCATGCGCGGCCAGCACAGCTTCGCGACCTGCTCGCGCGTGGCCCAACGGAAGCCGTCGGTTTCCGGGGTCGGCTTGCCCGTCACGTGGTGCGGAAAAAAGCTGCGGCACACCAGGTGCCCGAGGTCGGGCAGTTCGTCGCCCACCTCCACCTTGTACAGGTGCAGGCATTTGTCGCGCCGGTAGTCGAAGCGGCCCAGGTCGACGAAGCGCTCCGGATCGAAGGCCAGGCCGGCCTCCTCCCACAGCTCGCGCATCGCCGCCGCCAGCGTGCCTTCGCCCGGGTCCTGCAAGCCTTTCGGGATATCCCACTTCGGGGTGCCGGTGACGTGGCAGATCAGCAGGCGGCCGGCGCCGTCGACCACCAGGGTGCCGCAGGAGACCGCAAGTTCGCTCATGGCAGGCCCCGCGCGGCGGCGGCCAGCGCCTGCTCCAGCGCTTCCAGGCTGACCGGCTTGGTCAGGTGCTGGTCGAAGCCGGCTTCCTGCGACTGCCGCTGGTCGCTCTCGGAACCCCAGCCGGTGAGTGCGATCAGCACCACCTTGCGCAGCAAGGCGCTGCGGCGGATCTCGCGCGCCACCTCGTAGCCACTCATGCCGGGCAGGCCGATGTCGAGGATGACCAGGTCGGGCACGAAGTCGCGCGCCGCCCGCAGGCCCTGCACGCCGTCGTGCGCCACCGTGGTGGTGTGGCCCAGCACCTCCAGCAGCGCCACCAGGCTGTCGGCGGCATCCAGGTTGTCGTCCACCACCAGCACCCGCAGCGGGCTGTCGGCCGCCTCCTCGGCGGGCAAGCCGTCCGCGGCAAGCAGTGTCTGCGCATGCGGGGTTCCGGGACGCAGCGGCAGGCGCACCGTGAAGGTGCTGCCCTGACCGCGGCCGCCGCTGAAGGCGCTCACCCGGCCGCCGTGCAGCTCGACGAGGCGCCGCACCAGCGACAACCCGATCCCGAGGCCGCCCTGGGCGCGATCGAGGCTCCCGCGCACCTGGGTGAACATCTCGAACACCGAACCGATGCTCTCCGGCGGAATGCCGATGCCGCTGTCCGCCACCGCGATCACCGCGTGGCCGTCCTCGCGCCAGGCCGACAGCGCAATGCGCCCGCCCGCCGGCGTGTACTTGGCTGCGTTGTTCAGCAGGTTGGACAGCACCTGCACCATGCGCGTGACGTCCGCCTCCAGCTCCAGCGGCTCGGGCGGCAGTTCCACACTCAGGTTGTGGCCGTGGGCCTCGATCAGCGCGGTGCTGGTCTCGACGGCGGTGGCGACGATGGAGCGCAGCAGCACCGGCTCCTTCTTCAGCTCGATCTTGCCGCGCGTGATGCGGGCGATGTCGAGCAGGTCGTCCACCAGGTGGATCAGGTGGCCCAGCTGGCGGTCCATCATGCCGTGCACACGCTCGGCGGCTTTCGGATCGCCGGGCGCCAGGCGCAGCAGGTCGAGGCCGGTTCGGATCGGCGCCAGCGGGTTGCGCAGTTCGTGCGCCAGGGTCGCCAGGAACTCGCTCTTGCGGTGATCGGCTTCCGAGAGGTCGGTCGCGACCCGGCGCAGCTCGTCCTCGGCGCGCTTCTGCGCCGTGATGTCGCGCGTGATGGTGGCCAGGCCGATGTTCTGGCCATTCGCGTCGCGCACCGCGAAGCCCTTGAAATAGACCGGGATCGGTTCGCGCCCCTCGGGCTGGGCCAGGCGCAGCTCGCCCTCCCATTCGGCCTGCTCGCCGGTCAGGGCCGCCATCATCTGGTCGCGCACGAAGCCGCGGTCTTCGCGTGGGAAGAAGTCCAGCATGCGCCAGGCCGCGATATTCGTGTCCGCCGTCAGGCCCGCCATGCGGCGCCCGGCCGGATTCAGGTAGATGCCGCCGGCGTCCGGCGTGAAGATGCCGATGAAGTCGGAAGACTGTTCGGCCACCGCGGCCAGGCGCCGGATCCCTTCCTCGGCGCGGCGGCGGTCGGTCTCGTCGCGGAAGTAAAGCGCCAGACCCTCTTCGTCGCCGGTGCCGGGCGACTCCATCGGGAAGGAGTTGATCTCGAGCCAGCGCGCCTCGGCCTCGTCGTAGACTTCGATGCGGCTGCGGGTGCGCTCGTGGGCGCTGCGCCGCAAGGCCTGCTCGTCCGGGCCGCCGCGCAGCTCGGGGAACAGTTCCCAGAACTGGCCGCCCACCAGGTCTTCGCGGCGGCGCCGCGTCTGCGACTCGAAAGCGCCGTTGGCATAGGTGATGCGCCACTCGCGGTCGAGGGCGACGAAGCCCTCGCTCATGCTCTCCAGGATCGCCCGCGAACGGTGTTCGGCGGCCTGGCGCTCGGCCGCCTCGTGGCGCTGGCCGATCACCAGCGAGGCGGTGTTCGCCAGCAGGGCCAGCGCCGATTCCTCCTGCGGCGCGAGGTGGCCGGCATCGCGGTAATACAGCGTGAAGGCGCCCAGCACCTCCCCGGACGGCGCCAGGATCGGCAGCGCGCGGCTGCCGCCCAGGCCGTGCTCGAGGGCCAGCTCCTGGCGCCCGGTCCACAGCGGATCGCTGGCGATATCGTCGGTGGCGACGGCCTCGGCGCGCCAGGCCGCGCTGCCGGCGGCGGCAGCGACAGGGCCGATGCGCACGGCGTCGATCGCGAGCTGGAATTCGAGCGGCAGCGAGGGGGCGGCGGCGTGGCGCAGAAATTCCCCGTCACCCGACATCAGCTGCACCGAGGCCAGCGCGGCACCGCCGCTGTAATCCTCGGCGGTGCGGGCCAGTACATCGAGCACGTCGCCAAGCGGGGCGTCGGTGACGGCCAGTTCGAGGGCGCCGCGCTGGCCCACCGCCAGCGCATTCGCACGGGTTCGTTCGGTGACGTCGATCCCGTGCAGCAGCACCCCGGACACCGCGCCGTCCGGATCGCGCAGCGCCATGCAGACGAAGTCCAGGAAGTGCTCGTCCAGCCCGGCGCGCGGCGCCGAGGCGCGCAGCAGCAAGCGCGCATTGCTGGCGTCGACCGCTTCGCCGCTGCGGTAGACCTTGTCGATCAGCTCGACGAAGTCCTGGCCCTCCAGCTCCGGCATCGCGGCTTGCAGCGGCTGCCCGGCCAGGGAACGGCCGCCGGCCAGTTCGACGAAGCGCTGGTTGGCCATGTCGACCACGTGGTCCGGGCCGCTCATCACGCACATCAGGGCCGGGGCGCGCTGGAAGATGTCGCGCATGCGCTCACTGGCCGACTCGATCTCGCGGTAAAGGCGGTCGCGGTCGGCCTGGGCCCGGCGCTCCGTGCGTTCCAGCTGCTCGTCGCGGTGCCGGATGGCGGCCTGGTGGCGCTCTTCCTCGATGCGGGCGAGTTCGGCTCGCTTGCGGTACAACTCGATGAAGACGCCGGTCTTGGCCCGCAGTACCGTGGTGTTGAAGGGCTTGGTCATGTAGTCGACCGCACCCAGCGCATACGCGCGCTCGATCGGGAACTCCTCAGCGTCGCCAGCGGTCAGGAAGATGATCGGCAGCGCCTGGGTGCGGGGATGCTGGCGGATCAGCTCCGCCAGCTCGAAGCCGTTCATGGTCGGCATGCGCACGTCCAGCAGCACCACCGCGAAGTCGCGCGCCAGCACTTCGCGCAGCGCGGCCTCGCCCGAGGTCACGGAAACGAGTTCCTCGGCCAGCCCGGCAAGCGTTGCCTCCAGCACCGCCAGGTTGGCGGGCTGATCGTCGACGAGGAGGATGCTGGTATGGTCGTTCGCCATGCGGAAAGGACTGTTGCGGGCAGGATGATGCAAATAAGGCAATGTATGCTCCACGCTTCCGAAAGTCAATTGTGCGCACCTCAGCGCCGGGCGCCCCCAAACTAGGACGGGTTTTTTCGAATGTCCCCGGAGTGTATCGATGCGTGTTCCCGACCTGGCCCACCTGCGCCAGCTTGATTTCCTTGGCAATTCCCTCGAAGACTGGGCGCTGGCCCTGCTGGCCACGGTGCTGGCGACGGCCGCCATGGCCACCGTGCGCGCCCTGGTGCTGCGCCGCATGGCCGCGCGCTCGGCCGCGACCGAGACCAGGATCGACGACCTGGTCGTCAAGATGCTGTCGCGGACCTATCTCCTGTTCATCGTCGCCTTCGGCATCTATTTCGGCAGCACTTTCCTGGAGCTGAGCCGGCCGCGCGCGCTGTTCGTCTCCCGGGTCGGCGTGGCCGCCCTGCTGATGCAGGTGGCGGTCTGGGGCGACGTCGGCCTGCGCGCCTGGCGCAACCAGCTCTACCAGGCCCAGGACAGTACACGGCGCAATTCCAGCGCCATCCTCGGGTTCAGCCTGCGCCTGACCCTGTGGGTGATCGTGTTCCTGATGGTGCTCGATAACTTCGGCGTCAACATCACGGCCCTGGTGGCCAGCCTGGGCGTGGGCGGCATCGCGGTGGCGCTGGCGGTGCAGAATATCCTCGGCGATCTCTTCGCCTCGCTCTCGATCACCCTCGACAAACCCTTCGAGATCGGCGACTTCATCATCGTCGGCGAGGTGCTGGGTTCGGTCGAGCACATCGGCCTGAAGACGACCCGGGTGCGCGGCCTGGGCGGCGAACAGGTCGTGTTCTCGAACGGCGACCTGTTGAAAAGCCGGATCCACAACCACAAGCGGATGGAGACGCGGCGGGTCGCCTTCGTGCTGCGCATCGCCTACGGCACCAGCGAGGAGCTGCTGTGCCGGGTGCCGCGCATCATCCGCGAGATCATCTCCGCCAAGCAGAACGTCGACTTCGAGCGGGCGCATCTCTTCCAGTGGGGAGAGTGGTCGCTGAATTTCGAAGTCGTCTATCACTTCCGCAGCCCGGACTACATCCTGCACATGGACGCCCAGCAGGACATCTTCCTGGAGATCTACCGCCGTTTCCAGGAGGAAGGTATCCGCTTCGCCCATCCGCTGTCGATCGTACGCCTGGCCGATCCGCCGTCGGTGCTGATGCAGGCCGCCACAGGGACGCCGCCCGGAGCTTCCTGGCGCCATTAGTCAGCCAGACTCTTCCTACAAGCCTGCCATGGCATCTCCTATAGCGCACGATATGCTGGTTGCATAGAATGAACACATCTCCTCTGACGAGGATTTCATGGCAACCATTCATGAAGGAGAATGATCATGGCACAAAACAACCAGCAAAACGGAAATCAACAGAATCGTAACCAGCAGGGCAGCAAGCAGCAAGGCGGCAACCAGCAGAGCGGCGGCCACAGGATGGACCAGGATCGCGACCAATCCTCGCAGAACCTGGACCGGGACAGCCAGCAGGGTAGCCGGCAAAGCGGGCTGCAGCAGGGCAGCCAGCAAAGCAATCGCCAGGTCAACCAGCAGAGTGACGATTTGCTGAGCGATAATAGCGTGGACAATTCCTCGAATATGCGCGGCGGTTCGTCGCAACAGCAGACGCGGCCCGGATCGCAGGGCAGCAAAAGCGACAAGCGCTGATCTTGCCTGACGCGCTACACCTTCGACTGCCGGCCCTGCCGGCGGTTCTCGTTTACAGACCAAAATTGTTGTGATGCATCACAGCAAGCCGCCCCGTCCATCACTCCATCTATACCCCTTCCGGCGCATCCAATTGTGCGATGCCGAATGGGTGATCGATGATATATTTTTGGCACGATATTGAACGCCGCGCCCCACGCAGGGCCGGCCGCGCATGCTGCCTGTGCCTGTTTCCTGTGCACTCTGCTCCGCCCCATGTTCACATCCTGCACCCAAGCATCAGGTCTTGCGGCCGCCGCAAGCCTGCGGATTCAACTCAACAGTTAGGATAAAACAGATGAAAAAAAATATCGCCATCGTCGGCGCGGGATTCTCGGGAGCCGTGATCGCCAACCAGCTCGCAAAGGCGGGCTATAACGTCGAAGTCTTCGAGTCCCGTCCCCATGTGGCGGGCAATTGTCATTCGGAACGTGATCCGGAAACCGGTGTCATGGTCCACGTCTATGGACCGCACATCTTCCACACCGATATCGAACGCTCTTGGGAATTCGTGACGCGTCACATGGAGTTCATGCCCTACGTGAACCGCGTGAAGGCGATCACCAACAATGCCGTCTACACCCTGCCGATCAACCTGCTGACCATCAACCAGTTCTTCGGCAAGACCATGCGTCCGGCCGAAGCCCAGGAATTCCTGGCCAAGCTGGGCGACAAGTCAATCGAGAACCCCACCACCTTCGAGGAACAGGCGCTGCGCTTCGTCGGCCGCGAGCTGTACGAAGCCTTCTTCAAGACCTACACCATGAAGCAATGGGGCCTGCACCCGAGCGAACTGCCGGCCAGCATCCTGAAGCGCCTGCCGGTACGCTTCAACTACGACGACAACTACTTCAACCACAAGTACCAGGGCATGCCGAAGGACGGCTACACGGTGCTGGTGGAGCGCATCCTCGACGTCCCGGGCATCACGGTGCACCTGAACACCAGGTTCGACCCGGATTCGAAGGTCGACTACGACCACGTGTTCTACAGCGGCCCGATCGATTCCTGGTTCAAGCATGCCGAAGGCCGCCTGCCCTACCGCACCCTGGACTTCGAAGTCTTCCGCGCCCAGGGCGACTACCAGGGCAACGCCGTGATCAACTACTGCGACGATGCCCAGCCCTATACCCGCATCACCGAGCACAAGCATTTCTCGCCGTGGGAGCAGCACGAAGGCTCGATCATGTACAAGGAATTCAGCCGCCAGTGCGAAGAAAAGGACGTGCCCTACTACCCGATCCGCCAG
The DNA here is from genome assembly GCF_056399665.1 of Massilia sp. 01N410. NCBI lineage: Bacteria > Pseudomonadati > Pseudomonadota > Betaproteobacteria > Burkholderiales > Oxalobacteraceae > Massilia > Massilia sp. 01N410. Next base: position 196,293 of record NZ_JBFTRV010000007.1, on the reverse strand, counting down.
GCGCGCGAGAAGGCCCAGCTGGAGCGCTACGTGAACCTGGCCAGGCAGGAAGAGAACGTGACCTTCGTCGGCCGCCTCGGCACCTACCGCTACCTCGACATGGATGTCACCATCAACGAGGCGCTGAGCACCGCCGATACCTTCCTCGACGCCGCGCAGAAGAACGCGCGCATGCCGGCGTTCGCGATCGACCCGCTGGCCTGAGCGCCGCGGCACCCGGTGCGGTGCGCCTGGCTCCCGTCCGGCGCACCGGCTCCGCGTAACGGCTATACTGGTCCGATCATGCGAATTCAGCTTTTTTCGGACCTGCACCTCGAGCGCGACCCCGGCTTCGAACCCCTCATCCACCCCGGCACCGACGTGATCGTACTGGCCGGCGACATCGGCTCCTACCAGGCCAGGTCGCGCCTGCCGGACGAAGATTTCGGCCTGGCGCGCTTTTCCCCTCGACGCAATGATTTCGGCGCCGCCAGGGTGCTCTACGTCCCCGGCAACCACGAATTCGACGGCCTCGAACACGACGACGCCTACGAACGCCTGCAGCGCGTCTGCAATTACCTCGGCATCGAATGGCTGGACCGCGAGACCATCGTCGCCGGCGGCGTGCGCTTCATCGGTAGCACCTTGTGGAGCGACTTCGACGCCCTCGCCGGCCAGGAACGGGAATTGACCAGGCAGCTGCAGGCGCGCGGCAAGGCCTTCCGCGCCGCCAACTACTACCTGAGCAAGAACACCACCTTCCGCAAGGGCGAGCCGGTGCTGGCCGAGCAACAACGCGAGATGTCGCTGGCCTGCCAGGAATGGCTGCGCGCCGCCCTGGCCGCGCCATTCGACGGCCCGACGGTGGCCGTGACCCACTACGCGCCCAGCCTGCGCAGCGCAGACCCGCGCTATGGCCTCACGCCGGGCACGGCCGGCTTCTGCAACAGCATGGATGCCCTGATTCCCTGGGCCGACATCTGGATGCACGGCCACCTGCACTGCGCCAACGACTACGTGGTCGAAGGCGAAGCCGGGGGCCGGCCGCGTGCCTGCCGCGTGGTCGCCAATCCGCTCGGCTATGCGAACAAGGGCGAGCAGGCGGCCTTCCAGCCGGAGCTGGTCATCGAGGTGTGAGCGTCTCCGGATTCAGCACCATCTGCACATAGTTGCCGGTATCGAAATAGCGCTGCGCCGCCCGCTTCACATCGTCCGGCGTGAGCCTGGCCGCGCGCTGCAGCTGGTCGAGGACGCGATGCGGATCGCTGCCGTAGAGTTCCGCGCCGGCCAGGTGCGCCGCCCAGAAGGCGTTACTGCGCAGCATACGCGGCCAGGACTGGCCCCAGTTCCGCTTGACCTTGTCGAGGTCGGCCGGATCCGGTCCCTCCTTCTTGATGCGCTCGATTTCCGCGAACAGGGCCGCCGTCACGCGCTCGACCTGGTCGGGGCCGGTCGGCAGCGTGGTGCCGATCCGGTAATGCTCGTAGGGCGTGCGCTTGATGCCGCCGCTCATGCGGCCGCTGTAGATGAGGCCCATCTTTTCGCGCAGGACCTCGACGATGCGCAGGTTCATGACCTCGACCAGCGCGTCCAGGCGCAGCTGCTCGTCGGGCGACCAGCTGGCCGGGCCGGTAAAGTTCAGGGACAGCGTGCTCTTCGGCTCGGAACCGGCCTTCACTTCGCGCTTGATCACGCCGCCCGCGTAGCGCAGGCCGACGTCGCGGTAAGCCAGCGGCAGGTCCGGCGTCGGCAAGCTGCCCAGGTAGGCGGCCAGCATCGGCTTGAGCTTCGCCAAGTCGACATTCCCGACCACCACGAAGGTGAAGCCCCTGGCGCTCGAAAAGCGCTGGCGATAGAGTGCCAGGCTGCGGTCGAGGTCGACCTTCGGCAGGTCGGCCAGTACCGTGGCGCGCGGCTCGTACGGGTGATTCGCGTACAGGGTGTCGACCAGCGCGTCGGCAAAGCGCGTCTGCGGCAAGGCGTCGCGCTGGCGCAGGACTTCCTCTTCCTTGGCCAGGTAGGACTTGTACAGGCCTTCGTCGCGGCGCACGCCGTCGAAGCGCAGCCACAACATCTGCAGCATGGCTTCGATCTCGCCTGGCGTGGCGCCGGCGACGCCGGTGGCGACTTCGACGTCGGGACCGAGCTGCAAGCCGGCGTGGGCGCGGCGTCCCGCCATCATCTTGCCGAGTTCGAGCGGCGAGAAATCCTTCAGGCCCATGGCGGCCGCCAGGGCGCTGGCGTGGCGGGCGTTGACCAGGTCCTTTTCGTCGAACAGGTTCTGGCCGCCGTGGCGCCAGGCCATCAACATGACTTCGTCCTGCTGGAAGGTGGTCGGCTTGACGATGGCCTTGACCCCATTCGAAAACGTCAGCCGGGTCACGCCCAGCGATTTGTCCTCGCTTTCGGCGACGATGGCGCCGGGCTTCGGCGGCGCTTCCATCAGGCGGCTGGCCACCGCCTTTTCCTCGCGCGCCGATACTGCGGCCCGTTCGCCGGCGGCGGCTTCGGCCAGCAGCTGGCTTGACGCCGGTGCGGGCGCCGCTTCGCCGCCGGTGTAGATCACCAGCTTGGCCGAGTCGCCGGGGATGGTCTTGCGGGCGAAGGCATTCGCTTCCTCCAGCGTGATGGCCGGCAGCATCTCCTGCACGATGCGGTGCTCGGCCTCGCTGCCCGGCAGCGCTTCGCCGGTCAGGAAGTTGCGCAGGTACTCGGCCACGTAGCTGCCGGACGAGGTGTTGTTACGTTCGTTGTAGCTGCGCTCGTGGCTGCGCTGCAGGCTCTTGCGCGCGCGCTCCAGTTCGGCCTCGCTGAAGCCGTGGCGGCGCGCCCGCTGCTGTTCCTGCAGCAGCGCCGCCAGCGCCGGCGCGCTGCCGCCCGCACCCAGCACCGCGCGCGCCGTATAGGCGCGGTAGCGCGGTGTCATCTGTCCCAGCCCGCTGCTGGCGCCGACGAAGGGCGGATTCGGCTGTTGCGACAGCTCGGCCAGGCGCTGGGCCAGCATGGCGCCGGTCAGGCGTTCGAGGAGGCGCTCGCGGTAGGCGCCGTAGGTGTTGCGCTCCGGCGCCGGCGACGCCGGATAGTGCACAGACACGGAATTGATCGGCAGTTCGCGGTCGGTCACCGCCAGCGCTTCGGTGGCCGCCAGCGGCACGATCTCGGCATAGGTGCGCGGACGTGGCGCGGCCGGATTGCGCAGCGCGCCGAAGTGCGCCCTGATCTGCTTTTCGAGTTCCTCGGGCTCGACGTCGCCCACCGCCACCACCGCCATCAGGTCGGGCCGGTACCAGTCGCGGTAGAAGCGGCGCAGCGCGTCCGGCTTGAAGCCGCGGATCGAATCGTCGGTGCCGCCGATATGGCGATCGGCATAGCGCGAACCGTTGAACAGCTTCGGCTGCACCAGCTTGCCGACGCGCTCGCCGACGCCCTTGCGGGTGCGCAGCTCCTCGAGGACGATGCTGCGCTCCTGGTCGATGCCGGCATCGTCGAAGGCGATGCCGTGGGCCCAGTCTTCGAGGATGGTGAAGCCCTTGTCGATGTGCTCCTGGCTGTCGCTCGGCACCGGCAAGATGTACACCGTTTCGTCGTAGGAGGTATAGGCGTTCAGGTCGGCACCGAACTTCACGCCGATCGACTGCAGCCAGGACACCAGCTCGTGTTTCCTGAAATGGGTCGAGCCGTTGAAGGCCATGTGCTCGGTGAAGTGGGCCAGGCCGCGCTGGTCCTCGTCTTCGAGGATGGAGCCGGCCTTGACCACCAGGCGCAGTTCGAGGCGGCGCGCCGGATGCCTGTTCTGGCGGATGTAATAGGTCAGGCCATTGGACAGCTTGCCGATCTTGACGTCGGGGCCGGTCGGGACCACCGCGTCCGGGTCGAAGGCGGCGGCGGAAATGCCGGGTGCCAGCAGCGCGGCAAGCGCGGCGGCGAGGACGGTACGGGAGAGAATGCGGCGCATCCAGTGCTTCCTTGCAGGTTGAAAAACAACCCGCAGAGCTTATCAGCCGCAAACCTCCGAATGTGCGCGGATTCTCACCTCATTCATAGCGCAGCGCCGCCGCCGGCTGCAGGCGCGCCGCCGACCAGCTCGGATACAGGGTTGCCACGAAGGCCAGCAGCACCGCGACCCCGCCGATGCGGCCGACATCGGCCCAGCGCAGGTCGCTCGGCACTTCGCTGATGAAATAAATGTCCTTGGCCAGGAACTGTACGCCGAACAGGTGCTCGATGGCGGGCACGATCACGTCCACGTTCAGCGCAACCAGCACGCCGAACAAGACCCCGAGCAGGGCCCCGAGGATGCCGACCAGGGTGCCCTGGATCACGAAGATCCGCATGATCGAGCTCGGCGAGGCGCCCAGGGTGCGCAGGATGGCGATGTCGGCCTGCTTGTCGCGCACCGTCATCACCAGGGTCGATACCAGGTTGAAGGCGGCCACCGCGATGATCATGGTCAGGATCACGAACATCATGCGCTTCTGCGACTGCACCGCGGCGAACCAGGTGGCGTTCACGCGGGTCCAGTCGCGCACCATGAAGCGCTCGTCGAGGCTGCGCGCCAGCTCCACCGCCACGCGCGGGGCCGCGTACATGTCGGCCAGGCGCATGCGCAGCCCGGTGGGCGCGGTCAGGCCCTGCAGGCTCTCGGCATCCTCGATGTGGACGAAGGCCAGGGCCGAATCGAACTGGTAGTTACCGGAATCGAAGACGTCGGACACCCTGAACACCCGCTGGCGGGTGGCGATCTGCCCCGGCTGGCCGGAGGTGCCCGGCGCGGCCACCAGCAGGCGCACCTTGTCGCCGGCCTTGACCGCGAGCGAGCGTGCCAGCTCGCTGCCCAGCACGACGTTGTTGGAACCGGCCGTCAGCGACGACAGGCTATGCGACTTGGTCTGCTGCGCGATCTCGGACACCGCCGCCTCGGCTTCCGGCAGCACGCCGCGGATCACCACCGGCTTCATACTGTCTTCGCGCAGCAGCATGCCCTGCAGCTCCGCGAAGGGCGCGGCGGCCTTGATTTCGGGGTTGCGCAGGGCCTGCTGTTCGAGCGAACGCCACTCCGGCATGGCGCCGTCGGCGGCAATCACTTCGACGTGGGCCAGCACCGACAGCATGCGCGCGGTAACCTCCTTTTCGAAGCCGTTCATCACGGACAGCACGACGATCAGCGCGGCCACGCCGAGGGCGATCCCGGCCACGGAGATCAGGGAAATGAAGGACAGGAATCGGTTGCGGCTGGCGCGCTTGCCGGCGCGGGTGTAGCGCAGGCCGATCAGCCACTCGTAAGGCAGACGGTGCAGGATACTCATCCAGCGATTTTGCCACAAAAGCAAAAATCCGCCCACGCGCATCGCTGCGCCGGGGCGGATTTATTTCAGGCCGGGCAGATTATTCGGCTGCCTGGGCCTTGAGCGGCTGCTGGTCGACGTCGACCGCCGGTGCTGTTTGCTTGATGGGCAGCGGGCTGACGTTGTCGGCGCCGGCTCCGGCGATGTCGGCCAGGTGGGCCTTCAAACGCTGGGCACGGTTGGCCGGCTCGGTGGTCTGGATCAGCCGGTGCATCGCATTCGCGGTGTTGTCCCACGAGGTGCGGGCCACGATGGCGCGCATGCGCCCGGCCAGCGAGGCCTTCTGTTCCGGAGTCGCGTTCAGCATGCGCTCGCAGGCCTCGATGAACTCTTGCGGAGTCTCGGCGATGGCGACCACGTCACCGTAGGGCACCTTGACGTCGGTGATCGGCGTGCTGACCGACGGCAGTTCGGCGGCCATGTACTCCAGCACCTTGGTCGGGCTGATGAACTTGGTCGACTCGTTCATCGCGAACGGCAGCAGGCAGACGTCCCAGCCGGCCAGGAACTTCGGCAGCTCCTCGTAGGTGCGCTGGCCCATGTAGTGGATGTTGGCAGCATGCGGCAGGTGGGCCGGATCGATCTTCACGACAGGGCCGACCAGCACGATCTGCCAGTCCGGACGGGCGGCGGCCATATCGCGGATCAGTTCGGTGTCGAAACGCTCGTCGATCACGCCGTAGAAGCCGAGGCGCGGATGCGGGATGTTCGCCTGGTCCGGGTGGCTGTACGAGCGGTCCCGGGCCTGCTGGAAGTGCCTGGCGTCGACGCTGCTCGAGAAGCAGTGGGCGTTGTTGTGGCGCTCCTTCTTCGAGTTGTACAGGCTCGGACCGCCGGTGAAGCACAGGTCGGCGATGTTCAGCAGGGCGCTCTCGCGCTGCAGCAGCTGCTTCGGCGCGTTGCGGAAGGCTGCCAGTTCGTCCATGCAATCGTACACGACCAACGAAGGCTCGAAGCTTTGCAGCAGCGGCAGGGCCATCGGGGTGTAGAACCAGACCACCGGCTTCTCGCCTTCCGGCACGAGGTCGGCCAGCAGGGTCTGCAGGGTCGGGATCTGGTCGTCATGGAAACCCGGTGCATGGATCGCGGTATGCGGCTGGCACACCGTGATGTTCGGCGCGACGGCCGTTTTCTTCAGGTGCGCCTGCCCTTCGTGGTAGACCGGTTCCTCCACGATGAGGATTCGGTAGTGTTCCGCCAGGCGCGTCATCAGGTGCTGGGGACGCTGAAAGACAAAGTCCCAACGCAGGTGGCAAAACACGATCAGGGTTGGCATTTTTCAAGTTCCTTTCGCCTCAGGGCGTTCTCGTTGATCTGGAATTCAACCGGCGGAACCCTTCGCATGTCGCTTGGCGGCGGCAGGATTCCGGTTGCCGGACCCGAGAATCGTAACATGCAAAATTCTCAAGATTTTCATTTACCAATTGCAATATTAATAACGAGTAACAGAAATGAGAAAACGGCACTCTGCCTCCCTAGGGAAGCTTGTGACTATCGGTAAAAAATGTAGGCGCACTCCTACGATTAATCAGGAAAAAACACTACGAAAATCGCCCATGCACTCAAGCGTGCGGAGGGTTAAATGGAGAACGGAACTGTGAAAAAAACGTGTTTACGGGGAAGGAATTGTTGGAAATGGAGGGATTGCGAGACCGTTAACGTCGTTCCCGCGGACGCGGGATAGTGCCCGTGGCACTATCCCCAAGTTTGCATGTGCTATCAAAACGCGTCGAACCTTGTTTCCCGCCTGCGCGGGAACGACGCTGAGGTGGCGGGAACGACGTCCTACACTTCAATCACTCAGATAAGCCTCCGCCCCCTCCGGCTGCCCACCTTCGTCGAAGCCGCGCGCCACCAGCACCCCATCCAGCCCGACCGTACTCAAGCCGTCGCACAGGTCTTCCATCTCGGTTTCCAGGTCGGCCGCCAGGTCCAGCGGCTTGTCGACGGTCGCCAGCGGGGCGCCGCCGTCCAGTGGATACAGGTTGATGCGCAGCGCGGCGTGGTCGCCCAGGTCGACCGGCGCGACCACGGCCTTGATGCGCTCCGGCTCCGCGTCCAGCTCGTCCAGGCGGGCGTTGACGTCGGCCAGGGTAGCCAGCATCGCCAGCTCGGCCACGCCCTGCTCCTTGGCGCCGTAGAACAGGTCCTGGTAAAGGAAATTCAGTTCGATCTCCGCCGGCCGCGGCGACAGGCAGCGCGACAACAGCGGCGCGATGCTGCCGGCCCACATGCGGTAGCGCGCCATGCGGCCCTCGAAAAAGGCGTCCGCCGCCGCTTCGTCCTTCGGTACCTTATAGAAGGGGTCGTCGGCGTGCTTGAGCGAGAAGCCGAGCAGGAAGCGCAGTTCCATCGCCTCGTCGTCCGGGTTGTAGCCGCTGGCGTGCCAGCCGCGCATGCTGGCTTCGATGGTGGGCGCCGCCACCAGCTTCTTGCTGCGCATGGTGGCAGCGGCTTCCCTCAGCATCTGCTGCATGACGCTGTAGCTGATGTGGTCGACCTCGTCGAGGTCGTAGAGGTAGCGCACCAGTACGACGCGGCTGTCGGCGCTGGCCAGGCCGGTGTGGCGGAAGCTGTCGCTCAGTTCCTCGAAGGCGGCGTCGTCCTGGAATACCTCGGCCGCTTTGAGACCGCCCGTGCTGCTGACGAACAGCGGGATCATGAAGGCGTCGATCTCGAGCTCGGCGCCGTCGTCGTCGCGCAAATGAAGGGTCGCCGCCTCTTCCTCGATGTGCTCCTGCAGGTAGCGGCAGCACTCGGGATCGGTGTAGCGGGCGGCTTCGATGGCGCCGTACAGGATCTCGTCGTGCTGGCGGCGCAGGGTGCGGCGGATCAGGGTCAGCAGATCCTGCTCGTACTGCGGCCTGCGCGCGGCGGCCTGCAGGTCCTCGGGGTCGGCCTCGGTGATCTCGAGCGCGAGATCGACCAGGTTCTGGGCCAGCGCCTCGTGGTCGGGCTCCGCCGCCTGTTTCACAGGTTTGCGGGGAGCTGGGCGCTTGTTTTTGGGCATGGCGGCATTCGTAAAGAGTGAACAAGCCACCATGTTATCAAATCGCCCGCCCGGCCCCCAGCATGTCGGATGGCTCGCGCGACAGTTCCTGCGGCGTCCGCGCGCCGGCGGCGGCTTCCTCGACCGGCGCCGCGTCCTGCCGGCGACGTCGTCCATGCCGATGATGCCCTGGTTTAGGATATGGCTGATCTGCCGTCTGGTGTTATGCTTCGGTCATCGATAAGCGGACGTGTGCACGCGACACCGGCACCGTCGTTTTCGCGTAAACACCCGTCGATTCATACCGTCGCGGGAGCGACGAATACTGGAGCCCTCCACCACCATGCTTGAACGCCTTTTCAACCTGCGGCAAAGCGGCACCGACGTCCGCACCGAAATGCTGGCCGGTCTGACCACTTTCCTGACGATGGCCTACATCATCTTCGTCAACCCCTCGATCCTCGGCGACGCCGGGATGCCGAAGGAAGCCGTGTTCGTCGCCACCTGCCTGGTGGCGGCGCTCGGCAGTGCGGTGATGGGCTTGTACGCCAACTATCCGATCGCGATGGCGCCGGGCATGGGCCTGAACGCCTATTTCGCCTACGCGGTGGTGCTGGGCATGAAAGTGTCGTGGCAGGCGGCCCTGGGCGCGGTGTTCGTGTCCGGCTGCCTGTTCATCCTGGTCTCGGTGTTCGGCCTGCGCGCGATGATCGTGAACGGGATTCCGCGCTCGCTGCGGGTGGCGATCACGGTCGGTCTCGGCATGTTCCTGGCCCTGATCGCGCTGAAGAACGCCGGCATCGTAGTGGCCAGCGAGCCGACCCTGGTCAAGGTCGGCGACCTGCACCAGGCCGGCGCCATCATGGCCATGGTCGGTTTCCTGCTGATCGTGACCCTTGACCGCCTGAGGGTGCGCGGCGCGATCCTGATCGGCATCATCGCGGTCACGATCCTGAGCTTCTTCTTCGGCGGGAACCAGTTCCACAACGTGGTCTCGGCCCCGCCCTCGCTGGCCCCGACCTTCCTGCAGCTGGACGTGAAGGGAGCCCTGAGCGTCGGCATCCTGAACGTGATCCTGGTGTTCTTCCTGGTCGAACTGTTCGACGCCACCGGCACCCTGATGGGCGTGGCGAGCCGCGCCGGCCTGCTGGTCGAAGGGAAGATGGAACGCCTGAACAAGGCCCTGCTGGCCGACAGCGCCGCCATCGTCGCCGGCAGCGTCCTCGGCACTTCGAGCACCACGGCGTATATCGAATCGGCATCCGGGGTCCAGGCCGGCGGCCGCACCGGCCTCACCGCGCTGACGGTCGCCGTGCTGTTCCTGGCCTGCCTGTTCATCGCGCCGCTGGCCGGCGTGGTGCCGCCCTACGCCACCGCCCCGGCCCTGCTGTTCGTCGCCTGCCTGATGCTGCGCGACCTCGGCGACATCGAATGGGGCGATACCACCGAAGCCATCCCGGCGGCCATCACCGCGCTGACCATCCCCTTCACCTACTCGATCGCCGAGGGTATCGCCTTCGGTTTCATCACCTATGCGGTGCTGAAGCTCACCACCGGCCGCGCCCGCGAAGTCGCGACGATCGTGTGGGTGATCGCGGCGCTGTTCGCCTTCAAGATCGTCTACATCGGGACGTGATGGCCGGCGCCTGATGCCTCCTCGGCCGGGTGCCGCCCCAGCGGCGCCAGGTCGAGCGTCTTCCCCTCGCGCAGCATCTGCGCGAACTGCGCGGCCGGCACCGGCTTGCTGAAGTAATAGCCCTGCATGAGGTCGCAGCCATGCTCGGCCAGCAGGGCCAGCTGGCCGGCACTCTCCACCCCTTCGGCCACCACCTTCAATCCCAATCCGTGCGCCATCGCGATCACCGCCTGCGAGATCGCCAGGTCGTCGCCGGCCGTGTCGAGGATGTCGGCGACGAAGGACTGGTCGAGCTTGAGCGTATCGACCGGGAAGCGCTTCAGGTAGTTCAGGTTCGAGAAGCCGGTGCCGAAATCGTCGATCGCCAGCCGGATCCCCATGCTCTTGAGCTGGGCCAGCAGCGCACAGCTCTTGTCGGCGTCCGCCATCGAGGCCGATTCGGTCAACTCCAACTCCAGCAGCTCCGGCTCGATGCCGCATTCCTCGAGCACCCGGCCGACCGTCTCCACGATGCGGTCGTCGAACTGGTTGGCGGACAGGTTCACCGCCACCGGCACCAGCGGCAGGCCGGCCTCGCGCCATTCGCGCTGCTGGCGGCAGGCGGCGTTCAGTACCCAGTCGCCCATCGGCAGGATCAGGCCGGTCTCCTCGGCCAGCGGAATGAACAGGCCAGGGGGCACCAGGCCGCGCTCCGGATGCTGCCATCGCACCAGCGCCTCGGCGCCGACGATGCGGCCGCTGGCCAGGTCGACCTGGGGCTGGTAGTGCAGGACCAGCTCCTCGCGCTCGATGGCGCGGCGCAGGGCGCTCTCCAGCTTGAAGCGCTCGTTGGCGCCCTGGTTCAGTTCGGGACGGTAGAAGGCATAGCGCTGGCCGACGCCTTCGGCCGCCTGGCGCAGCGCGGCTTCGGCGCCCTGCACCAGCAGTTCGTACTTCAGGCCGTCGTTCGGGAATACCGCGATGCCGATTGCCGGGTCCAGGTGCAGCTCCTGGTATTCCCAGGAATACGGCTTGGCGACCGCGGCCAGCAGGCGCCGCGCCGCGACGGCCAGGTCCTCGCCTACCGACCGCAGCGCCAGCACGGCGAAGCTGCCGTCGGAGAAGCGGCCGACGGGGTCGGCGCCCGCGGTCTCGCGCAGGCGCCCCGCCACTTCCTGCAGCAGCGCCTGTTCGGCCGCCGGGCCCAGCGCCTCGCGGATCAGCGGCATGCGGCCCAGGCTCAGCAGCATGAAGCCGAGCACCTGGCCCGCGCCCTGGGCCTGCCCCTTCATCTGACGCAGGCGGTCGCGCAGCAGCAGGCGGTTCGGCAGGCCCGTCACGGCATCGAAATTGCTGACGTAGCGCAGGCGTTCCTCGGCGCCGCGCAGCTCGGTGGCGTCGATGCCGGTGCCGAGTACGTACTCGACGCTGCCGTCCTCGCGCCGCAGCAGGGTCGAGGTCCAGAGGATGGAACGGCACTTGCCGTCCCGGGTATGCCATTCGCCCTGGATGCGGGCGGTTTCCGGCAGGCTGTCCAGATGCAGGAACGCGCGCCTTACCGCCAGTTCGTCGTCGACCCGCCGCACGACCTCCCAGGCCGGCCGTCCGATCGCCTCGTTCGCATTCCAGCCCAGCGCGTCCTCGCAGGCGCGGTTGAACATCACGATGTGGCCGCTGGGCGCCGCCAGCAGCACCAGCGCGCCGGCGGTATCGACCACCGCGGACAGGCGGTTGCGCTCCGAGCGCAGGGCCTCCGTGCGCTCGACTACCAGCGCTTCCATGCAGGCGTACAGGCGGGCGCGTTCGAGCGCCGAGCCGAGCTGGGTCGCCGCGCTGTCGAGCAGCGAGCGCTCGGCCTCGCCCAGCTCGGGACTATTGGGCAGCAGCTCGAGCACGCCGACCTCGCGGTGTTCGGCGTAAAGCGGCAGGCGCAGCAGGTGCATGCCGGGCGCTTCGCCGGCCGGCATGCCGCGCGCCGCCAGCATCCTGAGCCCACCGTTCGGCCGCAGCGCGCCGACCGCGGCGCCGGCCAGGCCCGGCATCGCCAGCAGGTGGGCCAGCGCCGCTTCGGCCACGGCGTGTTCGCCGACCGCCTCGTTCAGCGCCGCCGCCATGCCGTGCAGGGTCGCCAGCGAGCGGACGGAGCGTTCCAGCGAAGCACGCTGCTCGGCCAGTTCGGCATTCATGCGCAAGGCCTGGGCGTGGGTGGCGACCAGCAGTTCGTAGATCTGGCGCCGTTCGGCGGCCATGAACTCCAGCGGACGGTCGGGCGAACCGAGGGCGCAATCCTGGAGGATGCGGCGCAGGCGCTCGCGCAGCTGCATGCCGTCGTAGGGTTTGCGGACAAAACTGTCGGCACCGGATTCCAGGGCCTGGACGATGTCGTTCAGGCTGGACAGGCGGGTCAGCAGCACCACCGGCAGGTTGGCGTAGACCGGGTCTTCCTTCAGGGTGCGGCACAGGGTGAACCCGTCCATGCCCGGCATCGCGATATCGCTGATGACCAGGTGGGGGCGCCGGCGCGCCACTTCGGCCAGCGCGGCCGAGCCGTCGCCGGCGATCCGGACCTTCCATCCGGGTTCGCTGGCCAGCAGGCGCGCGAGGTGCTGCGCCTGGGTGGGGCTGTCTTCCACGACCAGGACCTCCACCGTGTCCCCGTGCATGGCTCTCTCTCGCTTAGTGATCATCGTTTGTACGCTGCCTCGCTGGGAAACTTGCAATATCGATAGGCAAGATGGAGAAGTTATAACATTGTGGCGGCAGTCAGTAGCAGAGGCTGCCAGCGCGACATCGTATTTACAGCGGCGCCGGGGCCGGCCGGCGACCGTCGCCCGCACCCCGGCCGACAGAGGAAAAACGGAGAATGAAGGAGGTGCAGTACGGTCGCGAATCGGGCGTCGGCTGTCGCATATTTAACGACACGGCGCGTTTCACATTGTTACCTCGCGGCAACGTCGAAATCAGCCGGCAAGACCGTGGCGCAATGCGTATCGGATCAGCGCCGCGTTCGAGGACAGGCCCATCTTGCGAAAGATGCGGTTGCGATAAGTGTTGACGGAACTGATGCTGATGCCGAGTTCGGCGGCAACCTGCTTGACCTGCAGGCCGGCGCCGATCAGGGCCACGATCTCCCCTTCGCGCGGGGTCAGCAGGTGATGCGGCGGGGCCGACGGCGGACAGCTCGCCTCCTGCACCAGGAGGCGGGCGACGCGTGAGCCGAGCCAGCGCACCCCCTGGGCCGCCTTGCGCACCGCCTCGACCAGGTCAGTCGAGACGCTGGCCTTGGACACATAGCCGAGTGCGCCCGCGCGCAGGGCAGCGAGTGCATAACGCTCCTCAGGGTGCATGCTCAGCATGACCACCCGCAAGTCCGGAAAGCAGCGGCGCAGTTCGGCCAGGCCGTCCAGCCCGTCCGTGTCCGGCAGGCTGATGTCCAGCACGACGACGTCGGGCCGGACCTGGGCGACCAGCGCCAGCGCCTGCCTGAGATCGCCCGCCTCCCCGGCGACCTTCAGGTCGGCGCAGGCGCGCACGATCTTCTTGATGCCTTCGCGGATCAATTCGTGGTCGTCGATGATGACCAGCCTGCTCAATGTGGCTCCCAAACATACATGCCGGTATGTCCGACAAAAACCCGACATTCTAGGCGTGCCGCGGCTTGGATTGCAAACACAATGAATGTCGACTTAACAATTGCATTATATCCGCATGTAATTCTGTGGGGAAAATGTTGCGACGGATGGGTTTGAAGCCCGGCTTTGGTTTACAATGTCGGGCCATCCAATGAACGACGGGATGCTCATGAGATCTCAGCTACTTTGGGCGCTGGCTCTGGCCGGCGCAACCGGCACGGCAGCCGCCGCGCCGGACGACAACGGCAATACTGCCCCGTCGTCCACCTACTTTACGCAAGCACCGACCATCGCTGTGCCGGAAGGCAGCAGCTGGTACACGTCCGCCGAACTGGGCGCGATCACCACCTCGGGCAACACCACCGGCACCTCGGTCACGGGCAAGATCGACGCCCGCCACGAGATGAGCAACTGGAGCAACGAGTACATCTTCAGCGGCTTCTTCAAGGAAGACGAAGTGGTCCACGACGACGGCAGCCGTACCAAGAACCGCTCGGCGGAACGCTGGCAGCTGTCGGCCAAGGCGGCCTTCAAGCTGCTTCAGGACGGCAACCGCGCCTTCGTGCTCGGCTCCCACGTGAACGACAAGTTCGGCGCCTACACCCGCTATTCGACCCTGGCGGTCGGTTACGGCACCCAACTGCTCAAGCGCGAAGACAAGTCGGTCGACGTCGAGATCGGTCCGGGCTACTTCCACGGCGAGAGCGCGTCCGGCGAGCAGGATTCGGGCATGACGGTGCACGGCGCCGCCCAGCTGCGCTGGCGCGTCAGCCCCTCGGCCAACTTCAGCCAGACGGTCAGCGTCGAACGCGGCACCTCGAATACGCACACCGTGGCGGAGACGGCCCTGAGCACCAAGATCAACGGCACCATGCAGATGAAGGCGGCGTTCAGCGCGCGCAGCGACAGCAAGGTCCCGGAAGACAAGAAGAACACCGACACCCAGACCTCGCTGACCCTGGTCTACTCCTTCTGATCCTCCTGAAGTCCTTCCCCGCGGCTGCGCGGATACACCGGCATGCCGTCGTCGACGCGCAGCCAGCCCAGCCGCTGGGAAGCGAAGGTATGGTCCTGCGGCGAGGCCGCCTCGGGATCGTCCAGGGTGCAGGTGAGGACGTCGATTTCGTGCGCGTAGCCGTCGTTGCGGTAGCTGAGCGGCGTGCCGCAGGCGGCGCAGAAGCTGCGCTCGACCTGCGGGCTCGATCGGTGCACGGCCGGCGCCCCCGCCGCACGCCGGCAATCGATGCAATGGCAGAGAGTGCGGTGGAAAGGCACCGCCTCCGTTTCATAGCGCACCGCGCCGCAGGAACAGCCTCCCTCGAGTCCCATCGCCGCCTCCTTCAGGGAAGCATGTTCAGCGCGCCGCCGACTTCACCGGCAGCAGCGCCGTCAGGCTGATCAGGGCTGCCGCGCTCAGGTACCAGCCCACGGTGGACAGGCCGTGGTTGGTCGCCAGCCAGGTGGCCACGTAGGGCGCCAGCGAGGCGCCCAGGATGCCGGCCAGGTTGAAGGTCAGCGAGGCGCCGGTGTAGCGCACCTCGGGCGGGAACATCTCGGACAGCAGGGTCCCGAGCGGACCGTAGGTCATGCCGATCAGGCACTGGCCCAGAACCATGAACAGCGTCACCATCGCCAGCGAGCCGGAGCCGAACATCGGCCCGAACAGCAGGCCGAAGACCGCGATCGCGGCCGACACCCCGATCATCACGCGGCGCCGGTCCAGGCGGTCGGCCAGCCTTGCTGCCACCGGGATCGTCAGGCCGAAGAACAGGATCGCGAACAGCTGCAGCAGCAGGAATTGCTGGCGCGAGTAACGCAGGGCCGTGGTGCCCCAGCTGAGGGCGAACACCGTCATCAGGTAGAAGATCACGAAGGTCGACAGCGCGGCCAGGGTGCCCAGCACCAGTGGGCCGGGATGCGACTTGAACACGGCGACCACCGGCAGGCGCACACGCTCGTTGCGCTCCAGGACCTTCTGGAAGTCGGGAGTCTCGGTGATCTTCAGGCGCACGTACAGGCCAATCACCACCAGCAGCGCGCTGGCCAGGAAGGGTATCCGCCAGCCCCAGGCGAAGAAATCGGCGTCCGACAGGGTCTGCGACAGCACCAGGAAGGTCGAACCGGACAGGAAGAAGCCGAGCGGCGCGCCCAACTGCGGGAACATGCCGTACCAGGCGCGTTTGCCCGGCGGTGCATTCTCGGTGGCGAGCAGCACCGCCCCGCCCCACTCGCCGCCCAGGCCAAGGCCCTGGCCGAAACGGCACAGCGCCAACAGCAGCGGCGCCAGGGTGCCGATCGACGCGTAGGTCGGCAGCAGGCCGATCACGACGGTCGACAGGCCCATGGTGAGCAGCGCCGCGACGAGGGTGGCCTTGCGGCCGATGCGGTCGCCGAAGTGGCCGAACACGGCCGAGCCCACGGGACGCGCGAAGAAGGCGATCGCGAAGGTCGCCAGCGACTGCAGGGTCGCGGCGGCCGGACTGGCCGCCGGGAAGAACAGCTTCGGGAACACCAGCACCGCGGCGGTGGCGTAGATATAGAAGTCGAAGAACTCGATGGTAGTGCCGATCAGGCTGGCGAACAGCACGGTCGCCGGACGGTTTGCGGGGGCCCGCACCGTTTGCGGTTCGGCTGCGATCATGCGGCGCCTGCCTTGCCGGCCGCTTCCAGGGCATCCTTCACTTCCTGCGCACCGGCCGGGCGCACCACGCGCGCCATTTCCTGGCCGTCCTTCATCACGACCACGGTCGGCCACAGCTTGACGCGGAAGGAGCGGCCCAGAGGACGGCCCGGGCCATCCTCTGCCTTGACGTGTTTGACCGCCGGGTAGGCCTTCAGCGCCTCGTCGATATCGTGTTCGGCCGCCTTGCAGTAGCCGCACCAGTTGGTGCCGAAATCGACGGCCACCACGCCGGGCATCGCATCGACCGCAGCGCGGTCGGGCTGGGCGGTTTCATAGGGCTTGGGCATGCTTTCTCCTTATTGTGCAATTGACAGTAGCGTACCTCAAATGCATGCCGGCGGCGAGTGTGGCGGCCACCCTCTTTCCTGGTGGCGGGTTTTTTCTGGGTCTTCGCATCTTGTGGGTTAGTTGCATATTTTAATGAGCAAAAAGGCCCGCGGCCGGCTGGCCGCGGGCGCAAAACCGGTCCCCGCGCCTCGGTCGGGATCCGGCTACCAACACCGTCATCGCCTCGATCCTACTGTCGGGCTTGCTGAGTCGGACCGGCATTCCTGGGATAGCTGATGGTGCTCAAACTGTATCGCTGACGCATGGGAACTTTTTCGTTCGCATAACGTGAATTAGCGAACGGAATATGGCGATGGGCGCTGGCATCCTGACAAGGTACGCGTCAATGATGAAAAGGAGGCCAAGATGTCCGACAATCTGCAGAACCGCGGCCAACAGGACCGCTCCCGCATCAACCTGCACGAGAAGCACGAGATCCAGTACTGGACCAAAGCCCTCGGCGTGACCCAGGAAGAACTGGAGCAGGCCGTGAAGCAGGCGGGCAACAGCGCCGAAGCCGTACGCCAGCACCTGCGTACCAAGCACTGAGCAGGCACTGATCCCAAAGCATCCCCGGGCGCCGGCAGCCGGCGCCCGCCTGCCCCGGCAGGCCGTCTTTCGCGCGCCCCTTCTGCGCGCCTTCCCCGCCCCATCATGAAAGGAGCCCAATGGACATCCGCGGCTATTTCACATCCCTCGACATCAGCTGGACCAACGCCGCCTTCGCCATCGCCGCGGCGGTGCTCAGTTTCATCCTCATCCACGCCGCGGTGGTGCTGTTCCGGCGCCGCCTGGACAAGCTCTCTGGCGAAGCCGCCCAACGACCCATCGTCGACGTCCTCCAGCACACGCTGGCGCGCACCAGCAACGTGGCGATCCTGGCGACCTCGATCCTGATCGGCGCCTCGGTGCTCGACCTGCCGCCACCCTGGGACCGGCGCATCGGCCACCTGTGGTTCCTCACCCTCGGCGCCCAGCTCGCCGTGTGGCTGCACCGCGCGATCGGCGTGACGGCGCGGCGCTACTTCCGCATCCACGGCAAGAACAAGGAAAACGAGCAGGTCACGGTGGCCCACACCCTGATGATCTGGGCCCTGCAGTGGAGCGTCTGGACCGTGTTCCTGCTGGCCATGCTGTCCAACCTCGGCATCAACGTCACCACCTTCGTGGCCAGCCTCGGGATCGGCGGCGTGGCGGTGGCCCTGGCGGTGCAGAACATCCTCGGCGACCTGTTCGCCTCGCTGTCGATCGCGGTCGACAAGCCCTTCGAAGTCGGCGACTTCGTCTCGGTGCCGGAATTCTCGGGCACGGTCGAACACGTCGGCCTGAAGACCACCCGCATCCGCGCCCTGTCCGGCGAGCAGATCGTGATCGCCAACGCCGAGCTGCTGCGCAAGGTAGTGCACAACTTCAAGCGCATGAATACCCGCCGCGTGCAGTTCGCGCTGCGCATCAATCCATCGACCCCGCCGGAGCTGGCGGCCAAGGTCCCGCCGAAGCTGTCGTCCATCATCGAAGGCAAGGACAAGGTCAGGCTCGACCACGTCAACCTGACGGTGCTGGACCAGAACTACATCGAGTTCGACATCGTCTACAACCTGTCGGACGCCGATTTCAGCCTCTTCCTCAAGACCCAGCAGCAGGTGCTGCTGGAGGCGATGCAGATGTGCCGCGAACTCGGCATTTCCACCGCGCCGCGCACCCAGGAGCTGCTGCTGAACGACGCGACGGGTCCGAAGCCGGCGACGCCACGATTCGGAACGGCGTAGGATCGCAGGCCACGGTGTCGATGGGGAACCGGCGCCGACCTGCTGATCGCCTGCCTGAACGAGCACGAGGATGCGGAGGAAACCGAGCGCCTCGTGAAGCAAGCCGGCCGCAGGCGGTGCTGATGCCGGGCGACATCGCCGATCCTGTAGGGTGGGCGGGCCTCCGCCCACCCTAGGTCAACCTGGGGGAACGACGGGCAAACCGTCAGGCGTCGTTCGGAAACCGGTTCCCCACGTCCTGCCGCGGTTCGGACGGCTGCTCCGGCGGTTCCGGCGGCTGCGGCAGGTCGGCCGGCGGGCCGTTTTCCTGCATGTCGCCGCCCTCTTCCATGTCTTCCTCAGGCTCCTCGTGGCGCACCACCGGCTCCGGCTTGCGGTAGCCCGGGAACTGGGCGTCGGCCGCCAGCTTGCCGCTGTCGAGGGCGGACTTGAAGAAGTCGCCCACCAGCAGGATCGCGCTGTGGCCGCCCTGGCCCCAGTAGTTCGAGCGCATCGTCACGCGGTTGTCGTTGAAGCCCACCCAGGCGCCGGCCACCAGGTTCGGGTGCATCATGATGAACCAGCCGTCGGCATTGTTCTGGGTGGTGCCGGTCTTGCCGGCGACGTCCCCCAGGATGCCGAAGCGGTAGCGCACCGCGGTGCCGGTGCCGCGGTTGATCACGCCGCGCATCATGTCGATCAGGGTCTCGCTCGATGCCTGGGACAGTACCCGCTGCGGGGTCTGGGTGGCGAAGTCGGCGATCAGCTTGCCGTCGCGGTCGGTGATCCTGCGCACGAACACCGGACGCCGGTATTCGCCCTGGGCCGCGATGGTGGAATAGGCGCTGACCATCTCCAGCAGGGTCACCGGGCTGGTGCCGAGGGCAATCGAGGGCACCGCCTGCAGCTTGCTGCCGCGCACGCCCATGTCCTGGGCCAGCTTGACGATCGGCGCCACGCCCACGTCCTGCATCACCTGGGCCGTGATGGTGTTCTTCGAGTACACCAGGCCGTCGCGCATGGTCAGGCGGCGGCCGGTGGTGCCGCTGTTGTCGGTCGGGCGCCAGGTGAAGCCGTTGGGGCCGCGGATGGTCGTCACCGCGTCCAGGTAGGGATGGTCGGGCGTGATGCCGCGTTCCAGCGCGGCCGCGTAGACGATGGGCTTGAAGGTGGAACCCGGCTGGCGGCTCGCCTGGTTGACGTGGTCGAACTGCTCGCGCTGGAAGTTGCGGCTGCCGACCCAGGCCTTGACCTCGCCGGTGGTCGGGTCCATGGCGACGAAGCCGGCCTCCAGGCGCGACTTGGCGGCCTTCAGCTGGCGCATGAAGTCGCGCTCGGCCTTCAGGCGCTTGAGGGCCGCGGCCGGGGCCTCGCCGCCTTCCACCGCATGCTTGTACTCGCCGGATTCGCGCACGAAGGCGTCCAGCAGCTCGCCATGCGACTGCCAGAAATAGTCGAAGGGCGTGACGTTGCCGCGCATGTCGGCATAGGTCTGGGCCGAGGTCGAGTTGACCGGCCAGGAATGGGCCCAGTCGACGTCGGCGATCGCCTGCAGGGCATCGGCCTGGCGCTCGACCGCGCGCCGGGCTTCCTGCTGCAGGTCGTAGTCGAGGGTGGTCTGCACCACCAGGCCGTCCTGCTGCAGGTTGACGTCGTTCTTGTCGGCCCACTCGACCAGCCAGCGGCGCACATAGGCGGTGAAGTGGTCGTCCTTGCCGTTGCGCTCCTGCTGGCGCGTGAAGCGCACCTTCAGCGGCCGTTTCGCCAGCTGCTCGTAGCGCTTCTCGTCGAAGGCGCCGGCCTTCATCATCTGCGCCAGCACCACGTTGCGGCGCGCCTTCGAGCGCTCCGGGTTGGTCACCGGATTGTAGTAGGCGGTGCCCTTCAGCATGCCGACCAGGGTCGCGGCCTCGGTTTCGCTCAGCTGCGCGGCCGGCTTGTCGAAATAGGTGCGCGACGCCATCTCGATGCCGTAGGTGTTGTACAGGAAAGGCACCGTGTTCAGGTAGGCTTCCAGGATCTCGGTCTTGCTGTAGGTGTTCTCGATCTTGAAGGCGGTGATCAGTTCCTTCAGCTTGCGGTTCAGGTTGCGCTTGCTGCCGATCTCCTCGGGGAACATATTGCGCGCCAGCTGCTGGGTGATGGTCGAGCCGCCCTGGGCGTCGCCCTTCAGGTTGGCCAGCACTGCGCCGGCGATGCGGGTGAAGTCGACGCCATGGTGTTCGTAGAAGCGGTGGTCCTCGGTGGCGATCAGGGCGGTGATGACGTTCGGCGAGATCTGCGACAGCTTCACCTTTTCCTGCAAGCCCTGCTCGAAGCTGGCCAGCTCGCGGCCGTCGCTCGACAGCACCACGGTGGGCTGGGCCACGCGCGCCTGCTTGACGTCCTCGATGCCGGGCGTCAGCGGGAACAGCAGCGCCACGTAGATGGCGAACACCACGATGATGGCCAGCACCGACCACAGGCCGATCAGCAGCCAGCGCTGCAGCGGCGGGCGCGCCATCAGGCCGGCCTTCACTTGCGCGTAACGGGCGCGGGCGCGCGCCGCGACGGCTCCCGGCCGGCGCCGCTCCAGGCCCGGATAGCCCATCGGTTCCTGGTTCTGCTGCTCTTCGTTATTGTTATGATCGTCCACGTGGTGTTCCTGAAACTTCTCTGATGACCGCCGCAAGTATAGCCGAGGGCGGGCTTGACGACGGTGCGGCATGCCGCATAGCGGACGCTAGGCCGTGGCGTCGTGCGGCTCGACGCGCCGTCCCGTCTTCAACATGGCCTCGACGTCCTCGCCCGACGCGGCGCGTGCATACACATGGCCCTGCACCTCGTCGCAGCCGCGCCGCTTCAGGTAATCGAGCTGGGCCTCGGTCTCGACCCCTTCGGCGATCACCCGCATGCGCAGCCCGCGCGCCAGCTCGATGATGATGGCCACCATGGCGGCGTCGTCCTCGCTGCTGGTGATGTCGCGCACGAAGGAACGGTCGATCTTCAGCACGTCCACCGGAAAGCGGCGCAGGTAGGACAGGCTGGAATAGCCGGTGCCGAAGTCGTCGATGGAGAGCTTGACGCCCATGGCCTTGATCTCGCCCATGGTGCGGATCGCGCCCTCGACGTCCTCCATCACCAGGCTCTCGGTGAGCTCGATTTCCAGGCAGTGCGGCGACAGGCCGGTCTCCTCCAGCACCCGGGCGATGTCGCACACCAGGCCGGGCTGGGCGAACTGCCGCGCCGACAGGTTGACGGCGATGCGCAGCGGGCCGTAGCCGGCGTGCTGCCATGCGCGGCTCTGGCGGCATGCGGTGCGCAGCACCCAGGCGCCGATCGGCACGATCAGGCCGGTCTCCTCGGCCAGGTGGATGAAACGGTCGGGCCTCACCATGCCCAGGCTCGGGTGGCGCCAGCGGATCAGGGCCTCCAGCCCGACCACCCAGCCGGTTTCGAGGTCGACCTGGGGCTGGTAGTAGAGCTCGAACTCGCCCTGCTGCAGGGCCCTGCGGAGGGCGCCTTCCAGGGCCATGCGCTCGCGGGCGCGCGCATTCATGGCCGGGGTATAGAACTGCACCGCGTTGCGGCCGAGGTCCTTGGCGCGGTACATCGCCACCTCGGCATGCTGGACCAGGGTGGGGGCGTCGTGGCCGTCGGCCGGCCAGGCCGCCAGCCCGGCACTGCCGGTCATCACCAGCTCCTGGCCGTGCAGGCGCAACGGTTCGGCCAGCGCCTCCAGCACCGCGTGCATGGTGGCCTCGGCCTCGCTCTCGTCGGCGCGGCCGGGCAGCACCAGCACGAACTCGTCGCCGCCGGTGCGCGCCACCGTGTCGGCGCGCCCGACCGCCTTCTGCAGGCGCGCCGCGGCCACTTTCAGCATCTCGTCGCCGGCGCCGTGGCCGAGGGTGTCGTTGACGTACTTGAAGTGGTCGAGGTCGAGCGCCGCAACCCACACGGCGGCGTCGCTCCCGGCGAGCGCGATCGCCGCTTCGATGCGGTCCTGCAGCAGCACCCGGTTGGCCAGGCCGGTCAGGGTGTCGTAGCGCGCCTTCACCTCCAGCTCGGCCTCGTAGCGCTTGGCCGTGCTGACGTCGTACTGGGTGATGACGAAGTGGCCAGGCTCGGCGCCGCCCTCCCAAACCGGCGCGATATACACGTCGGCATATAGTTCGCGCCCGTCCTTGCAGCGCAGGCGCATGGTGGCGTGGGCTTCGCGGCGCTCGCGCATCGCGTTCAGCAGCTCGGCCACCGCGCCCTGGTCCGGTTCGGCCTCGGCGGCGTCGAACAGGCGCTGCCCGACCGCTTCGGCAGCGCTGAAGCCGCGCATGCGGGTGAAGGCGGGGTTCACGTATTCGATGCGGTAATCCGGCGGCGCCGCGTTCACCAGGATGATGGCATTGGCGCTGGCTTCGATCGCGCGCAGGTAGAGGTGCATCTGGCCGAGAGCGTTTTGGAGATCGGCCGTGCGGCTCACAACCAGCGCTTCGACGCGGCCGGCGCGGCGGAATCGGCCGCGCACCCAGGACGCCAGCGCGGCGCTCAGCAAGGTGCCCAGCAAGAGCACCGTCAGCGGCGCAGCGCCGCCGAGCATCTCGGTCGAGCGCCCGGACAGGCGCAGTTCCCAGCGCTGGCCGGCCAGCTCGAACGGATGGCGCACCGTAAAGATTTCCTCACCCAGCCAGCCGTGCCAGGCCGGTACCGCGCGCCGTTCCAGCCGGTCCCAGCGAAAGGCGGTGCGCATGCCGCGCATCCCCATGCCGTCCAGCTCGACCGCCATGCCGGCGCGGCCCAGCAGGTTGGCGTTCGACAAGGCCCTGCCGACCAGGGCGGCGACGTCGACGATCACCGCGGTATCGCCGATGACGCTGGCGCGGCGCCCGCCTATGCTCGGCGGCATCACGCCGCCGCGGTAGACCGGCATCACCAGCGCCGCCCCCAGTCGGGCGCGGTCGCGCAGCAGCGGCACCAGGACACTGGCGGTCGGCTGGCCGCTGTCGACGGCGTCGTCGAAGGCGCGGGCGCGCGGCGCGGTCGACAGGCTGTCGTAGCCGAGCGCGTCTTCGTAGCGGTTGAGCGGTTCGACGTACTCGGCCACCAGGTAACGTGAACGCACACCGGCCGCGCTCAGGCCGGCCGGACCGCGCTCGAGGATGCGGAAGCCGGGCTGGCGCCGGCCCAGCTCGGCTTCGTACTGCGCCCGCTGGCCATCGTTGACAAGGCGGTGGAAGGCCACTGCGTCCAGGTAGGGGTGGCTGCGCAGCAACGGACGGATGAAGGCGCCGAACTGGTCGCTGCCGACCGCACCGATCGATTCGAACAGGGCATTGCTGGCCTGCAACACGACCAGCACGTCGCCGAAGCTGTCGGCGACGGCGGCGTAATGGGTTTCGGCGCGCTGCAGGAACTCGGCATGGGCGCGCTCGCGCTCGGCCTCATGCAGTCCGGCGGCGAGGGCAACAGCAATCGCCACGCCGCCCAGCAAGGTCAGGACGGCGGCGATATCGGGTGGCCGCAAGCGGACGCGGCCGATGCGCGCGATCCATGACGACATGGTTCATGGTAGCAGGGATGGTGTCGCGCACATGCCGGATTGCGCCGGCGGGGCGAGCCTAGTGGTGTTCCAGGCTGCGTGGCTGTTCGCCCGGCGCCAGGGGAATCCGCGCCAGCTGGAACCCGGCCAGGGTCGCGTACAGCGGCGGGCTGATCGTGCGCGCCACCACGAAGGACACCAGGGCGCAGGCCATCAGGCTGAGCACCATCGCATGACCGTCGACCATCTCCATCACGATGATGAAGGCGGTCAGCGGCGCCTGGGTGGCGGCGGACAGGAAGCCGACCATGCCGAGCGCGATCAGGGCCGGGGCCTGGGTACCGTACAGCAGCAGGGCGACATCGTTGCCGATCGCCGCGCCGATCGCCAGCGAGGGCGCGAAGATACCCGCCGGCACGCCCGACCAGCTCGTGATCCAGGTCGCCAGGAACTTGAACAGGGCGTAGGCCACCGGCATCGCCCCGCTTCCCTCGACCATGGTGCGGGTCGAGCCGTAGCCGGATCCGAAGGCGGCGCCGGCGGTGACGACACCGATGATCGCCACCGCCAGCCCGCAGCCGGCGGCGAACAGGACCGGACGGCGCGCCCGCTGGCGGCTGAACCAGTCCGGCGACTGCCCGGACAGCGAAGCGATCATCAGGCGCGAGAACAGGCCGCCGGCAATGCCGGCCAGCACCGCCAGCAGCAGGCCGGGCAACAGCAGCCCGAGGCCGGGGGCGGCGGCGTGGATCACGCCGAAATAGGCGCCGTTGCCGTGGGCCGACACCGCCACCAGGCCGGCCAGCACGATCGCCGCGATGATCAGGCCGCTGCTGCGGCGTTCCGGCGCCCGCGCCAGCTCCTCGATCGCGAACATCACGCCGCCCAGCGGCGTATTGAAGGCGGCCGCGATGCCGGCCGCGCCGCCGGCCACCAAGAGGCCGTGGATGCCGACCGGCGCTGCCGAGCCCATCAGGCGGCGCGCCTGCAGCATGATGCCGGCGGCGATCTGCACCGAGGGACCTTCGCGGCCCAGCGACAGCCCGCCCAGCAGGCCGGCCGAGGTCAGCAGGATCTTCGCCACGCTCAGGCGCAGCGACACGAACAGGCCGCGCTCGCCCTCGCCGACTTCCTTTTCCAGGGTTACCATGACTTGCGGGATGCCGGAACCGGCCGCACCCGGTGCGAAGCGGCGCGTGAGCCACACCACGGCGGCGGCGCAGGCCGGCGCGGCCAGCAGCGGCGACCACCAGGCCAGCGCCCGCATGGCGCCGAAATAATGGCTGGCGGTTTCGGCGAGCCAGGTGAAGCCGACCACGGTCAGGCCGGCGGCCACGGCGGCCGCGACCACCACGGTGCGCGCCCACCACAGGCGCCAGTCGGCAAGCTCCTGGCGCAACGCCTCGCGCATGCTGCGTGGCGGCCTCATCGGGTTGTGGCGCCGCGATACGGCGCTGGCTCTGCTTGTGAATTTTCCGTTATCATTCGTCCATGTCCTCTTCTTCAACTTCGGCCAATCCGGCCGACCCCAACGATCCCGCACCCGCGACCCGCGTGCTGCGGCAGTTCCGCGTCGTCTTCAACTCGGTCAAAACCCACTTCCGACAGGTCGAGCGCGAAGCCGGCGTCGGCGGCGCCCAGCTGTGGGCGCTGTCCGTCATCCAGCGCCGCCCCGGCATCGGCGTGACCGAGCTGTCCCGCGAGCTCGACATCCACCAGTCCACCGCCAGCAACCTGATCAAGAGCCTGACCGAGCGCGGCCTGGTCACGGCGGCGCGCGAAGGCATGGACCGCCGCAGCGTGGCCCTGCGCATCGCGCAGGACGGCGAGACGGTGCTGAACAGCGCGCCCCTGCCCTTCGCCGGCGTGCTGCCCGATGCCCTGTCCAGCCTCGACCCGGCCACCCTCGACCGCCTGGAAGCCGACCTCGGCAAGCTGATCGCCATGCTCGCGGCCGACGAAGCCAGCGCCAAGGTCCCGCTGTCCCAGCAGCTTTGACGCCGCATCAGACCAGCGCCGGCTCCGGCTGGCGGAAGCGCTCCAGCGCGGCGTCGACCACGGCTTCGCGGCTGCCGCCTTCGCGCCAGGCCCGGCGCAGGTAGTCGGCGTCGCTGCCCATCTCGATGTCGCGGCGCAGCTGGGCCAGCGCGGCGGTCGAGCCGAGGGCCTCGAAATCCGGCTCCAGGCGCTTCAGGGTCGCCAGGATGTCGTCGCGCAGCACCATCTGTTCGTGGCGCTGCGGGTGCACCAGGGTGCCGTCGAGGCCGAAACGGCAGGCCTGGAAGCGGTTGTAGTTGTAGACCAGGTAGTCGTCCTCGCGCGGCGCCGGTTCGTTGCCGGCCAGGAGGTAGCGGCACAGCGCCTGCAGGTAGCAGGCCAGCGCGGCGGCGCGCTCGACCGACAGCGGCGTATCGCAGACGCGCAGCTCGATGGTGCCGTACTCGGGCTTGGGCCGCAGGTCCCAATAGAAATCCTTCATGCTCTTCACGATGCCGGTGCCGGCCATGCGCTCGAAATAGTCCTCGGCGAAGGCGTTCCAGCTCAGCAGGAACGGCGCCCTGCCCGACAGCGGGAAGGCGAACACCGAGTTCAGGCGGGCCGACTGGAAGCTGGTATCGGAGCCCTGCAGGAAAGGCGATGAGCCGGACAGCGCAATGAAGTGCGGCACATAGCGGTTCAGCGCGTGCAGCAGGTACATGGCTTCGTCGCCGGAGCGGCAGCCGATGTGCACGTGCTGGCCGAACACCGTGAACTGCTTGGCCAGGTAGCCATAGAGCTGGGACACTTCCTGGAAGCGCGGCTTGGAGAAGATGCGCCGGTCGGACCATTGTTGGAAGGCATGGGTGCCGCCGCCGCAGACGCCGACGTTGAGGCGGTCGCCCGCCGCCAGCAGGGTGTCGCGGATCTCGCGCAGCTGGGCCACCAGGCCCTCGTGGCCGCTGTGTACGCTGCTGTTAATCTCGATCATGCTCTGCGTGATCTCGGGCGTGACATTGCCCGGAAAAGGCGCGCGCGCCAGCAGGTCCAGCATGTCCGGCGAGGCCGGCACCAGGTCGAAGTCGGACAGGCTGACCAGCTGGAGCTCGAGCTCCACGCCCATGGTCAGGGATTCCGAGGTGGCGAAGGGTCCCAAGGTCATTCAAACCTCCTTGTGTTGATGGGCTTCGTCGGCCCAGACCAGCGCGCGCTGGGTGATGATGGGACCGACCACCTGGAGCACCAGGGCCATCGCGGTCAGCGGCGCCAGGCTGTAGTTGAACTCGACGCCGAGGCGCCGGGTCTGCTCGATCATCAGCACGGTGAACACCGCCACCGGCGCCAGCGCCAGGCCGGACAGCGCACCCTTGCGAACCGAAATCCCGGACGGACGGGCCAGCGCGGCGCACACCCCCACCTTGACCACCATCCGCACCAGCACCACCAGCAGGCCGAGCACCATGCCCTCCCTGGCATTCTGCCAGGTCAGGGTCGACGCCGCGAACACGAACAGCAGCACGGACAGGATGTCGCCGAGGGCGCCGAAGTTGCGCTGGGTGACGCCGAGGGCGCTGCGGCGGTGGCGGGCGGCGAGGCCGAAGCACAGCGCCGCCAGCACCGGCGACAGTTTCAGCACGTGGGTGGCGGCCACCACCAGCAGCACCGCCAGCGCGAAGGTGAGCGTGGCATCCTTGCCGCCGACGCTCCTCAGCCACAGCGGCACCAGGGTGCCGGCGATGGCGCCCAGCAGGCCGGACACCGCCAGCACCAGCAGGCTGGAGCCGGCCGCATGCAGCAGGTCGCCCGAAGTCTGGAACACCTTGACGCCGACGATCAGGTTGAACACGAACACGGCGGCCACGCAGTTCAGGGCCGCCAGGTGCATCGCGCGTTCGCTCACCTGGCCGCCGGCGCCCTGCTCGTTCAGCACCCGCAGCAGGCCAGCCGGCGAGGTCGCCATCGCCAGCGCGCCCAGCAGGCCGCAGCTGATCGGCGGCGCGCCGAACCAGGTCGAGGCCAGGTAGACGGCGATGAAGGTCAGGCCGGATTCGAGCAGCGAGGTCGCCAGGATCCAGGGATTGGCGCGCAGCCAGCGCAGGTTGATGCGGTAGCCGAGCTCGAACAGCACCAGGCCGAAGGCCAGGCTGGCGAACAGCAGATAGGGAGAATGGTCGATCGGACCTTGTACTTCGAGCGCCAGGTTACCGGCAAGGAAACCGGCCAGGCCGTAGATGCTGATGCGGGGGATGCCGGTCCAGCGGTGCGCCAGTTCGCCCGCCATCCAGGACACCACCAGGGCCAGGGGCCAGGCCAGCTGGGCGGCGGCGGAAATCAACTCGTTCATATACCCTCCTCCGTCGGTACGGTGGAGCGGGCAACCAGGGAAAAAAAGCTCCCGGACCAGCCGGGAGCTGAAGAGATACAAAGTATCCTCATCGCTGATCACGAAGACGGGCCGGCTCAGCGCCGACCGCCCCGCTCACACTCCAATTGTGACATAAATTATGTGTTGCAGGCAATCACATTTGAGCAAATACATCTTGCATTACAGAAAAGCTCAGTGTTGTACCATGCGCGGCACCTGCGGCAGCGCACAGTGCGAACGGCGTCCCTCGACGCTGCAGGTATTCCGTTCCTTGCCGTCGCGGTCGTGGATCACCACCGACCAGCGCGCCGGGCCCGTCCTTTCCATGGTCATGAAGCCGAAGCCGTCGATCCAGGAACTCATGGACTCGACGATGGCCCCCGGCGCCGGGGTGGTGCCCGGCGCGACCCTGACCGGCAGCGGCACGATGTCCTCGGCGGTGCCGGCGAAGCCGCTGACGAACTGGGTTGGATGATCGGACGAGAAGCTGACCTGCTCCCACAGGTGGACGTGGCCCGACAGCAGGACGTCGACATTGGCCGGCAAGAGCCGCGGCTGGACGGCGCCGAAGGCCTGGATCAGGCCGGCGTCGCCGCCGAACAGGCTGATCGCGCCGGTCTTCTTGTCCTCGGTGGCGCCGAAGCCGTACAGCGGGTGGTGGTCGACCGCGATGGTGTGGCGGGCTTTCGACGACAGCGCCTCGATCTTGCGGTAGGTGTCGGAATATTTCTCGATCCGGACGTCGCCGGGCTTGAAGCCTTTATAGCTCGTATTCGCGCTGTCGAACACCAGCAGCTGGGCGTCGCCGCCGAGCGGCACGGTGTAGGGGTCGGTATAGTCGCCGGTCTCGTCCCTGGCCGGGTCGTCGCAGCTCGATTCCGGGCGCAGTGGGCGCGGATCGAGGAAGCGCCACCAGCCCTGGCCGCCACGCGCACAGTTCTCGTGGTTGCCGCGCGCGACCACCCAGGGCGCCGCCTTCAGCAGGGTCGTCGCCGGGGCGAAGAAGTCGGCCTTCCACGCATCCCAGCCATAGCCGAAGGGACTGCCGGCGCAGCCCGGGCGGTCGGCCGGACAAGGATCTTCGCGGTAATGAAAATCGCCGACGTGGATCACCAGGTCCGGCTTCCAGGCGGCCGCGCTGGCGGCGACCCTGGCGAAGGGGAAGGCTTCCGGATCGTTACAGTCCTGGAACTCCTTGCCCTTCAGGCGGCAGCCGGTGTCGCCGATCACCACGATGCGTTTCGGTTCAGGCACCGGCAGCGGCAGCGCGCGGCCGGCCACCAGCACGCTGCGTGCACCCGCCGGCAGCGGCGTTTCGCAGCTCTGCACCGGCGACGACACGGCCACAGGGCGATCCTTCGCCTCGCCGGCCTGGGGCCGCGGCGGAACCGGCGACAGGGGCGAGCGCACCGCCATCGGTGCGGATTTGCCGTCGATCTCGATGGCCGGGCAGCTGGCCGCCGTGGTGATGGCGCGGGCCGTCGCCATGCCCTCGTCGCCGAGGATCACGAAGGCGGATTCCACTCGTTCGCCGGCCGGCTGCATGCCGGCGCAACCGGCCAGTATGGCCGCACTCAGGGCAGCCAGGGGAAAGCGTTGAAATGACATGGGCGTTCGGTAAACGGAAAATTGACAATTTACCACACCCACCATGCATAAGATTTCCTAATGCAACCTGGCGCTTATCCCATCTGAGTATAAGCATAATCCGAAACGTTATTGGTCAGCCAATTTTCAGCCTGTTAAGCTCCCCACCCTCCCAGCCTTTGTGCTGTGCAACATTAATGAGAAGAACATGAGCGTCAAATATTCCCGTTCGAACCCCGCGCGCGCCCTGCTCGCCCTGGGCCTGATCGCCTCCGCCCTGCCCGCCGCCCGCGCCCAGGACGGCGCCGCCGCCAATACCGGCAACACCGCCGCCGATGCCGGCGGCCAGATGCAATCGGTGGTCGTCACCGGCACCCGCTCGCTGAACCGCCGCACGCTCGAGACCGAATCGCCGGTCGACGTCATCGGCAGCAAGGAACTCTTGAGCACCGGCTCGAGCGAGCTGGCCACCGTGCTGTCGCGCCTGCTGCCGTCGATGAACTTCCCCCACCCGACCGGCGCCGACGCCAGCGACGCCGTGCGCCCGGCCCAGCTGCGCGGCCTGTCACCGGACCAGACCCTGGTGCTGGTGAACGGCAAGCGCCGGCATACCTCGGCCGTTGTGAACGTCAACGGCACCCTGGGCCGCGGCTCGGCCCCGGTCGACCTGAACGCCATCCCGCTGGCCGCGATCGACCACATCGAAGTGCTGCGCGACGGCGCCGCCGCGCAATACGGCTCGGACGCCATCGCCGGCGTCGTCAACATCATCCTCAAGAAGGGCGCCGACGGCGGCGATGCCGAGATCCAGTACGGCGAATACGACAAGGGCGACGGCGAACAGACCACGGTGCGCGGCTCGACCGGCTTCAGGCTGGGCGACAAAGGCTGGGTGCGCGTAGCCCTGGAAGCCGCCAACCGCAACCCGACCAACCGCGCTTTCGCCGACCCGCGCCCCGAGGCCGGTCCGCGCCAGGGCACCATCACCCAGCGCTACGGCGATCCGGACAGCCGTCCGCGCACCCTGTTCGTCAACAGCCAGTACGCCATCAACGACGACATCGACTGGTACGCCTTCGCCAACTACGGCGAGCGCAAGACCTCGTCGGCCGCCACCTGGCGCACCGCCTACACCACGCCGTTCAACGCCGCCAGACCGGTGCAGCGTTCGGCGCTCTACCCGGAAGGCTTCCTGCCGCTGGAAGACAGCAAGTCGACCGACTCCTCGGTCGTGACCGGCCTGCGCGGCGAGCTGGCAGGCTGGCGCTGGGATGCGAGCCTGAACTACGGCCGCAACCGCTTCAGCCTGGACGTCGACAACACCACCAACCTGAGCGCCGGCTTCCCGAATCCCTCGCAGACCAGCTTCTACGCCGGCAAACTGAGCTCGACCCAGGAACTGTTCAACCTGGACGTCGCGCGCGACATTCCGGTATCAATGATGACCGGTCCGCTGACCGTGGCGCTGGGCCTTGAAGCCCGCCACGAATCGTATGAGATCGGCGCCGGCGAGCCGAATTCCTACTTCGGCGGCGGCGCCCAGGGCTTCTCCGGTTTCCGCCCCGAGAACGCCGGCAAGAACAGCCGCAACAACCAGTCGCTCTACCTGAACCTGGAAGGCGACATCACCAAGAAGCTGTCCGGCTCCCTGGCCGTACGCCACGAGCGCTACAGCGACTTCGGCAACACGACCTCGGGCAAGGCCTCGGCGCGTTACGCCTTCACGCCGGCATTCGCGCTGCGCGGCACGGTGTCGAACGGCTTCCGCGCACCCTCGCTGGCCCAGGAGTACTACACCATCACGACCACCAACTTCCTGGTGATCAACGGCCAGAACACGCCGATCGAAACCGGCACCTTCCCGGTCAACAGCGCCGCCGCCCAGGCCCTCGGCGCCCAGCCGCTGAAGCCCGAGCGCGCCCGCAACCTGAGCTTCGGCGCCCAGTGGCAGCCGATTCGCAACTGGACCACCACCGTCGACCTCTACCGCATCGACATCGACGACCGCATCATCTTCTCGTCGAACCTGCAGCTTTCCAGCGCCGCGGCCGCCGGCCTCAACACGGCGCTGCAGAACCGCGGCATCTTCGTCGGCGCGGCGCGCTATTTCACCAACGCCGTCGACACCCGCACCAAGGGCGTGGACCTGGTCAGCACCTACCGCATGAACCTGGCCCAGGGCGCGCGCGCCGACTTCACCCTGGCCTACAACCACAACGACAACGAAGTCCGCCACGTGGCCGCCACCCCGGCCGTGCTGGCCAACGCCAACCTGGTGCTGGCCGACCGCCAGACCGTGAATCGTCTCACGGTGGGTTCGCCGAAGGACAAGCTGACCCTGGCGGGCGATTACACCCGCGGCCAATGGAGCGGCCACGCCAACGTGACGCGTTACGGAAAATTCACCGTCCCGCAGAACAATGTGGCGCTGGACCAGACCTACGATCCGCAATGGGTGCTGGACGTCTCGGCTTCCGTGCGCGTGGCCAGCAACTGGCGCGTGACTCTGGGCATCGACAACCTGACCAACCGCTATCCGGCGCAAGTGACGGCTAGCGGCAACCTGAACGTGAACGGCACCCAGCCCTACAGCGTGTGGGCGCCGAACGGTTTCAATGGCCGCTTCTTCTACGGCAAGGTGGGATATACCTGGTAAGGTTTGCTGGTTTCAGCTTGCGAACGGCGGACTCCGGTCTGCCGTTTTTCATTCCGGCTTGCGGTATAAGGCGACATTTGGCAAAATGTCCGGACTTAGACATTTATTCCAGCCAGCCCGGACATGCCACTCTCGAACTACCTCGACGCCTTCCCCGCCCTCGACGAGCGCGCCTACGTCCACCCATCCGCCCAGGTGATCGGCAATGTCCGGCTCGGCGCGGATTCCTCGGTATGGTGCAACACCGTGCTGCGGGGCGACGTCAACGACATCGTGATCGGCCGCTGCAGCAACGTCCAGGACTTCGCGATGGGCCACGTGTCGCACCGGTCGACCATGAAGCCTGACGGCTCGCCGCTCGTCATCGGCGACTACGTCACCGTGGGCCACTCGGTGATCCTGCACGGCTGCCGGATCGGCAACGAATGCCTGATCGGCATGGGCAGCATCGTGATGGACGACGTGGTGGTGCAGGACCATGTGATGATCGGCGCCGGCAGCCTGGTGGCGCCGAACAAAATACTGGAAAGTGGATTCCTGTATATTGGACGACCGGCCGTCAAGGTCCGCGCCCTGACCGAGGCCGAGATCGCCTACCTGCGCTACTCGGCCGAGCATTATGTGCGCGTCAAGGACAACTACCTCAACGGCCCGGACCGTGCCTGAGATGCCCAAGCCATCCGAGACCCAGGCCTCGCTGATCGAACAGGTCCGGCAGATTGCCGCCGGCCTCGCCCAGACCTTCGCGCCCTTCTGCGAGGTGGTCGTGCACGACCTGCGCGATCCCCAGCATGCCGTGCTCGCCATCCACAACAACCTGTCCGGCCGCGCCGCCAGCGACCCCGCCACGGAGCTGGGCCTGGCGCGCATTGCCGACCCGGACTATCCGCAGATCCTGGCGAATTACACCAACCAGTTCGCCGACGGCCGCCCCGCCAAGAGCACCTCGATCGGCATCAGGGACGCCGATGGCCGCTACGTTGCGGCCCTCTGCCTGAACGTCGACCTGACCCTGTTCCGCTCGATGCGGAACGCGCTCGAACAGTTCACCGCCACCGATGCCTCGCCGCTGCAGGAATCCCTCGACCCGGCCAACGCCGAGGCGATCCGGCGCCGCATCGACCAGTACGCGGCCAGCCTGGCATCGTCGCCTCAGCTCCTGAAGGCCGACGAGCGCCGCGCGCTGATGCGCGAGCTGAAGGCCGGCGGCTTCCTCGAGATCCGGCGCGCCATGGAGATCGCCGCTACCCACCTGGGCATCTCGCGCGCCACCGCCTACAACGACATCAGCAGGCAATGATCAAGGCAATCCTGTGGGACAACGACGGCGTCCTGTGCGACACCGAGCGCCTGTTCTTCGAAGCGAACCGCCGCGTCCTCGAGGCCCACGGCCTGGCCCTCACCCACGCGCAATACGTGGCCTGGTACCTCGAACAGAACCACGGCGCCTGGCACGTGCTGCGCGCCCGCGGCTACGACGACAGAAGGATCGCGGAAGTCCGCACCGCCCGCGACGACTGCTACGCGCAACTGCTGTCGGATGCGCCGGGCCTGTGCTTCGAGGGCGTCGAAGCGATGCTGGCGCGCCTGGCGCGGCGCGTACCGATGTGCATCGTGACCGCCTCGTTTGCAGAACACGTCGAACTCGCCCACCGCGCCGGCAAGGCCCTCGACCACATCGGCCACATCGTCGCCCGCGCGGACGGCCAGCGGCCCAAGCCGCATCCGGACGCCTACCTGCATGCGCTGGACAAGCTTGGCCTGGCTCGCATCGCGAACTCGAGGCCGAACTGGCGCGTGAACTCGATGCGCTCCTCCCCTCCGAACCACTCTTTCAAACGGCATCCGCATGACTGAATTATCGACACCGCCCGGCGTCGGCCCCACGCCCGTCTTCCTCAAACTGGTCGCGCTGCTCGACGCCGGCGCGGCCGGCTACCGGGTCATCGAGCACCCGGCCGCCGGCAAGTCCGAAGAAGTCGCCCGCATCCGCGGCACGGAGGTCGGCCAGGGCGCCAAGGCCATGGCCTGCAAGCTGCAGATACCGGATGCGCCGGCGAAGCACGTGCTGGCGGTGCTGGCCGCCGACCGCCAGCTCGACCTGGCCGCCCTCGCCGCGCACTTCGGCGCCAGGCGCGCCAGCCTGATGAGCCCGAGGGAAATCGCCGCCATGACCGGCTGCGTCCTCGGCGCGATTCCGCCCTTCTCCTTCCACTCCGAGCTGCAGCTGGTGGCGGATCCCGATCTGTTCGAACGCTATCGCGAGATCGCCTTCAACGCCGGCCGGCTGGATGCCTCGATGGTCCTCGACGCCGGCGATTACCTGCGCATCGCGCGGCCGGAGCTGGTGCGGATCCGCCAGCTCTGAGCCCGGCAACAAGCGGCCCCACGCGTGGGGGAAGCGGCGTCCGGTGCATTGTCATGCGTACCGACGGGCGATATCGTGCAGCCATCGCAGCTCCCGAATATCGGACAATGAACGAGGACACCATGACCCGCACCGCTTCCCGGATCGCCGCAATGCTTACCGCAGGCGCCTGCCTGCTCTCGATGAACGCCGCCCACGCCCAGCTGTCCGCCCTCGGCGGCCTGGCCGGCAGCATCGGCGGCATGCTGGCCGGCGGCGCGAATCCGCTGGCCGGCGCCGACGCCTACGACGTCGACGGCTTCGTGCGCAAGAGCGCCGAATTGTCGGAGATCGCCGGCCGTTCGGTCACCGCGATCAACGCCGCCTTCGCCAGCGAAGAACAACTGAGCGCCAAGCGCGCCGCCCTGGCCGCGATAGCGCAGCTGGCCGACCCGAAGGAACGCGCGGCCCGCTACAGCGCCCTGTACGATGCGGAAGCCAGCGAGACCAAGCGCCTGATCGATTCCGGCGACATGGAAAAGCGCATGGCCGCGCTGGACGGCGAAAAAAAGAAACTGATCGGCCAGGCCCTGCTGAATTTCGCGATCGGCGCCCTGCAGGCCGCCGACCTGGGCCGCCAGGGCAAGGCGATGGCGTCCCAGGCCGGCATGAACCCGATGGAGCTGGTGCGGATGGCGCCGGTGAAGGATGCGATTCCGATGCTGGCCAAGGTGGCCTTCGACGTGTCCGGCTTCATGGGGACGGTGGTAAAGCTGGCGCGCGGTGCGGATATCGCGGTGCCCAAGGTAGGGGCGGATAGCAAGGCGGTGGTGTTGAACGTCTAGTTCGTCGCGCCGGGCATTGCCCGACCCGACTTCCCGCGAAAGCGGGAACGACGGGACACACTATTTGACCCGCTGCTTCTCCAGCTTCCGCGCCAGCGTCCGCCGGTGCATCCCCAGCCGCCGGGCCGCCTCGGAGATATTGAAATCGGTCTCGGCCAGCACCGCGTGAATGTGCTCCCACTCCAGGGTCTTGATCGAGGTCGAGCGCTTGGTCAGCTCCAGCTCCGTATTCCCGGCCACGTGGCCGAAGGCCGCTTCGATGTCGTCCGTATTGGACGGCTTGGCCAGGTACTGGCTGGCCCCAAGCTTGATCGCCTCGACCGCGGTACCGATGCTGGCGAAGCCGGTCAGGACCACGATCAGCATCTCGTCGTCATGGGCATGCAGCATCTGCACACAGGCCAGGCCGGAGCTGTTGCCCTTCAGCTTCAGGTCAACCACCGCATAGCCGGGGCTGTGCTCCTTCAGCAGCGCCTCGGCCTCCTCCAGGCCCGGCGCGTGCAGCACCCGGTAGCCGCGCCGCTCGAAGGAGCGGCCGAGGGTGCGCGCGAAGGCGTCGTCGTCCTCGATGATCAGCAGCAGGCGGTCTTCGATATCTTCAAGTTCTTCGATACTGGACATGTTCGTGTTCTTGTCGTCTTCACTCGTTGGCGAGGGCGATCGCCTTCAACGGCAGCGTCAGCGTAACCTTGGCCCCGCCCTCCGTCCGGTTGGTCACCGCCACCGTGCCGCCCAGGGTACGCGCCACGTTCACCACCAGGAACAGGCCCAGGCCGCCGCCCGGCCGGCCCTTGGTGGAATGATAGGGCTTGCCGTAGTTGACCAGCATGGCCGGCGTGAAGCCCGGCCCCCGGTCCAGCACCGACAGCACCAGGATGCCGTTCTCGACCTCGGCTTCCAGCTGCACCCAGTCGGGCGAGGCTTCCAGCGCGTTGTCGAGCACATTGTCGATCATCTGCTTGAGGGCTTCGTCGAAGGCCACCGGCAGGTCCTGCTCGATGCGGTTCACGTAGTCGAAGGCGCGTACCGGGCGGCTGTCCTGCCAGTCCTCGACCAGGTCGTCGAGGAAGTCGCGGATCGTGGTGCGGATCGCCGATTCGCCGCGCGCTTCCCCTGCCGACAATAATATCCCGCTGACGATGGATTTGCAGCGCTTGAGCTGGGTTTGCATCTCGTCGATCTCGGCCAGCAGGTCCGGATTCGACTTGAACTCGCGCATGCGCTTCCAGTCGCCGAGGATCACCGACAGGGTCGCCAGCGGGGTGCCGAGTTCGTGGGCCGCGCCCGAGGCCAGCAGACCCATGCGCACGATGTGCTCTTCCTCGGCGGCGCGCTGGTTCAGCGCCGCCAGCTGGGCCGCCTTGCCGCGCAGGGTGTTGCTGATGCGCGAGATGAAGACCACCAGCAGCGCGGCGTTCAGCACGAAGCAGATCAGCATGCCCTGTACGTACAGGCTGGAGATGCCGCGGGCGTGGTCGAAGGGCAGCGCCAGCGGCTTGGCGAAGATGGATAGTCCGGCCAGGCACAGCAACGTGATGCCGACGATGGTCCAGGTCGACCAGGCTTCCAGCAGCACCGCCGACAGGATCACCTGCAGCAGGTACAGGAAGGCGAAGGGATTGGTGGTGCCGCCCGACAGGTAGAGCTGCATGGTCAGGCTGGCGACGTCGACCAGCAGGGCCAGGAACA
Organism: Massilia sp. 01N410; assembly: GCF_056399665.1. Classification (NCBI taxonomy): domain Bacteria; kingdom Pseudomonadati; phylum Pseudomonadota; class Betaproteobacteria; order Burkholderiales; family Oxalobacteraceae; genus Massilia; species Massilia sp. 01N410. The sequence goes on along the minus strand of NZ_JBFTRV010000007.1, from coordinate 158,997 downwards.
GCTCGTTGTTGGTGACGGGACGGTGTTCGTGCCAGCGCAGGTGGCTGGCGACGTTGAAGGCGATCAGGCAGGCCAGCACTTCGAGCATCTGCACCAGCGGCAGCTTGACGTCGAAGATCAGGATCGCGCCCGCGATCGTGGTGATCTGGCCGATGACGGCGATCCAGCGCAGCTCGATCAGCTGCAGCATGTTCTTGTGGCCGGCGACGTATTCGACGTCGGCGGCGGTGTTCTTCAGTAGCTCAGTGGTCGTCGTCATCATTCCCGGTCTTGCCCGATCGCGATCCGGCGCCGCGCGTGGTGTACCACCATGCGCCCGCCACCATCAAGGCCAGAGCATACCAAGTGAGGGCATAGACCAGGTGGCTGTTGTGGAAACCGACGACCGTGAGGCCGCCCTGCGGCTGGTCGGGCGAGCCGGGCGGGTTCTGGCCGGCGGCGGCGTCGATGAAGAACGGCGCCGTGAGCGAGCTGGGAAGGCCGCGGGCGGCCGCGATCCGGGCCACGTCGCGCGAGTACCAGCGGTTGGCGGCGGCATCGTTGGAGCGGGTGAAGGCACCGCCCTTCTCGCTGATGCGCAGCAGGCCGACCAGCTGGACCGCGCCGCCGGCATTGGTGGCGCAGGGATAGCCCTCGGATTTGCGCGGCGCGTAGCGGGTGCGCGCGCCGGGTTCGGCGGGAATGAAGCCGCGGTTGACGAGGATGACGTGGCCGTCCGCGGTGCACAGAGGCGTCAGCAGCCAATAGCCGCTGCCCTGCTCGGTGAGCGCCTGGACCGGCGTCGTGTATTCGTAGAGATAGGTGCCGGCGACCTGTACCCGGCGGTATTCGTCGGAGCCGGCGGTGATGCCTTCCCAGCGCGCGCTTGGCGGCGGCGCCACCGGGGCGGCGTGCACGCGTGCGTTCACGCGGGCGATCAGGTCCAGTTTCCATTGCAGGCGGTAGACCTGCCAGGTGCCCAGACCTGCAAACAGCACGATCAGCAGCAGCGCCAGGATTCCCAGGATGATGCGCGGGGCCTTCCGGGCGGTACCGGCCGCCGGAGCGCCAGGCGCCGGATGGCCGGACCCCGCTGACTGATCGTTTACTTGCATCTACTGCTTATTGCATGTCGTGCATGCCGTGCACGGCGGAGCCATCGTTGCCCATGTTCGGCATCATGTTGGCGTTCATGTGGTACATGACCCAGATCGAACCGGTCAGCACGATGAACAGCAGGATGACGGTGAGCAGCATCGCCATCATGTTCCAGCCGCCCTCGGACTTCGAGTTCATGTGCAGGAAGTAGATCATGTGCACGACCAGCTGGACCCCGGCGAAGGCCAGGATCACGGCCTTGGTGGTGCCGGGCGCCAGCTGGTGGGTCATCACCAGCCAGAACGGGATCGCGGTCAGGATCACCGACAGGATGAAACCGATCGAGTAATCCTTCAGGCTGCCGTGGGCTTCCATGTGGTCGTGGTGGTCGATGCCGTGGCCGTGCGCGTGGTCGTCATGGCCGTGAGCGTGGGTGTGGTGATCGCTCATGGCAGAACTCCCATCAGGTAGACAAAGGTGAATACGCCGATCCAGACGACGTCCAGGAAGTGCCAGAACATCGACAGGCAGGCGAGACGGCGGTAGTTGGCACCGGTGATGCCGTGCTTGCCGACCTGGACCATCAGCGTGACCAGCCACACGATACCGAAGGTCACGTGCAGGCCGTGGGTGCCGACCAGCGAGAAGAACGCGGTCAGGAAGCCCGAACGCCACGGGCCGAAGCCCTCGTGGATCAGGTGCGAGAACTCGTACAGTTCCAGGCCCAGGAAGCAGGCGCCCAGCACGCCGGTGATGGCCAGCCAGAGCTGGGTCTTGCCCAGGTCTTTCTTCTGCGCGGCCAGCATCGCGAAGCCGTAGGTGATCGACGAGAACAGCAGGAAGGCCGTGTTGATGGCCACCAGCGGCAGCTCGAAGATCTCGGCGCCCGACGGGCCGCCCGCGTAGTTGCGGCCCAGGACTGCATAGGTCGCGAACAGGCAGGCGAAGATGAGGCAGTCGCTCATCAGGTAGATCCAGAAACCGAGCAGGGTGCCGTTTTCCGGGTGATGCTCGCGCACGTAGTAGCGCGAGCTGATGTCGGCGCCGGTGGCGCTGACGGTGTTGGTATTAATGTCAGACATGGGCTTCCAGCAGTCGGGTATGGGCTTCTTCCGTACGTGCCACTTCTTCCGCGGGGATGTAGTAGTCACGCTTGTAGTTGAACGTGTGGTAGATGGTCACGGCGATCGTCGCAACGAAGGACAGTGCCACCAGCAGCCACATGTGCCAGATGATGCCGAAACCGAGCACGAAGGTGATCATCGGGATCACCGGACCTGCCCAGGTGTTGGCCGGCATGTGGATCGGCACGAAGCCGTTCAGCGGGCGCTTGTAGCCGGCTTTCTTCATGTCGGCCCAGGTGTCGTTGTCATGCACGACCGGGGTGAACGCGAAGTTGTAGGCCGGCGGCGGCGACGAGGTGGCCCATTCCAGGGTACGGCCGTCCCACGGGTCGCCGGTCACGTCGCGCAGCTTCTTGCGGTCGCGGACCGAAACGAAGACTTGCATCAGCAGGCAGGCGATACCGGCGGCGATCATCAGGGTGCCCAGCAGCGAAACCTGGAACAGCCAGTGGATCGACGGATCGTCGAAGTGGCTCACGCGGCGGGTCACGCCCATGAAGCCCAGGATGTACGGCGGGGTGAAGGCGACCCAGAAGCCGATCGACCACAGCCAGAAGGAGCGCACGCCCCAGGTACGGTCCAGCTTGTAGCCGAACATCTTCGGCCACCAGTAGTTCACGCCGGCGAACAGGCCGAACAGCACACCGCCGATGATGACGTTGTGGAAGTGGGCGATCAGGAACAGCGAGTTGTGCAGCACGAAGTCGGCCGGCGGGACCGCCAGCATCACGCCGGTCATGCCGCCGATGGTGAAGGTGATCATGAAGGACACGGTCCACATCATCGGCAGTTCATAGCGGATGCGGCCCTTGTACATGGTGAACAGCCAGTTGAACAGCTTGGCGCCGGTCGGGATCGAGATGATCATCGTGGTGATGCCGAAGAACGAGTTCACGCTCGCGCCCGAGCCCATCGTGAAGAAGTGGTGCAGCCACACGAGGTAGGACAGGACCATGATCACGCAGGTCGCGTACACCATCGAGGTGTAGCCGAACAGGCGCTTGTTGCAGAAGGTCGCGACGACTTCCGAGAAGATGCCGAAGGCCGGCAGGATCAGGATGTACACCTCCGGGTGGCCCCAGATCCAGATCAGGTTCACGTACATCATGGCGTTGCCGCCCAGTTCGTTCGTGAAGAAGTGGGTGTCGAACAGACGGTCCAGGCCCAGCATCGCCAGGGTGGCGGTCAGGATCGGGAAGGCCATCACGATCAGGATGTTGGTGCACAGTGCGGTCCAGGTGAACACCGGCATCTTCATCAGTTCCATGCCGGGGGCGCGCATCTTGACGATGGTGACCACCAGGTTGATACCGGACAGCAGCGTACCCACACCCGCGATCTGCAGGGACCAGATGTAGTAGTCGACCCCGACGTCGGGGCTGGCCAGGATGCCGGACAGCGGCGGATAGGCCAGCCAGCCGGTGCGGGCGAATTCGCCGACGAACAGCGAGGCCATCACCAGCACGGCGCCCATGGTGGTCATCCAGAACGAGAAGTTGTTCAGGAACGGGAAGGCGACGTCGCGCGCGCCGATCTGCAGCGGCACCACGTAGTTCATCAGGCCCGTCACCAGCGGCATCGCCACGAAGAAGATCATGATCACGCCGTGGGCGGTGAAGACCTGGTCGTAGTGGTGCGGCGGCAGGAAGCCGTGCGAATCGCCGAACGAGAACGCCTGCTGGGCGCGCATCATCAGCGCGTCGGCAAAGCCGCGCAGGAACATGATCAGACCGAGGATCATGTACATGATGCCGATCTTCTTGTGGTCGATACTGGTGAACCACTCGCTCCAGAGATAGCCCCACAGCTTGAATTTGGTGATCGCTCCCAGGACGACGATGCCGCCCAGGATCACCGCGATAAAGGTAGCGATCAGGATCGGCTCGTGGTAGGGAATCGCTTCCCAGCTGAGCCGACCGAAGATCAACTTCGCTAAGTCAAATTGCTCGTGCATGATTTACTTCTTCTTCACAGATTCATCGGGCGTGGTGCAGACTTCGCCGTTGTTGGCCTGGGCCAGGCGGGTCGCTGCCGCGTGTTGGGGCATCCGGTTCATCGCCATCTCGCGCGCCTTGCGGGCGTCGTCCATCATCATCTTGTCCATGCAGACGGCGCCGTCGGCGACGCAGCGGTTCAGGATGCGATAGTAGAGGTCGTCATCGACGCCGCCATAGTGGCGGACCGGATCCTTGATGCTCGGCTTCTCCAGCACCAGGTAGTTGGTGCGGTCGAGCTTGGCGGTGCCGGTGCTCTTGACCTGCTGGACCCAGGCGTCGAAATCGGCCTGCGGCACGCCGCGGTAGCCGAACTTCATGTCCGAATAGCCGGCGCCGCTGTAGTTGGACGAGATGCCGACCGACTGCACCGGCTTGTTCTGCACCGCATTCAGCGCGGTCTCCATGCCCGGCATCGCGTAGATCATGCCGGCCAGTTCGGGAACGTAGAACGCATTCATGACCGAGGTCGCGCTGATCTTGAAGCGCACCGGCACGTCGACAGGGACCACCAGTTCGTTCACGGTGGCGATGCCCTGCTCCGGATAGATGAACAGCCACTTCCAGTCCATGGCGACGGCCTGCACCACGAGCGGCTTGGCGGTTGCGGGGATCGGGCGGCCTTCGGCAAGGCGGTCGAGCGGACGGTAGGGGTCGAGCTTGTGGGTGTAGATCCAGGTCACCAGGCCCAGCACGATGATGATCAGGAGCGGTGCGCCCCAGATCACCAGTTCGAGCTTGGTCGAGTGGTCCCAGTCCGGCAGGTACTCGGCTTCGGTATTGCTGGCGCGGTATTTACGGGCGAACCAGACAACGAGGATCAGCACCGGTACGATAATCAACAACATCAGGACCACCGAGACGATGATCAGATGCGCCTGCTGCTTTGCTATGTCACCGGACGGGTTCATCACCACCGTATTGCAGCCGGCAAGGGCCGCCAGCAGTGGTGTGAGAAGCAATCCGCGACTTACGGTCTTAGGAATCATGCTTGTGTTTTACGTTACATGGGAAAGATAACATGCTAATGTAACGCCAACGGTGCACGTTTGGCGATTGGACGTTTTGTCCCACCCTTCGCGCTTTTGTTGTCGACGTTTCATCCTGAAGGGGCCCAGGCCCAAAAGTGTCATCGAGACCAAAGGAGACGAAATATGCAGCAGAACACCACGACGTACGGCGACGCAGCCGCCGCTCCGATCACCGCGCCAAACAGCGGTGCCCGTAACATCAATTCCCGCGATACGGCCATCGCCCCGGGTGACATCGCCGTCGGCGTGGTCATCGGGCGAGCCTCGGAATACTTCGACTTCTTCGTCTACGCGATCGCTTCCGCGCTCGTATTCCCGGCGGTGTTCTTCCCGTTTGCCGACCGCCTCGAGGGAACCCTGTACTCCTTCGCCATCTTCGCCCTTGCGTATATTGCGAGGCCGATCGGCACCGTCATCTTCATGGCCATCCAGCGCCACTTCAGCCGCGAAATCAAACTGACCATCGCCCTGTTCATGCTCGGTACGGCCACCGTCGCCGTCTCCGCCCTGCCGACCTACTCGCGCTGGGGCGAATGGGCCATCATTTCGCTCGCCATCCTGCGCCTGGGCCAGGGTTTCGCGCTCGGCGGGACCTGGGACGGCCTGCCTTCGCTGCTCGCGCTGAACGCTCCTGAACACAAGCGTGGATGGTACGCGATGTTGGGACAACTTGGCGCACCGGTCGGATTCATCATCGCAGCCGGCATATTTTCCTACCTGATGGCCGAGCTGTCGCAGGACGATTTCCTGGTCTGGGGCTGGCGCTTTCCCTTCTATGTAGCCTTCGCGATCAACGTGGTCGCGCTGTTCGCCCGCCTGCGCCTGGTCTCGACCCCGGACTACACCCACCTGCTGGACGAGCACCAGCTGGACCCGGTGCCGGTGCGCGAAGTGGTCGGCAAGCAGGGCGGCACCATCGTGCTGGGCGCCCTCGCCGCCCTGGCCAGCTATGCGCTGTTCCATGTGGTGACCGTGTTCCCGCTGTCCTGGCTCCAGCTCTACGACACCCGCTCGATGGCGGAATTCCTGCAGATCCAGATGTGGGGCGGCGGACTGGCCATCGTCGGCGTGCTGGCCTCGGGCCTGATCGCCGATAAATTCGGGCGCCGCAATACCCTGGGCACCCTGGCCGCGCTGATCGCCCTGTTCGCCGGTTTCGTGCCGACCCTGATGGACGGCGGCGTGGCCGGCCAGAACACCTTCATCCTGATCGGTTTCCTGCTGCTGGGCATGTCCTACGGCCAGGCCGCCGGCGCCGTCACCTCCAACTTCCTGGCCGAGTACCGCTACACCGGCGCCGCCCTGACCTCCGACCTCGCCTGGCTGGTGGGCGCCGCCTTCGCGCCGCTGGTCGCACTGGGCCTGGCCGCCAACTACGGCCTCGGCTTCGTCAGCCTCTACCTGCTGTCGGGCGCGGTCGCATCGCTGGCGGCGCTGAGCGTGAACCGCGCGCTGGAGATCCGGAACTGAAGCTAGAGTAAACAGCAGCAGAGCTTCTGCCCCGGCGCCGACCGGGGCATTTTTTTGCGCGCTGCGGATTTTCTCTCCCCGCTATAATCGGACGGTACGGGCCTCTCCAGCCCGGCAGCGCCGGTACCGGTGCCAGCGCCGCACCCCGGGGAGGGGATGATCATGCGCAGACGGTTCACGTTCGCTCTCACGCTGCTGCTGGCGCTGGCGGTGATGTTCCTGCCGCCCTGGCTGGCCCTGCAGGAGGCGCAGCGCCAGGCCTTCGATGCCGAATCCTCCCTCACCCTCGCCTACGCCCACGACGTCCTGCACCGCACCGACGAGACCGCGCGCCAGGCGCTGGCCGCCATCAAGGTGCTGGTCAACTCCGGCCTCGATCCCTGCTCCAGCGGCGCACGCGCCCTGATGCGCGAGATCGACCTGACCTCGACCTACCTGCAGGCGATCGGCTACGTGCGCAACGGCGAGCTGGCCTGCTCGTCCATGACCGGGCCGCCGGTCCCGCTCGGCCCCGTGGCCTTCCAGACCTCCACCGGGTTCGACCTCTATCTCGACATCCCGATCCGCACCACCTACGGCCACCCGCTGATGGCGATTTCGCGCGACCACTACGCCGCCCTCATCCACCGCGACCTGCCGCTCGACATCTGGACCAACACGCCCGGGGTGTCGCTGGCCTCGGTTCACCTCGAACGCCGCCGCGCCAGCCTGCAGCACGGCTACATCGATCCGGCCTGGATCGACCGTCTCGGCAACAACGGCAGCGTGACCTTCAACGACGGCCACCACCTCGTGACCATCGCCCGCTCGCACAGCTTCCTCACCGCCGCCATCGTCGCCATCCCCATCGCCAACATGCAGGCCCGCTACGCCGAGATCGCCGGGCGCCTGGTGCCGGCCGGCGTGTTCGTCGGCCTGGCCGGCGCCGCCGCGGTGCTGCTGCTGGCGCGCCAGCAGATGTCGCTGATCGCCGCCCTCCGCACCGGCCTGCGGCGCGGCCAGTTCTATATGGAGTACCAGCCGCTGATCGAATTGCGCAGCGGCGCCTGCGTGGGCGTCGAGGCGCTGCTGCGCTGGCGCGACGGCGCCGGCGAGCTGGTGCCGCCCGAGGTCTTCATCCCGGTGGCCGAATCGGCGGGCGTGATCGGCAAGCTGACCGAGCGCGTGCTGGAACTGGTCTGCCACGACGCCGGGCAGTTCCTGGCCGGCCATCCGGGCTTCCACGTGGCGATCAACCTGTCGCCGGCGGATCTGCAGTCGACCGTCATCGTCGGCCTGCTGGACAAGCTGATGTCGCGCTGCGGCGCCGGGCCGAGCAACCTGATCGTCGAGATCACCGAACGCGGATTCGTGCACCGGGATTCGGCGCGCGAAGTGATCGCCGCCCTGCACGCGCGCGGAATCGAGGTGGCGATCGACGATTTCGGCACCGGCTATTCGAGCCTGTCCTACCTGGAGTCGCTCGACCTCGACTTCCTGAAGATCGACCGCTCCTTCATCGAATCGATCGGCACCGCGGCGCCGACCAGCCAGGTGGTCAGCCACATCATCGGGATGGCGCACAACCTTGAGCTGAGGATGATCGCCGAAGGGGTCGAGAACCACGAGCAGGCCACCTTCCTGCGCGTGCGCGGCGTGAACTTCGCGCAGGGCTGGCTGTTCGGCCGGCCCGGCAGCTTCGAGCATGCGGCCGACCTGCACCGCGCGGCGCTGGCGGCGCGGCAGTTGCGAACCTTGCCGCAGCCGGACGACGCCTGAGCCGAGTCCTTGCGCTCAGCCCAGCGCCGTATCCAGCACCGTCATCAGGATGAAGCCGAGGATCAGCGCCACGCTGGCCCAGGTGCCGTGGCCGTTCCGGTGCGACTCCGGCACCACGTCGTTGGCGATCACGAACAGCATCGCGCCGGCCGCCGCCGCCAGGGCGAAGGGCAGCAGCCCGGCCGCGACGCCGATCAGGGCCACGCCGGCCACCGCCGCCACCGGCTCGATCAGGCCGGAGGCCACGCCCAGCGCGGTGGAAAGCCCGCGGCCGTAGCCGACGGTGCGCAGGGCCAGTGCCACCACCAGGCCTTCGGGCACGTCCTGGATCGAGATGCCGGTGGCGAGCGAATTCGCCTTGCCGATGTCGACGCCGCCATAGGCCACGCCGATCGCCAGCCCTTCCGGCATATTGTGCAGGGCCACCGCCCAGACGAAGAGCCAGGCGCGCTTGAGGGAGTGGGCGCTGCGGTCGCCGGCCGGCTGCAGGATGTTGTCGGTGGTGATCACGCGGTCCAGCACCAGCAGCAGGCCGGCGCCCATCAGCACGCCGGCGCCGACGCTCAGGCTGGCGCCCCAGTTGCCGGCGCCGCCGGCCTTGGCCGCGGCCAGTGCCGGGATCATCAGGGAAAACGAGGTGGCGCCGAGCATCACGCCGGCGCCGAAACCGAGGAAGCAGTCGTAGGTCCGCTTCGAAAAATTCTGCGACAGCAGCACCGGCAGGGTGCCGAGCGCGGTCGCGGCAGCCGCCGTTCCGCCGCCGATCAACGCCGCCCGCAGGTTCGGGGTGGACTCGAGCATCTGCCGCAACAGGTTCGAGAACAGCAGCACGCAGCCCAGGCTGCAGATCAGGAAGCCAAGCGCTTTGCGCGGCTTCAGGGCGCGTACGACATGCGTATTCATGGAGGTCCTTGATACCGCAAGACGACGCACGGTGCCAGCCGTGCGGCGCCGGATTCCCCTTGGGAGCCGGGAAGACTTACTTGCCCTTCACCGTCTTGCCGTCGGCCAGGGTCTGCTTGCCCATGCCCAGTTCGGCGCCGGTCGGCGGATCGATGGCCGGATCCGACCTGGTGCGCTCGGTCATCGCCTTGAGGATGTCGATGTCCTTGGCCGACAGCTTGACCTCGGCCTCGCCGCTGCAGCCGTCCGATTGGGTTGGTGGCATGATCCATGATCGCAGGCTTGCAGTAACCGGGAATCGGCGTGTCCGCCGTGCTTGTGTAGGACTCGGAGCGACAAGCTGTTGATGTAATCCAATAGCAATGTAATAATTCAATTTATCCAGGCAATAGTTTAGATCTATCGCCGCGATCGCTTTCTTTGCTAGGACTCCTTGGCACCCTATAGAAAAACCCAATCCGCTTCATAGGCTTCGACTATCCACCATGCATACGACAAGCACCCTGCGCGACGCCCTCCCCGCCGATGCCGCCGCCATCGCGGCCATCTACAACCATTACGTCGAAACCACCGTCATTTCGATGGAGAACGATCCGATCGACACGGCCGAGATGGCGCGCCGCATCGCCGCGATCCAGGACGCCGCCCTCCCCTGGATCGTGCTGGTCGAAGACGGCCGCGTGTGCGCCTACGCCTACGCGAGCATGTGGCGGGCCCGGCCCGGCTACCGGCACGCGGTGGAGTCCAGCGTGTATGTCGATCCCGAGCTGCGCGGGCGCGGCCACGGCCGGGCCCTCTACCGCGCCCTGCTGGCGCGCCTGCAGGGACGCTTCCACACCGTCATCGGCGGCATCGCCCTGCCGAACGCCGCCAGCATCGCCCTGCACGAGCGCATGGGTTTCCGCCAGGTCGCCTGCTTCCATGAAGTCGGCCACAAGTTCGGGGCCTGGGTCGACGTCGGCTACTGGCAGTTGAGCCTGCAGTAATATTGCAGCGCCGAGTGACGGCCTGGACGGGCCGGAACCTGCGCCCTGCGCTGACATCCGCCCGCGTCGCGCTCCTACGCGGCAGCCATGGCGCGCACTCTAAGATTCATCCATCCGACGACAAATCGCATCTCAATCGAGGAGAAGATGATGTTTTCTCTGAACAAACTCAGCCCTTCCATCACCGACATGATCCGTTTCGATCACTCGCACGTGATGGTGACCTTCCACCAGTACACCAGGGACAAGCGCCCGAGCGTCAAGAAGGCGCTGGCCGAAACCATCTGCGACGCCCTTGAGATCCACGCCACCCTGGAAGAGGAAATCTTCTACCCGGTGATGCGCGCGCGCGCCGCCGACCAGAAAGTCATGGAAAAGAGCGAGCCGGAGCATATGGAAATGCGCCGCATCATCGATGAGCTGCGCCGCACCGATCCGCGCGACACCCGCCACGACGAGCTGCTGTTCGAGCTGATGCGCGACGTCCAGCACCACGTGGCCGACGAGGAAACCGTGCTGCTGCCGGAAGCCGAACAGACCCTCAGCAAGGAACGCCTGTCGGAACTGGGCAGCGAGATGACCAAGCGGCGCCTGCAGCTGGTCACGCCGAAGGCCGGCAGGATCGCCAGGAACACCGCGGTCGGCTTCTCCGGCAGCACCGCCGCCATCGTCATGGGCGTGGCCGGAGCCCTGTTCGCGGCCCGCGCCATCACCCGCAAGCCGGCCTGAGGGCAGGCCAGGTACACCGCCCCACCTGGCGGACTCTCCGTTTTTCGCAGCGGCAACGCCGTTGCGCTCCCCCGGCAGCGGCCTGACCGCTGCTGCCAAGCCCGCCGCCCGTCAACGCGGCGGGCGCCCGCTCCCCTCGAATTCCCATCACGCGTGCAAGCGAACGCCGCGGCTCAGCATGTCCGCCAGCGCCGCCTGCGACAGCGCCGGGCTGAAATAGAAGCCCTGCATCTGGTCGCAATCGTGGTCGCGCAGGAAGGCCAGCTGTTCGCGGGTCTCGACGCCTTCGGCGATCACCTTCAGTTGTAGGCTGTGGCCCAGCGCGATGATGGCGCGCGTGATCACGCCGTGGCCGTCGTCGATGCCGCCGCCGAGGAAGGAGCGGTCGATCTTGATGTGGTCGACGGGGAAGGCCTGCAGCTGGCTCAGGCTCGAATAGCCGGTGCCGAAATCGTCGATCGACAGCCGCACGCCGAGCGCCTTCAGCCGCGCCAGCACTTCCTTCGCCTCGTCGGGACGGTCCATCAGCAGGCTTTCCGTCACCTCCAGCTCCAGGCAGGACGGCGACACCTGGTGCCGCTCCAGGCTTTCCATCACGCGCTCGATGAACTGGCGGTGGCGCAGCTGGCGCAGCGACAGGTTCACGGAGATGACGAAATCGTGTTCGCCCAGGTCGCCGATGGCCCGCAGCGCGCCGCAGGCTTCCTCGATCACCCATTCGCCCAGCGGCACGATCAGCCCGGTCTGCTCGGCCACGGGGATGAAGCTGTCCGGTCCGATCAGCCCGCGCTCCGGATGGTTCCAGCGCAACAGCGCCTCGGCGCCCACCATGCGGCCGCTGCGCAGGTCGACCTTGGGCTGGTAGCCCAGCACCATTTCGTGGTTGCCGATCGCGCGGCCCAGGCTGGCCTCCAGCAGCAGGTGCTGGTGCACCAGGCGGTTCAATTCGGCCGAATAAAACTGGCAGTTGTTCTTGCCCAGGCTCTTGGCGTGGTACATGGCGGCGTCGGCGGCGCGCATCACCTTGTCGACCGTGCTGCCGTCGCGCGGGAACAGGGCCACGCCGATGCTGGTGCTGGGCACGATCTCCTTGCCGCCCACCAGCACCGGGCTGCCGACGCTGCGGCGGATCCGCTCCACCAGGTCGGCCACCTGCTCCGCGCCGCCCTGGTCGTTGATCACGAGGACGAACTCGTCGCCGCCGACCCGCGCCACCGTGTCCTCCTCGCGCATATTGGCGCGCAGGCGCCCGGCGGTCTCGATCAGGACGGCGTCGCCGATGTCGTGGCCGAGGTTGTCGTTGATGTACTTGAAGTTGTCGAGGTCGAGAAAGGCCAGCGCGCCGACCATGCGGTTGCGCGCGGCGAACTGGATCGCCAGCTTCAGCCGCTCCTGCAGCAGGGTTCGGTTGGCCAGGCCGGTCAGCGGATCGTGGTGGGCCAGGTGGTGCAGGCGGCGTTCGTAGTGGCGCGCCTCGGTGATGTCGTTGATGACGGCGACGAAGTGGGTGACCTCGCCGTCGGCATTGCGCACCGGGTCGATGCGCAGCTCGTTCCAGAACAGCTGGCCGTTCTTCCTGGCGTTGCGCAGCACCGCGTGCACACTTTCGCGACGCTGCAGGGCTTCGTGGATGCGCCGGTGCTCGTCGACGTCGCAGCCCTCGATGCGCATGAAGCGCGGATCGCGGCCCTTGATCTCGCCCAGCGTATAGCCGGTAACGCGCTCGAAGGCCGGGTTGACGTACTCGATGCGGTTCTCGCTGCCTTCGCAGCAAGTGATGCAGATGGCGTTCACGCTGGCGTAGATGGCGCGCTCGCGCACCTTCAGCACGTGCTCGGCGCGCTTGCGCGCGGTGATGTCCAGGCCGGTGCCAAACACGCAGGGCAGGCTGCCCAGGCTGGTACGGCAGCACTGGAACAGGAAACTGGTACGCTTGCCGTGCTTGCCGATCAGTTCCGCCTCATGCCAGGAACTCCCGGCGTCGAAGGCGTCCAGGATCTTCTGCACGATCTCGGCGCGGCAGGCCGGCTCGAAAAAGTACTTGACCTCGACCGTCGGCAGCTCCTCGCTCTCCATTTCCAGGGCCTGCTCGAGCTGGTGGTTCCACAGCAGCAGGCGACCGCTCTGGTCGATCACGTAGAACACACAGGGCAGGCCTTCGATGATGTCGTTGACCGGCAGGTCCTGGATCAGGGAGTAGCGCGACGGCGCGGTGGCGCCGCGCGGCACCACGATGATGCTGTAGCTGCCCGGTTGTTCGGGATCGAGGGATTGCGGCGCCACCGTCACGCGCACCGGCAGGCGGCGGCCGTCGGCGCAGACGAGATTGCCGACACTGTCGATATCGACGCGGGCCTGGACCGACAATGCGTGGCCGCCGGCATCGTCGAACTCGATCAGCTGGTCGAGGGTACGGCCATGCATCTCCACGGCCGAATAACCGGCCAGCTTTTCGCAAGCCCGGTTCCAGCTCATGATCGTGCCGTGTACATCGGCGACGAAGACGGCAAGCGGCAATGGTGAGAGGTTCAATATGTCCTCCTGGAACAGCCAGGCTGGAATCATCATACGCCGCCGCAGCGCCGGCGGCGCGCGATACACGTTCAGGATCCAGGCTCAATGCCCCATCCAGCCCAGCAGCGCCGGCACCAGCCAGGGCGCCACCAGCGCGGTCAGCACGCCGTTCAGTCCCATGCCCAGGCCCGCATAGGCGCCCATCTCGGGGCTGACCTGGAAGGCGCGCGCGGTACCGATGCCGTGCGCCGCCACGCCCAGCGCCAGGCCGCGCGCCGCATGCGATTCGACCCGCAGGGCGTTCATCAGGAAGCGCCCGCTGATGGCGCCGAAGATCCCGGTGCCGATCACCAGCACCGCGGTCAGCGCGGGAATGCCGCCCAGGCGTTCCGACACCGCCATCGCGATCGGCGTGGTGGCCGACTTGGGCGCGATGGTGCGCGCCAGCTCTGGCGAAGCGCCCAGCAGCAGCGCCACCAGCACCGCGCTGGCGATTGCCGTGACGCAGCCGCACAGCAGCGCGCACACCAGCGGCAGCAGGCTGCGGCGCAGCCGCGGCACCTGGCGCGCCAGCGGCACCGCCAGCGCCACCGTGGCCGGGCCGAGCAGGAAGTGCACGAACTGGGCGCCGGCAAAGTAGCGCTGGTAGGACATGCCGCTGGCCACCAGCAGCAGGCTGATGATGGCGATCGAGATCGCCACCGGATTCGCCAGCGGAGAGAAACCGCAGCGCGCGAACACCCATTGCGCGAACACGTAGGCGCACAGGGTCAGGGTGAGGCCCAGCAGCGGCGAGGCGGACAGGTAGACCCAGAAGTGGGTCAGTTCCTCGAAATTAAACATCGGCGCCGTCCTCCTTCGGGCGCGGCATCAGGACCTTCAGCACCAGCGCCGTCACCGCCAGCGTGGCCAGGGTGCTGACCACCACCGAGGCGCCGATCGCCAGCCACTGCCCGCTCCCGCTCGACGCCGCGACCACGATACCGACCCCGGCCGGCACGAACAGCAGCGACAGGTGGCGCAGCAGCTCGTTGGCGCCGGCCTCCACCACGTCCTGCAGACGGGGCAAGGCGACCAGGGCGGCCAGCAGCAGCAGCATGCCGGTCACCGGCCCGGGGACGGGCCAGCCGAACAGGAACACCAGGCCTTCGCCCAGGCATTGGAACACCAGCAGAACGGCAAATGCGGACAGCAAGGCTTCCTCCCGAATCTCATCGATTCGGCGAGGATAGCAGTTATCGGCGCTCAGGCGCGGGCTTCGATCCGGAACTTGCCGACCAGTCCGACCAGCAGCGATGCCTGGTCCTGCAAGCTGGCCGCAGCGGCGGCGGCCTGCTCGACCAGGGCGGCGTTCTGCTGGGTCGCGCCGTCCATCTGCACGATCGCCGCATTGACCTGGGCAATGCCGTTGCTCTGTTCCGCGCTGGCGGCGCTGATCTCGGCGACGATCGCGCTGACCCGGCGCACGCTGTCCACCACCTGCTCCATGGTCATGCCGGCTTCGCCCACCAGGGTGGCGCCGGTGCCGACCTTGGCCGCCGAATCCCCGATCAGGCCCTTGATTTCCTTCGCCGCCGCGGCCGAGCGCTGGGCCAGGTTGCGCACTTCGGAGGCCACCACGGCAAAGCCGCGGCCCTGCTCGCCGGCGCGCGCCGCTTCGACGGCGGCGTTGAGCGCCAGGATATTGGTCTGGAAGGCGATGCCGTCGATCACCGAGATGATCTCGACGATGCGTCCGGAGGCCGCGCTGATCGCATCCATGGTCTCGACCACGCGCGCGACCGCCGCGCCCCCGCTGGCGGCGGTGTCGGCGGCGGCCTGGGCCAGCCGGCGCGCTTCCTGGGCGTTGTCGGCGTTCTGCTTCACGGTCGAGGTCAGCTCCTCCATCGAGGCCGCGGTTTCCTCCAGAGCGCTGGCCTGTTGTTCGGTCCTGTCCGACAGGTCGGCATTGCCCTGCCTGATCTCGTGGCTGGCCGAAGCCACATTGTCCGAGCTGTGGCGCACCTGGGCCAGCACGTCCTGGATCCTGGCCACGAAGCCGTTGAAGCCGGCGGCGATGGCCGCCAGCTCGTCCCTGCCCTTCACCTCGAGGCGCACCGTGAGGTCGGCATTGCCGCTCGCGAGGCCACTCATGGTGCTTCCCAGCACGCGCAGCGGCCGGGTCAGGCGGTTCAGGACCGCGATCATCACCGCGGCGGCCAGCGCGGCGGACAGCAGCGCGGCGACCAGGGTCTCCTGCAGCAGCCTGCGGGCGTCGGCCGTGGCCACGCTCTGCGGGAACACCAGCTGCACCGACCAGGGTGCGATGTCGGCGTGCAGGCGCAGCGGCTGCAGCAGGTGCACCATGCCGGCGGCGTCGACGAATTCATAGGCCTTGCCGTCGCGGACCGCCGCCAGGCCGGCCGCGGGAATATCGGCCGCCTTCTTGCCGTTGCGCGCCGCGTCCGGATGGCTGGCGTAGAGGCCGCCGTTCGACACCAGCGACAGGCTGCCGCCGCTGATGGCTTTCATGCCGCCGAGGATGTCGCCCAGGCGGGTCAGCATGAAATCCGCGCTGACGGTACCCTTGAACTGGCCGTCGATCAGGATCGGCGCCACCAGCGACGCCATCTGCACCTGCTTGCCGCCGACCGGATAGGCATAGGGCTCCGTGAAGAACAGGCGCCGCGACCGCTTCGGCACGTCGTACCAGTCATTGGCGCCGGGTGCGTCCGAGAACACGATCGGCTCGACGTGCACGCCGCCGCCGCTGCGGGTGTAGTAAGGCATGTAGCGGCCGCTGGCATCGTACTCGGGCTGCTTGCCGGCGTACTCTTCATCCTTGCCGTCCAGCGCGCCGGGCTCCCAGGTGACGGCGGCGCCGATCAGGTCCTCGGAACCGAGCAGGGTGGCTTTCGTCATTTCGCCGATCTGCGGCCGCGCCAGGGTCATGCCGGCGCCGCGGGTCGCACGCATCGCGGCGGCCAGGTTGGCGACCGCGCTGAGATTGGCGCCGATGCGCGCTTGCACCGCTTCGGCGGCTTCGCGCGCCGCGGTACGGGCCAGCTGCATGCTGGCGGCTTCCGCGCTGCGGCTGCCGCGCACGCCGATCAAGGTGGCGGTGACGGCCAGGCTGAGGATCACCAGCACGGTTGCGGTGAGGCAAATCCGTGCGTTCAGCGACAGGGAGGACAGGACTTTGTAGGACATGCGGCTGACTCAGAAAGTACGGGTGAGGGAGAGGACCAGGGCGCGGCGGGCCACGTTCGCAAACGCGGGGCGGCCGTCGGCGCGCGGGACGCCGGTGGTATAGCGGTCGTAGACGCCGGCGCCGCCGAAGGCACGGGTGTAGTTCAGCGCGGCGACCCAGCCGCCCTCGAACTTCTTGCTGAGGCCGGCGCGCAGGTCGCGCCAGTCCCAGATCCCGTTGCCGGCTCCCGCCACCCGGCCATCGCCGGCATGCAGTTGCAGCGCCAGCGCATGGCCGAGCTCATGATTGGCGCCGACGTCCAGGTAGCCGGTGCCGCGCGCATCCTGGATGCCGAAGAAATCGCGGCTGAAGGTGTAGTTGTACTTGGCGTACAGGGATTTCCAGCTCAGGCCGGCCTGCACTTCGCCGTAGTCGTAGCTGGTCCCGGTGGCCGAGACGCGCGCGCCCGGGTACTTGTACCAGGTGAGCGTGGCGTTGTAGCCGAGCGGACCGATGGTGCCCGCATAGCCGGCGTAGAGGTCGACTTCCATCGATCCGTTTTCGACGAAGCGCTCGTCGATGCTCGAGGCCCAGACGCCGGCGTTCCAGCCGCGCGAACCCGCATAGTCGAACCCGGCCTGGACGGCGGGACGGCCCCAGGACTGGCGGATGCCGCGCGAGACATACTGGGAGACCACGCCCAGGTTGGCGCTGAACGGCGATGCTTCTTCGGAGGCGGTGGAATAGTCGCCGGCGCTGCAGTGGCCGGCAACGAGGAAGCCGGCGAGCAGCGGAAGGGTGGAACGTGGAGAGAGTCGCATGACGGCTGGGAAAATTGATGCCATGCGGAAATTCTAGGTGGTGCACGTGAGAATGTGCGTATTTTCCCACGGGAAAATACGTATTTCGCGTGGGAATGCGACGTGCTTACAACACTTCCTGTCTCAGACGATAGCGAACTGGAAAGTTATTTCGTCCTGCCCGCCGCCCATCGCTTCGTCGCCCCGCGACTATCGCGTCGTCGTCCCCGCGAAAGCGGGGACCCGACGAAAAGCGAACGCTCGAATCTTACGCCGCGGTCTTCAGCGCCCCGCGCTTCAACTGGTCCCGCTCCATCGACTCGAACAGCGCCTTGAAATTACCCTCCCCAAAGCCCTCGTCGCCCTTGCGCTGGATGAACTCGAAGAACACCGGACCCAGCTGGTTTTCCGAGAAGATCTGCAGCAGCAGGCGCTTCGAATCGCCCTCGACCTTGCCGTCGACCAGCAGGCCGCGCGCCTTCAGGGCGCCAACGTCTTCGCCGTGGCCCGGCAGGCGGGCTTCCAGCATCTCGTAATAGGTTTCCGGCGGCGCGGTCATCAGGGGGATGCCGGCGGCGCGCAGGCCGTCGACGGTCTCGAAGATGTTCTCGGTCAGCAGCGCGATGTGCTGGATGCCTTCGCCGTTGAACTTGAGCAGGTATTCCTCGATCTGGCCGCCGCCGGCCTGCGATTCCTCGTTCAGCGGAATCCGGATCATGCCGTCCGGCGCCGTCATCGCCTTCGAGGTCAGGCCGGTGTATTCGCCCTGGATGTCGAAGTAGCGGATCTCGCGGAAGTTGAACAGCTTCTCGTAGAAGCCGGCCCAGTAGGTCATGCGGCCCCGGTAGACGTTGTGGGTCAGGTGGTCGATGATCTTCAGTCCATGACCCTGCGGATGGCGGTCGACGCCGTCGATGAATTCGAAGTCGATGTCATAGATCGACTTGCCGTCCTCGAAACGGTCGATCAGATACAGCGGCGCGCCGCCGATGCCCTTGATGGCCGGCAGGCGCAGTTCCATCGGGCCGGTCGGGATCTCCATCGGGATCGCGCCCAGTTCCAGCGCGCGCGCATAGGCTTTGTGGGAATCCTTGACGCGGAAGGCCATGCCGCAGGCCGACGGGCCGTGCTCGGCGGCAAAGTAGGCGGCCGCGCTCTTCGGCTCGTTGTTGACGATGAAGTTGATGTCGCCCTGGCGGTACAGCACCACGTCCTTCGAACGGTGCACGGCCACCTTGGTGAAGCCCAGCTTCTCGAAGATCGGCTCGAGCAGGCCCGGGGTCGGGGAAGCGAATTCGACGAATTCAAAGCCCATCAGGCCCATCGGATTCTCAAACAGGTCAGCCATTGTCATGTCCTCTATTCATTAAGCGTTTTTATCGGTACTACTCTGCGAACACGTCCGCAATCAGGCCCCGCAGCCACTGGATGCCGGGATCGTGGTTGAAGCGCCGGTGCCAGAAGACGTTGGTTTGCAAGGTCGGCAAGGCAAGCGGCGGTTCGATCCACTTCAATCCGAATGGCGCCGCGGCACTCTCCGCCAGCTTCTGCGGCACCGTCACCACCAGGTCGGAGGTGGCCACGATATACGGTACCGCGGTGAAATGCGGCACCCGGAACCTCGCCTGCGTCCCCACCCCGGCCTTTTCCAGCAGGACGTTGATCCGGTCGTAGGGGCTCTGGGCCGCATCCACGATCAGGTGCGTCGCCTGCACGAAGCGCGCCAGGTCCACGCTGCCGGTCGCCAGCGGATGCCCCTTGCGGAACATGCTGACGAAAGGCTGCCGGAACAGCTGGCGCTGGTAGAGCGCTTCCGACACCTCCTCGAAGGC
This sequence comes from Massilia sp. 01N410, assembly GCF_056399665.1. Lineage (NCBI taxonomy): Bacteria > Pseudomonadati > Pseudomonadota > Betaproteobacteria > Burkholderiales > Oxalobacteraceae > Massilia > Massilia sp. 01N410. Next base: position 139,610 of record NZ_JBFTRV010000007.1, on the reverse strand, counting down.
GCCGATCGCCAGGTCCACCCTGCCCGTCTCCATGTCGTCCTTCAGCGTGAGCGGGTTGGCGCGCTTCGAGGCGACCTCCACGTTCGGCGCCAGCGCGCGGCAGCGTTCGACCAGCACCGGCATGAAGTACACCTCGCCGACGTCGGTCATGGCAAGCGTGAAGCGGCGCGTACTCGTACCCGGCTCGAAGCGGCTGCGCTGGCTCAGCGCCAGCGCCACCTGGGCCATCGCGGCGCCGATCGGCTCGGCCATCTGCTGCGCCAGCGGGGTCGGCTGCATGCCGTGCGCGGTCCGCACGAACAATTCGTCGCCGAAGGTGCGGCGCAGGCGCGCCAGCGCATTGCTGACGGCGGACTGGGTCAGGCCGAGGCGGCGCGCCGCACCCGAAATCTGGCGCTCGCGGTAAACCTCCTGAAACACGGACAACAGGTTCAGGTCGATGCTAGACGGTTCGATCATGCGCTCGATAGTGTTATTGACGGGGTAAATAGTCTACATTTTTATATTCACCTCGTAAAATTCGCAAGTCTCCTCTACAGTGACGAAAAAGCCACGTCATATGCCATAGATCGTCCAGGAGAAAATCTTGACCCACGGATACATGAGCGGATTCGGCAACGAATTCGCCACCGAAGCCCTGCCGGGCGCCCTGCCCGCCCACCGCAATTCCCCGCAGCGCGTGGCCTATGGCCTGTACGCCGAACAACTCTCCGGTACCGCCTTCACCGCCCCGCGCGGCCACAACCGCCGCAGCTGGCTGTACCGGATCCGTCCGGCCGCCATGCACGGCGCCTTCGTCCCGGTCGAGCAGACCCGCATCGCGGCCGGCTTCGACGGCCTGGCGCCCTCGCCCAACCAGATGCGCTGGAGCCCGCTGCCGATTCCCGATGCCCCCACCGACTTCATCGACGGCTGGGTGACCATGGCCGGCAACGGTTCGCCGGGCGCGATGGCCGGCTGCGCGATCCACCTGTACGCCGCCAACCAGCCGATGACGGGACGCTATTTCTACAGCGCCGATGGCGAACTGCTGATCGTGCCCCAGCAGGGCCGGCTGTCAATCGCCACCGAGCTGGGCCTGCTGGAAGTCGAGCCGCAGCAGATCGCCGTGATTCCGCGCGGCATGCGCTTCACGGTCGCCCTGCCGGACGGCGCGGCGCGCGGCTATATCTGCGAGAACTTCGGCGCCCTGCTGCGCCTGCCGGACATGGGGCCGATCGGCTCGAACGGCCTGGCGAATCCGCGCGACTTCCTGTCGCCGGTGGCGCGTCATGAGGATGTGGAAGGAGATTTCGAACTGGTGGCGAAATTCGGCGGCAAGCTCTGGGCGGCGCCGATCGGGCATTCGCCGCTGGACGTGGTGGCCTGGCACGGCAACTACGCACCCTACAAGTACGACCTGCGCCACTTCAACACCATCGGCTCGATCAGCTACGACCACCCGGATCCGTCGATCTTCCTGGTGCTGCATTCGCCGACCAGCACGCCCGGCGTCGACGACCTCGATTTCGTGATCTTCCCGCCGCGCTGGCTGGTCGGCGAGGATACCTTCCGCCCGCCCTGGTTCCACCGCAATGTGGCGAGCGAGTTCATGGGCCTGATCCACGGCGCCTACGACGCCAAGGCCGAGGGCTTCGTGCCGGGCGGCGCCAGCCTGCACAACTGCATGAGCGGCCACGGGCCGGACGCCGCGACTTTCGACAAGGCCAGCAGCGCCGACACCTCGAAGCCGCACAAGGTGACCGACACGATGGCCTTCATGTTCGAGACCCGCACGCCGATCGTGGCGACGGCCCAGGCCCTGAAATCGCCGCAGTTGCAGGCGAATTACCAGGACTGCTGGGCGGGTATCGGCAAGCATTTCGATCCGGCCCGCCCTTGATGCAATCGCCGGCCGGAAGGCGCTGTCCTATTCGGACTTCGCTTCCGGCCGATGCCGGGCCTCACAAGCGCTGAGGTCATTCGCTGTTTCCTTCAGCGAGCGCACCACACCCTTCTCGACGACCAGCTCCTGGCTCACGGCATAAATGGACTGGCTGCCTGCATGGCATCGGTAGTCCAATACCGTCTTGAAGGTGCCGCTCAGCCATTCCGCGAAGGCCGGGCTTTTCATGTCGGGATAGATTTCCTGCAGAGGGATGTCGCCGCTGCATTTCATGAGGCCGGTCATCCACAGCTTCCCGCCTTCCAGCCTGAACCGCCCGACGGGGCCGCCAATGGCGGAGCATCCGAATTCTTTGCGACGGATTTTCCATATACGCTCGTTGTCGGGCAGCTCGACCCAGCAACAGCTCGACGGAAAAATACGGCCGCTACGTGCGCCATCGGCATACTGGTCGATCAGGGGCTCGGTTGCCGAGCCGGGGCCTGCCGCCATCAAGGCCAGGACCAGGAAGAGGATTCTTCGTACCTGCTTGCAGAAATGAGGAAAGGTCATCTTCATCCGGTCGAGCTCCGTTCCAGGCGCGGCGAACGTCAAGTGTACGGGTATTATTGCTCTTATTGCAAAGAAAGCCGTTTCTCATCCATTCTTGCCCTCGGCGAATCGTGCGACCGTTGGCGCGCGATTGCTGCCGTGCGATGATAAGGTGACAACCCACGGAATCCGCATGGCCGACATCATCATCATCCTCGTCCTCATTCTGCTCAACGGCATCTTCGCGATGTCGGAACTGGCGGTGGTCTCGGCCAAGCGCATGCGCCTCGAGAAGATGGCCGCCGAAGGCAATGCGGGCGCCCCGGCCGCGATCAGGCTGTCGGAAGATCCCAGCCGCTTCCTCTCCACCGTCCAGGTCGGCATCACCCTGATCGGCATCTTCAATGGCGCCTTCGGCGAAGCCTCGCTGGTGGCGCGCCTGATTCCCTCCTTGACCGACATCGGCATCCCGGAAACGTATGCGCGCCCGGCGGCGCTGACCGTGGTCGTGGTCGGCATCACCTTCGCCTCGATCGTGCTGGGCGAGCTGGTGCCCAAGCGCATCGCCATCCTCTACCCGGAATTGCTGGCCAGCCGTATCGCGCGGCCGATGAAGGCGCTGTCGCGCCTGATGCATCCCTTCGTGCAATTGCTGTCGCTGACGACCGACTTCATCATGCGGCTGCTCGGCATGCGCCACCACAAGGACGAGACCCCGACCGAGGAAGAAGTCACCGGCATGATCCGCGAGAGCACCGATGCCGGCGTCTTCGAGCGCGCCGAGTACGACATCGCCGCGCGCGCCCTGCGCCTGGACGACTGGCATCTGCGGGCGCTGATGACGCCGCGCGTCGATCTCGAATACCTCGACCTCGCCAACCCGCTGGAAGTCAACCTGGTCCACATCGCCGACCGTCCCTACGCCCGCTTTCCGGTCTACCGCGGCGACCGCTCCCAGGTGCTGGGCATCGTCAACGCGCGCGACCTGTTCCGCCAGGCCATCCGCAAGGGCTCGCTCCAGGAAATCGACATCGAGGCCGAGCTCGACGCCCCGCTCTACGTGCCGGAATCGGTCAGCGCCATCGACCTGCTCGAACAGCTGAAGAAGAACCATGCGGAACTCGCGATGGTCGTCGACGAGTACGGCGAGATCCAGGGCATGATCACCCTCACCGACGTGATGGGCGCCCTGGTGGGCGAAGTGCCTGCGGTCGAGGACGAGGAAGCCCCGGACGCCGTGCAGCGCGAAGACGGCAGCTGGTTCATGGACGGCGGCATGGTGCTGGACCGCTTCCGCTACCTGACCGGGGCCCAGTTCAGATTCCCGGACGAGGGCTCGGACGCCTATCACACGCTGGCCGGCTTCATCCTCTACCAGCTCGGCTACATCCCGAAGCCCGGCGAGCGCCTGGACTGGGGCGGCTGGCTGTTCGAAGTCGCGGACATGGACGGCAACCGCATCGACCGCCTGCTGGTGATGCCCGCCGCAAGCCTTCCTTGACAGCGTCGGCATACCTGCCAGAATTCAGCTGAGGGGAGGAACGACATGGTCATCGACAGCATCCACTTCACCCCGCTGGCCTCGTTCGGCGGCGGCCTGCTGATCGGGCTCGGCGCCGCCGTGCTGCTGCTGGCCAACGGACGCGTGGCCGGCGTCAGCGGCATCGCCGGCGGCTTGCTGCGTCCGGCGCGCGGCGACATCGGCTGGCGCCTCGCATTCCTGCTCGGCCTGCTGGCCGCGCCGCTCGGCTGGCTGGCGCTGCAGGCGATGCCGCCGGCCCAGATCGACCACACGCCGGCGCTGCTGGCCGTGTCCGGCCTGCTGGTGGGGCTCGGCACGCGCTTCGGCTCGGGCTGCACCAGCGGCCACGGCGTGTGCGGCATCGCCCGCCTGTCGCCGCGCTCGATCGTCGCCACCATCTGTTTCGTGGCGGCAGGTTTCGTCACCGTTTACGTGATGCGTCACGTGCTGGGCTAATCATGCCGACCGTCACCGCCTTCATTGCCGGCCTGCTGTTCGGCTCCGGCCTGATCCTGTCGGGAATGAGCAACCCCGCCAAGGTGCTGGCCTTCCTCGACCTGGCCGGCCGCTGGGATCCTTCGCTGCTGTTCGTGATGCTGGGCGCGATCCTGGTGGCGGCGGTCGCCTTCCGCGCCGGCGGCGAACGCGCCCGCACCGTGTTCGGCGCCACCATCCACCTGCCCGGCGCCCGCCACATCGACGCCAGGCTGATACTCGGCAGCGTGGTGTTCGGCGTCGGCTGGGGCCTGGTCGGCTACTGTCCCGGTCCCGCGCTCACCAGCCTGGGCGTCGGCGGCTGGCCGACCCTGCTGTTCGTGGCCGCCATGATCGCCGGGATGGCCGTGTTCGAAGTCAGCGAACGAATCAACGCCCGGCGCACCTCGGGCGGACCTCCCCAACCCGCAACGGAGACTCCATGAAGCAACGCGAAGACGTCCTGATCGCCGGCGCCGGCCCCACCGGCCTGGTGCTGGCCCTGTGGCTGGCGCGCCAGGGAGTGAAGGTGCGCATCGTCGACAAGACCGCCGGCCCCGGCACCACCTCGCGCGCGGTGGTGGTCCATGCGCGGACCTTGGAGCTCTACCGTGAGCTCGGCATGGCCGGCGAGGTGATCGCGTCCGGCATGGTCAATCCAGGCATCAACCTCTGGGTGCGCGGCAAGCGGCGCGCCCACATCACCTTCATCGACGCCGGCACCGACCTCACGCCCTACCCCTTCATCCTGGTCTTTCCCCAGGACCGGCACGAGCGCCTCCTGATCGCCCACCTGGAGCAGATGGACGTGAAGGTCGAGCGCGAGACCGAGCTGCTGGGCTTCGAGCAGCACGACGACCACGTGCAGGTGCGCCTGCGCGGCCCCGCCGGCGAGGAGACCTGCGAGGCGCGCTACCTGGCCGGCTGCGACGGCGCGCGCTCGCCGGTGCGGCACCAGCTCGGCGCCCACTTCGAAGGCGGCACCTACGACCAGCTGTTCTACGTCGCCGACGTGGTCGCGTGCGGTCCGCCGGCGGACGGCCAGATCCACGTCTCGCTGGACGATGCCGACTTCCTGGCGCTGTTCTCGTACACCAAGGACGGCCTGGCGCGCCTGATCGGCAGCATCCGCGAAGACCGCGTCGCGCCGGACCGCGAGCTGACGTTCGACGACGTCAGCGAGCGCGCGATCCGCGGCCTGGGTGTCGAGGTCAAACAGGTGAACTGGTTCTCGACCTACAAGGTGCACCACCGCCTGACCGAGCACTTCCGCCACGGACGCGTGTTCCTGCTGGGCGACGCCGCCCACATCCACAGCCCGGCCGGCGGCCAGGGCATGAACACCGGCATCGGCGACGCCATCAATCTGGCCTGGAAGCTGAATGCGGTCCTCCACGGCGACGCCGCCGACCGCCTGCTCGACAGCTACGACAGCGAACGCCTGGCCTTCGCGCGCACCCTGGTCGAGACCACCGACCGCGTCTTCACCTTCGTCTCCGCCGAGGGCGGCTTCGCGAACTTCGTCCGCACCCGCATCGCCCCGCTGTTCGTCAGCGCGGCCTACAAGGTGGAAGGGGTGCGGGAGTTCATGTTCCGGCTGGTGTCCCAGTGCATGCTGAACTACCACGGCAGCCCGCTCAGCAGCGGCTCGGCCGGCAAGGTCAAGGGCGGCGACCGCCTGCCCTGGGCCCACGGCGCCGCGCTCGACAACTACGCGCCGACCGGCACCGTGGACTGGCAGGTGCATGTGTATGGCCGGGCGTCCGATGCGCTGTCAAGCTGGTGCCACCACGTCGGCCTGGCGCTGCACGTGTTCGACTGGGAGCGGGCGCATGAGCACGCCGGACTGGCGCGGGATGCGGCTTATCTCTTGCGGCCGGACGGGTATGTGGCGCTGGCGGATCCGCAGGCGCGGCCGGAGGGGATTCGGCATTATTTTCGGGAGATCGGGTATCAGCGGTTCACGGGGTAGAGGCGGCCGAGGGTCCGGAAACTTGCCGCTCCGACAGCAACATGGCACACTGCGGCATCCACCTTCTTGTATAGACATGGCATGAATCCGATCCAACTGTTCGACCCCGTCTCGTCCACCTTCACCTACATCATCGCCGGTCCCGACGACAAGGAAGCGGTGATCATCGATCCGGTCGACCAGCACTGTGAGCGCGACCTGGCCCATGTCGAAAGGCTCGGCCTGCGCCTGGCCTACGTCCTGGAGACCCACGTCCATGCCGACCACGTGACCTCGGCGGGCCGCCTGCACGCGCTGACCGGGGCCAAGACCGCCGTACCGAGCGGCTGCGGCGTCCCGACGGCGGAATTGCAGCTGCGCGACGGCGACACCATCCGCTTCGGCAGGATTGAAACGATTTCGGTGATCCACACGCCCGGCCACACGGCGGGCAGCATGTGCTATGTCTGGCGGGGGAGTGTGTTCACCGGCGACACCCTGCTGATCAACGGCTGCGGGCGCACCGATTTCCAGGGTGGCAGCGCGGAGGCGCTGTACGACAGCGTCACCGGCAAGCTGTTCGGCCTGCCCGACGAGACCAGGGTCTGGCCGGGCCACGACTACAAGGGGCAGTCGGTGTCCACCATCGGCTGGGAGAAAAGGAACAACGCGCGCCTGGCCGGACGCTCGCGCGAGGATTTCGTGCAGCTGATGGGGCAGCTGAACCTGCCCAAGCCGAAGCTGATCGACGTCGCCGTGCCGGCAAACCGCAACCTCGGCCTGCCGCACAGCGTCTGAATCACATACCCGGGCCGCCGCCGCCCGGGCCGCTGCCGCCGAAGCCGCCCGGGCCGCCATGCCGGCCTTCGCCCTCCGGACCACCGCGCTCCCGGCGCTGACCACCGCCCTGCACGCCGCCGAAGCGGTAGGACAGGCCGATGAAGGCCATGCGGCCATCGTAGCGCGTGATCGAGTGCTGCTTCAGGTAGGTGGTATCGGTAATGGTTTCCATCTTCTGCGAACGGAAGACGTCGCGCACATCGAAGACCAGCGACAGCTGCGGCGTCAGGCTGCGCTTGTAGGTGAAGTTGAGCGTCGCCGACGGCTCGCGGTAGCCGGTACCGGCCAGGGTCTTGCCCTGGGCGCTGATCATGAACTGCAGCATGTCCTGCGGCGTCATCTGGTAGTTCAGGCGGCCGCGCGCGGTCAGCGAGGTCGCCGATCGCGTGTACTCGGCACCCGTGATGTCGATCTGCTGCTGCTCGGTGTAGGCCAGGTTGCCGCTGGTGTTGATCGTCAGTTGCGGCGTGAGCTTGCCGCTCAAGGTGAACTCCAGGCCGCCGGCGCGGTTATGGCCGCCGTTCTCCAGCGTCGTCAAGAGCACGGTATCGTTGACCGCCACCTGGCGGCTGCGGATCATGTCGCGGTCGGCGCGGTAATAGGCGCGCAGGTTGGCGTTCAGCTGGCCGGCCTTGGTCTCGTAGCCGATCTCGAAGGAATCGGTCTGCACCGGTTTCAATTTCGGGTTACCGCTCGACTCGTTCAACTCGTCCTGGTAGACGACGAAGGGATTGAGCTGCTGGCCGGTGGCGCGGCGGATCCGGTGGGCGTAGGCAAAACGCAGATTGGTCGTCTCGTTCAGCTTGTAGGTTGCGAAGGCGCTCGGAATCCAGTTCAGGTAGCTGTTGGTGGCACTCAGCCCGGTCGTGATCTCGTCCAGGTCCATGTGCGTGTGCTCGGCGCGCAGGCCGACCAGCGCGCCCCAGCGTTCGTTCACCTTCCACTGGTAGGAGCCGTACAGGGCGGCGTCGCGCTCGTCGACCTCGAAGGCGTTGGTGCGGCGGCCGTTCGCCACCGCCGCGCCGCTCAAGGGATCGAAGTCGAAGTAGCGGGTATCGAACTGGCTGTCGGTGTCGATGATCTTGTATCCCAGCTTGACGATGGCGCCGCTCTCGAGCGGGGTCTCGTAGTCGCCGGTGTAGTCGACGATCCTGACCTTGTTGGCGACGTCCTGCAGGCTGCTGGTATCGGTTCCCGAGAACGGCTGGCCCGGGTCGATCGGGCGCGGCGGCGCGATCAGGTACTGGTTCGCGTAACGCGAGTCATTACTGTTGTCGCTGTCCGACACGCGCAGGTCCATGCGGAACAGCTCGCCGATCTTCTCGCCCTTGTGGTCCCAACGGGCGCCCCATGTCGAGTTGGTATTCTCGCCGGTGCGCCTGGTCGTGCGGAAGTAGTCGCTGTACGGCGCGCCATCGTTGGCCAGCGTGTAGTGGCTCTGGTTCAGGTTGTCGTTGTTGCGCTTCATGTAGCCGGCGTTGGCTTCCAGCGTATCGTCCTGGCCCAGGTTATAGGTCAGCTGGCCGCGCGCCCCCGCCATGTCGTTCAGGCCCGTGCTGGAGGAGGTCTGGATCGTGTGCTGGTCGGCGCCGGTGCGCGGATCGATGCGGTCACGCTCGGTGTCGCCGGTCGAATTGCGGCCGTCGTGGCGGAAGTTGACACCGCCCTGCATGCCCCACCGTCCGCTGTTGTAGCCGCCACTGACCTGGCCGTTGTAGCGCCCCGCCGTCCCATAGTTGACGTTGGCCACGCCCTGTCCGCCGGGACGGCGCGAACGCTTCATCACCAGGTTCAGGATCGGGCCGCCGCCGCCCTCGTTGCCGAATTCCGCGCCGGGATTGTTGATGACCTCGATCGAGTCGATGTCCTCGGCCGGCATGGCCTGCAGCATCGAGCCGCGCCCTTCTCCCTGCAGCATTGCCGAAGGCTTGCCGTCGACCAGGATCTGCACATTGGTATTGCCGCGCAGGGACACGGTGCCGTCCGGATCCACGCCGACCGAGGGCACATTGCCAAGCGCATCGGCGGCGCTGCCGTTCGAGCTGCTGGCGTCGCTCTTGACGTCGTAGACCTGGCGGTCGATGCGGTTGGTCTGGCGTTCGCCGACCACGTTCACGGACTGGACCTTGCCGCCGGGCGCGGCCTGGCCGCTGGTGGCGCCGCTCGATGCCGGTGCCGCGGCCGGCGCGCCGCCCGTCGTCTGGGCGATGGCCGGATGCAGGACGGCCAGGTCGCACAAGGCCAGGCCGATTGCCAGGTAATGGGCGCGGCGCCGCCGGGACGCACCGCCGCCAAGCTTGCGTTGGGAGTGGTTCATTTGATTGTTGTAGGCGTTGAACGAGTCTCAAAAGCGCCGACCGGACGCAATGCCGGCCGAACGAAGCGTGCAGGATACCTGAACAGCAGCGAAAGTTGCCGAGACTTACAACTCTTTGCACATGTCAATACGTGAGTGCGCGGAGCTCGGCCGGCGATATTCTCCCCCGCACGGCGGGCATCGATTATCATTCCTGTCTTTCAGGCAAGACAACCCAAGGCGGGAACCCGATGGCGCTCCACGAAAACCACCTCAAACGCGGCCTCAAGAGCCGGCACATCCAGCTGATCGCCCTCGGCGGCGCGATCGGTACCGGCCTCTTCCTCGGCGTCGCGCAGACGGTCAGCATGGCCGGCCCCTCGATCCTGCTGGGCTATGCGGTGGCCGGCCTGATCGCCTTCCTGATCATGCGCCAGCTCAGCGAGATGATGGTCGACGAACCGGTGGCCGGCTCGTTCAGCCACTTCGCCGACAAATACTGCGGCCGCTTCGCCGGCTTCCTGACCGGCTGGAATTACTGGGTGCTGTACGTGCTGGTCAGCATGGCAGAGCTGTCCGCGGTCGGCATCTACGTGCAGTACTGGTTCCCGGAGATCCCGACCTGGGTCTCGGCCCTCGGCTGCTTCGTGTTCGCCAACGCCATCAGCATGTTCAATGTGCGCGCCTTCGGCGAGACCGAATTCTGGTTCGCGGTCATCAAGGTGGTCGCCATCGTCGCCATGATCCTGTATGGCATCTTCCTGCTGTTCTCCGGCGGCGCCGGTCCGCAGGCGGGCGTGGCCAACCTGTGGCAGCACGGCGGCTTCTTCGCCCACGGTATCGAAGGCCTGGTGATGTCGATGGCGGTGCTGATGTTCTCCTTCGGCGGCCTGGAAGTCATCGGCATCACGGCGGCCGAGGCCGACAACCCGTCGAAGTCGATCCCGAAAGCCACCAACCAGGCGCTGTGGCGCATCCTGGTGTTCTACGTCGGCTCGCTGGCCGTGCTGCTCTCGCTGTATCCCTGGAACCAGATCAAGCCCGGCGCCAGCCCCTTCGTCCTGATCTTCAAGGCGCTGGACGCCGGCGCGGTCGCCCACGTGCTGAACCTGGTGGTGCTGACGGCCGCCGTCTCGGTCTATAACAGCTGCGTGTATTCGAACAGCCGCATGCTGTACGGCCTCGCCACCCAGGGCCACGCCCCGCGCGCGCTGCTGAAGGTGAACGAGCGCGGCGTGCCGCTGGTGTCGCTGGGCGTGTCGGCGGTGGCGACCGTCATCTGCGTGGCGGTCAACTATGCGCTGCCGGGCAAGGCGCTGGGCATGCTGATGGGCCTGGCCGTGGCGGGAATGATGATCAACTGGGCGATGATCAGCTGGAGTCATCTGCGTTTCCGTCAGGCCAAGGCGGCCCAGGGTGCCAAGCCCGTATTCGCCAGCCCCTTCTATCCGGTGACGAACTGGTTGTGCCTGGCGTTCCTGGCCGGGATCCTGGTGATCATGTATATGACGCCGGAGATGCGGGTGTCGGTTTGGTTGATTCCGGTTTGGCTGGTGGTGCTGGGTGTCGGCTACCGGATGCGGATGCGGACCCGCGACACGGCGGCGGCCTGAATGGACGAAGGCCTGCTTCCGAGCAGGCCGCCCGCACGCGCTTGAAGCCATGACGCCGTAGCCGCAAATAAAAAAGCGGCGCCTCGGCGCCGCTCCCGTCAGCACGTCATCCGATCAGAACGCGTGCCGCAACCCGATCATCGCGGACTTATCCCCGGTCCCCGACTCGATCGCACTACCCACCGTATAGCTCGCACCATTCCGGTTATTGATCTTCGAGATCGCCATATTGATGTCGGTCCGCTTCGACAAGGTATAGCGGTAGCCGATCGCAAGCTGCGAGGCATCCTGGTTGAAGGCCGTACGGTCATCCTTGTAGATGTACGAGGCCAGCAGGGCGTGGACGCCACCGATGGGCACCGTCAAACCCACCATCGCATCGCGGCTGTCGGTCGAGGCGATCGCCGGCCGGCCGAAGGGATTCGCCGTGTTGCGCAGCACCGAGCTGTTCAGGCCGCGGTTCCAGTCGTACAGCCCGTGCAGCCTGACCACGCCGAAGTCGTAGACGGCGGCGATCGTCGTGTTCTTGGCGTTCTCGGTACCGTGCAGGGTCGCGCTATCGTTGTTGCGGTTGTGGTAGCCGAGCCGCACCTGCAGCGGGCCGTTGGCCCAGGCCAGCGATCCGCCCAGCTGGCGGCCGGAGGCGCTGCTGCCGCTGACCTCGCCCGGCGCCGCCACCAGTTCCACGGTCACGCCGTTGGCGGTCGGCGAGATGTACTTGACCGTATTATCCATGCGGCTGAAGGAATTGCCGCTGGTGCCGAGCAGGTTCTTGGTATCGCCAACCCAGCCCGAACCGAAGGGATCGGCAAACACCTGCACCAGGTAGTGTGGCGTGTATTGCCGGCCGAGCAGCACGCTGCCGAAGCCGCCCTGCAAACCGACATAGATCTGGCGTCCGAACAGGAGGCCGCCCTGGCCCGATGCACCGGTGTCGGGCTGGAAGCCGCTCTCCATCAGGAACAGCGCCTTCAGGCCGTTGCCGAGGTCCTCGGTGCCCTTGAAGCCGAGCCGCGAGCCGCCGGTGGTGCCGCCGGTGATCTTGGTCATCGAGCCGGCGGTGCCGCCGCTTTCGCGTACCACCGCCGTGTCGAGCATGCCGTAAATGGTGACGTTACTCTGGGCGCCAGCCAACTGCGATGCTGACGCCAGCAAGGCAGATACGATCAGTTTCTTCCTCATCCGTTGTCTCCGTTTTTTGTCCGCATTATCTTGGGTTGACCGCCTTTGCAGGCAATGCAAAGGTTAGCACACAGCCAACTAATAGACAGACAGCAATCGCGATCACGCCCGCATTGGTGCTGTTTGTCATGGTTTTCACCACACCCAGCATGTAGGGCGCGATCATGCCGGACACGCTGCCGACCGAATTCGCCAGCGCGATGCCGGCAGCGGCAGCCGCACCTGTCAATACGGCCGGAGGCAGCAGCCAGAACTGCGAGATCGTGGTGATGATGCCCATGGTTGCCAGGGTCAGCGCCAGCATGGCGATGGCCGTGTTGTCGGCATAGGCCGCGCTCCAGGTCAGGCCAACGGCGCCGGCGACGCCAGCCAGCGCCAGGTGCCAGCGGCGCTCGCGCCGGATGTCGGAGCTGCGACCGACCAGGATCATGGTGACGGTGGCCGCGGCATAGGGAATGCAGGTGAGCATGCCGATGTCGAAGGGACTGGAGACGCCGCTGGCCTTGATGATGGTCGGCAGCCAGAAACTGATGCCGTACAGGCCCATGGTGTAGAACAGGTAGATGCCGCTCAGCAGCCAGACACGCGGGTTCACCAGGCCGTCGCGCAGCTTGTGCAGGTGGCCGCCCTGCTTGTCCTGGGCGAGGTCGTGCTCGATCAGCGACTTCTCGCTGTCGTCCAGCCATTTGGCGTCGGCGACCTTGTCGTCGAGGTAGAACCAGGCCATGCAGCCGAGGATGATGGTCGGGATGGCCTCCAGCACGAACACCCATTGCCAGGCGTGGTGCCCGCCGACATTGTCCATCGTGCCCATGATCAGGCCGGACAGCGGTCCGCCGATCACGCCCGACATCGGGATGCCGGTCATGAACAGCGCCGTGACCTTGCCGCGGCGGCTGGCCGGGAACCAGTAGGTGAGGTACAGCAGGATGGCGGGGAAGAAGCCGGCTTCGGCGACGCCCAGCAGGAAGCGCAGCGCGTAGAAGCTGGCCGGCGACTTCACGAACATCATGGCCGCCGAGATCACGCCCCAGGTCACCATGATGCGGGTGATCCACTTGCGGGCGCCCACCTTCAGCATGACGATATTACTCGGGACTTCGAACATCAGGTAGCCGGCAAAGAACACGCCGGCGCCCATCCCGTAGACGGCCTCTGACAGGCCGAGGTCGGACATCATTTGCAGCTTCGCGAAGCCGACGTTTACGCGATCGAGATAGGCGAACACGTAGCATAGAAACAGAAAAGGCAGCAGGCGCCAGGCGACCTTCGAATATGCCCTGGACGCTTCGTCGATCGTGGACGTGCCTACTGCCACCTTGGTTGAGCTCAGCATTGTTTTGTCTCCAGATATGGTTATGGAACGTGCCCGGTATGGCGGCATCTCGTGGATGCCGCTTCCGTGGTCTATCGTCCGCGGTGTCACCGCCCGTGGTCGGCGGTTTGAAACAATGGAGCAGCGGGATAGCTAACTGAACATCAGTCAAACCTCAGTTAAACATATCGGGCTGCGTTTTTGCCAATTGGTCAAAAATCGGCTGGAAGTGCAGCCAGCCGATGTATTCGCTGCCAACGTGCTCGCGGCTGTAGCGCGAGCGGTCCGGCGGCACCATCACCGGCTTGATGCCGGTCGCTTCGATCATCAGCTGCTGCTGGCAGCAGCGCTCCAGCGCGATGAACCAGAAGGCGGCCGCTTCGATGCTGTGGCGGCTCGCCGTCAGCAGGCCGTGGTTCTGGTGGATCGCCGCCTTCACGCCCTTGAACCAGTCGCACACCGACAGCCCCGCCTTTTCCTCAACCGCCACCTGGCCCGCCTCTTCGCGGATCACGACGTGGTCTTCGAAGAAGGCGGCGGCGTCCTGGCTGATCGGATCGAGCTCGCGGCCCAGCGATGCAAAAGCGGTGCCGTAGACGGTGTGCGCATGGCACATCGCGACGATGTCCGGGTGCGCTTCATGCACCGCGGCGTGCAGCACGAAGCCGGCGCGGTTGATCGCATACTCGCCCTCGACCACGCGGCCCTGGTGGTCGGCCAGGATCAGGTTCGACACCTTCACCTGCGAGAAATGGACGCACATCGGGTTGGTCCAGTACAGCTCCGGATGCTCGGGGTCGCGCACCGTCAGGTGGCCGGCGAAGCCATAGTCGAAGCCGTGCTGGGCGAAGGCGCGGCAGGCCGCGACCAGGCGCTCCTTGCGGTGGCGGCGTTCGTCGGCCGGATCGCCGAAGGCCGGGATCTCGGGGTAGATGACGTCGCTCTGCCGCGGATGGTAGATCGATCGCAGCGCGTCCTTCTGCGACTGCGCGATGCGCTCCGCCTCGACGGGGGCGAACTGTTTTACTTTGTCCAGCATGTTGTCTCCTTGAGTATCAACTTGGGTTCCCGCCTTCGCGGGAACGACGGTGGCGTTTAGAGGTCCAGTACCAGCACGGGGCTGGTGGCGCGCGACACGCAGGCCGTCAGGAACTGGCCGTGTTCGTCGTCGCCGAGGATGTAGTCGCGGTGGTCGACCTCGCCCTCGATATAGCGGATCTTGCAGGTCGCGCACAGGCCGGCCTGGCAGGAAGTCTCGATGCGGATGCCGTTCTGTTCCAGCACGTCGGCGATGCTGCGGTCGGCCGGCACTTCGAGCAGGGCGCCGCTGCTGGCGATCCTCACCATGAAGGCGCCGGGCGCCAGTGCCCCGGTGTCGGGCGCGGGCTCGGGCGCCTTGAAGTGCTCGCAGTGGACGGTGCCGGCCGGCCAGTGGC
Organism: Massilia sp. 01N410; assembly: GCF_056399665.1. Classification (NCBI taxonomy): domain Bacteria; kingdom Pseudomonadati; phylum Pseudomonadota; class Betaproteobacteria; order Burkholderiales; family Oxalobacteraceae; genus Massilia; species Massilia sp. 01N410. The sequence continues at coordinate 124,565 of NZ_JBFTRV010000007.1, read as the reverse complement.
CGGACGCTTCCGCACAGGCTTTCATGAAGCCGGCCGGGCCGCAGTAGAACAGGTGGGCGCCCTCTTCCGGCTCGCGCAACAGCGCGCCGATATCGAGGCCGTCGGCCGGATTGCCGTGGTCGAAGTGGTGCACCAGCTTGCCGTGTTCCCAGGCGATACCGAGTTCTTCCCTGAACGCGGCGCAGCCGGGATTGCGGGCGCAGTAGTGCAGCTCGAAGGGGATGCCGGCATGGTCGAGCGCATGCGCCATCGACTTCAGCGGGGTCACGCCGATGCCGCCTGCCAGCAGGATCACCTTCTTCGCCTGCGGCACCAGTTCGAAGTTGTTGCGCGGTGCGCTGACCGTGGCCAGGTCCTGCACCCGCAGCGCGTCATGCAGGGCCTTCGAACCGCCACGTCCCTTCTCGTCGCGCAGGACCGCGATCACGTAGCGGTGGCGCTCGGCCGGCGGATTGCACAGCGAGTACTGGCGCGTCATCCCGTTCGGAAGATGGACGTCGATGTGTGCGCCGGCGCTGAAGGACGGCAGCTCCTCGCCCTGCGGGTGCACCAGTTCGTACGAATTGATGCCGCTCGCCTCGAAGCGGATTTGCTTCACCAGCAGCGACAGCTTGCTCCTGTCGCGGCTGATGATATGGGTCTGGGTCATTTCCATGTCGGGTCTCCCGCGGGATTACTGCCTGGTCGACTGTTCCAGCTCGTCGAACTTCTGGCGCACGAAGGCCGCGCGTTCGTCGCCCTTCATGTTTTCGCTTTGCGTGAGGATGGCGACGATCTGGCGCGTCACATGGCGGCGGCGCGCCACCTCTTCCTTGACGGTTCCGCCTTCCGGCACCTCCAGCACATTGCCCGAGCAGTAGCTGTTCGGCGCGGCCGCGTTATCGCGCAGCCACTGCGCGAATTCCCGCGGACCGGCGGCCGGGTTGCTGCCGCGGACGGCGTCGCGCAGCATCTTCCGGAACAGGAACACGCCGGCGTCGAACTTGGTCGGGTTCTCCAGCGCGTGCACCGCGATCGGGCGCTGGCTGATGATGGCTTCGTAGTCGCCCGGCGCGTACTGGCACTCCTTGTAGTTGTGGCGTGCGCGGTGGTCCGAGGGGATCGGCGGCATGTCTTCGAGCTTGTACTTGCCGAAGCGTTCGGGACGGCGCATCGCCACCTGGCCTTCGAGGAAGTCGATGGTCTCGTAGCCGACCATCTCCTTGTTGCCGATGCCGCGGGTGTCGATACCGGGGCCCATCACGCGCCAGCCGATCATCTTCGAATTGACGTCGTCGACCGGCACGGTCCAGCGGATGATGTGGAAGCGCGAGAACAGCTTCTTGTTCGAGCCGTCTTCCGAGGTGTAGGCGTGCAGGCTGAGGTTGGGCAGTACCTGGTGCTGGACGCGCACGAAGAGCTTGTCCTTGTTCACGCGGCGGGCGCCGGCGCAGGCCAGGCCGCGGCCGCCGTGCACGGGGATGAACTGCATGTCCGGCGCGACTTCCATCGAGGCGGCGCCGACTTCGTCGAAGGTCGTGCCCTGGTACTGCTTGTTGACGACGTTCTTGGCGGAGTGCAGCGCGGTCGGGTGGAAGTTGTCGGCGGCGTTGTCCTGCACCTGCAGCCAGTTACAGTGCTGGAAGTTACTGTAGGGGACCAGTTCATCGCCCTCGGCCACCGTGAAGTTACCCTCCCACTCGGGGAAAGGCGGTTCGTCTTCCGGCGGGCCCATATAGGCGAACACCAGGCCGTGGCGCTCGAAGGCCTTGTACGCGCCTTGCTTGATGGAGCAGGCGTACTTCTCGGCTTCCTTCTCCTCGCCATTCGGGAACGGCACGTGCAGGCAGGTCCCGTCGACGTCGAACACCATGCCGTGGTAGCAGCACATGATGCCCTTTTCCTGGATCGCGCCATATTCCAGCGAGGCGCCACGGTGCACGCAATGGGCATGCAGCAGGCCGACGCGGCCGGAGCCGTCGCGGAAGGCGACCAGCTCTTCGCCGAGGATCTTCAGGAAGTGCGGGGTATCGGTCAGTTCCATCGACATGCAGACCGGATGCCAGAAGCGGCGCATGTACTCGCCCATCGGCGTGCCGGGGCCGACTTCGGTCAGCTCCGGATCGTGGCCCGGCACTTTATTGGTGTGGTAGCCGCCGTACGGGATCAGTTTCTTCGCAACCGCTTGGGTCTGGGCTGCGGCTTCGGCGGTCTTGTCGCGGGTGTTCATTGTGTGTCTCCTCTGGCTCGATGGTGGCTGCGTCCCGGAGGCGCATCCGTGTTCCGTATTCTGTATACAAAGCATACAGGCAAAAAATTTTTGTCGCTCGCACAGTTTGCGGCCGGGAATCTTTCTTACGATTCCGCCCACTCTGTGTTCTGTATACAGAATACATTGTTCGCTTCCGTGGATCGCTTGTCAACCGATTTTTTGTATCGCGCGCTCCTGCTCCGGTGACTCGGCTTAATAAATTGACTTCGGGTCAACTGGACGTATACTGAATACAAAGGTGAACCCATGCTCAAACAACTATCGAAAATTCAGGTACGTCCGGACCTCGTCGACCAGGTCTATCAAACACTGCTCGACGCCATCAGCGACGGCTCGCTGCCGCCCGGCGCCCGCATCACCCAGGAAGAAATCGCCGAGCAGATGGACGTCTCGCGCTCGCCCGTGCTGCAGGCCCTGCGCCTGCTGAAGAAGGACGGTCTGGTGAAGGATGCGCCGGGACGCGGCGTGCTGGTGGCGGAACTGGATCCGCAATGGATCGGCAACCTCTACCAGGTGCGCGGCGCCCTCGACACCCTGGCGGCGCGCCTGGCCGCCGAACGCAGGGCCGCCATCGACCCGCAGATCATCGCCAACGGCCGCAAGGCTTCGCGCGGCAAGGACGTGAAAGCGATGATCGACGCCGACATCGCCTTCCACACGGCGATCTACCAGGCCTCGGGCAATCCGCTGATCTTCGAGACGACCCAGTTCCACTGGGTGCACCTGCGGCGCGTGATGGGGGCGGTGCTGCAGTCGGCGATGCAGCGCGAATCGATCTGGGACGAGCACGAGGCGATGGCGCAGGCGATCGCGGCCGGCGACGTCGCGCGGGCGGTCGAGATGTCCGACCATCATGCGACCGAGGCGCGGCTGAATCTGGTGGCGCGGCTGAATGAAGTTCTGAGCCATCGGGTAGCATGAGACGCCTTGCCTTGGCCTGGGCGGCGATGGCGCTGGCCGCATCGGCTGCGGTGCTGGCTGCCGGCCCCTATCCGAACACCGCCAACTTCGGGGTGCCGTTTTCAAAGGATGAGGACTGGTACAAGCAGTGCATGCGGGTCGAACGACTGCAGCCGGCGCCTGCGCCTGCACAAGTCAGGGCGGCGCAGGACTGCGACGCCATCGACCTCTATGACCGCAAGCGCAGCCAGGCCAGCACGTCGCAGGCCGAATGGGATCAGGTCCGCGCCTGCGCGCTGGCGAAGAACGACAACGGCGTGCTGATGATGCTGTATGCGAACGGCTACGGGGTGGCGCGCGATATGGACCGTGCGATTCATCACGCCTGCATCGTCGACTACATCGCAAAGGCCGAGATGACGTCGCGCGTCGCCCATCTCGCCGGCGCGCAGGCACAGGACAAACCCATCGATGTCTGCGACGACATCACCAGCGGCTATATGGGCGCCGTCTGCGCGCAGCGGCGGGAAACGCAGAACGGTCGGACGCGCAATTCCCGCCTGGAGCGAATGGAACGCGCGCTTCCTGCCGCAAGCCGCGCAGCATTCTCGAAGCTTCGCCAGGCGGCGGAGCGCTACGCCAGCGAAGCCGGCAGCGGCGAGAACGACGCCCGCGGCACGGCTGCAGCGGACTTCGCGTTCCAGCGCCAGGCCAAGCTGCGCGAACAAGCCATGCAAGCCATGCTCGACACAGTCGCCGGAAAGCTGCCGCCGGCGTCGGCCGAGGACTTCGCGCAATGGGACCGCCAGCTGAACGAGGCCTATGGCAGGGTCATGGCGATTCCGTCGACCCAGGACGGCCATCCCGGCCGCATCGGCGACTCGACCATCGAACACGCCGACGTGCGCAAGGACCAGCGCCTCTGGCTGGCCTACCGCGACGCCTTCCTCGCCTTCCGCGCCAGCCTGCCTTCGGGTCCAGGCGCGGACGCGATCAGGACCTTGCTGACCTCGCAGCGGACGGCCGAGCTGCGCGCACTCGAGAGCTATCGCTAGCGCGGGCGGGCGTCGACGCTCAGGGTCGACAGGGAGGAATCGACCGGCATCGCCGGCACGTGGACGCCGGGGTCGCCCGGAACGTGGCCGCCCGCCACGTCATGGGTCCTGAAGCACCCTCAGTGTGCATCGCCCAGCACGCGCAAGTGGTCGATCGCGACGACGTTGCCCTGCGCGGCGGCCTCGGCGTACAGGCGGTGCGCTTCGGCGAGATCCCTGGGAACCTGCTTTCCGGACTCGTACTTGGAAGCCAGCGCGATCTGCGCCATGGGCTGCCCGGCTTCGGCCGCGCTGATCACCAGCTTCAGGCCCGCCGCCTGCTCGGCCTCGGTCCTGCTTGGCCCGCTCAGCAGCGCGCCAAGCGCATAGCGCGCTTCCAGGTTGCCGTCGAGAGCGGCTTGCTGGAGCCCCTTCCACAGCTTGCCGCTCGACGGCTCCATCGTCCACACATACTGGACCTGCCCCCACATCGTCACCGGCCGGTCGTTGAGCATGCCTGGCGTATGGGGACATTTCCTGAAGGCGGTCTGCGCGGCCTGGTCGAGGTCGGCCGAACCGCTGGACAACAGGATTGTAGAGTCGAGCACGGCGCCGCTTTCATCCACCTGGACGCCGACGATGACCAGGCCTTCCTCGCCCCTTCGCAAGGCCGGCTTTGGGTAGCCGGGAAACTTGCAGCGCGCCGCGTCGATCGAGGGCAGCTTGAACCGGGTTTCCTCGGCAAGCGCGGATCCTCCCGTATGAGACAGTGCCGCGGCGAGAATGAGAGTCGAGATGATCCGCTTCATGGGCGCGCCCGATACGAAAGTGATTGGAATGACAATCTTAGGGTATTGTCATCACGGCCACAAGCCTTGATGGCGCCGGCGCGCAATCAGCCCATGTCGTCCCCGGCAAAGAACGGCGCCCCGATCTCGAAGAAGTGGCCGCCCGCCACGTAATGAATGCTGCGCATGCCGCCCTCTTCCATCTTCCAGTGCGCGCCGTCGAACACGGCGGGATCGGCCCAGGCGGCCACGACTTCGCCGAGGAAGAGATCGTAGGCCTGCTGGATGTGCGGCTCCGGAATCAGCCGGCACTCCAGCCAGCCCAGGCAGCCTTCGACCAGCGGCGCGGCTACTTTCGATCCCGCGGCGGTGGCAATGCCGTGCGCAGCGAACTTGTCGACCTCGGCGCCGGTCTCGTTGCCGACATCGACGGTCAGGCGCGCCTGCGCCCGCGACGGAATGTTCAGCACGAACTCGCCCGAGGCCTCGATCAGCCCGCGGGTAAAGGTCGACTTGTCGATCACCACCGCCACCTTGGGCGGATCGAAGTCGAGCGGCATCGACCACGCCGCCGACATGATGTTGGACCGCCCGCCGTGGTGGCTGGTGACGATCACGGTCGGGCCGTGGTTCATCAGGCGGTAGGCTTTGCTTAGCTCGACTGGTACGCGGTCGCTCATCCTGCTGCTCCTTTCGAACGGCCGCGCACGCGCATCAATGCCCCGGCATTACCATCAGCTGCAGTCCCGAAGGCGTCTGCGCCGCATGGTAGACACGCTGGGTCGCGGCCTTGAAGTCTTCCGGCCTGGCCTTCGGAATCGAGGTGAAGGTCTGCGGGTTCAGGTCGATCAGCGGGAACCAGGAACTCTGCACCTGCACCATGATGCGGTGGCCGCGCCGGAAGGTGTGGTTGACGTCGCCCAGATGGTAGCTGATTGCCTCGATCTTGCCCGGCACGAAAGGCTCCGGTTTCTCGAAGCTGTTGCGGAATTTGCCGCGCAGCGGGTTGCCGCGCACCAGTTGCTGGAAGCCGGCCAGGCTGGTCTCGGGCGCGCCGACGTCCTTGCCGCGTGGGCCGCGTTCGCCGGACGGGTACTCGTTCGGATACACATCGATCAGCTTGACGACCCAGTCGGCGTCCGTGCCGGTGGTCGAGACGAACAGCTTGGGCGTGACCGGTCCGGCGATGGTGACGTCCTCTTCCAGTACGTCCGACTGGTAGGTCAGCACGTCCGGACGGGTGGCGGCAAAGCGCTGGTCGGACACCATGTATTCCTGCGGCACCCCTAGCGAGGGGTAGCCGATGTAGGGCACCGGCTTCTTCGGATCCGATACGTACTCGTCATAGTCGGCGCCGGCGGCGGGCTGGGTCCAGCTCAGCTTCCCGCCCGGTGCCAGGTAGAGCATGCGGGCCTTGGCCGGCGCCGGCGGCCAGGCCGTGTACTGGCGCCAGACGTTGGAGCCGGTCTCGAACACGGTCACCTCGGCGATCGGCCGGGCCGGCTTCACGCCCTTCAGGTGCTGTTCGAAGAAGGGGAACTGGATCTGGGTGCGGAAGTATTCGCCGGTCTTGCTGTCGAAGCGCACGTGGCCCAGTTGCTGGCCGTCGTAGCGCGCCCAGCCGCCGTGCACCCACGGGCCCATCACCAGGCCGCTGAAGGTGGTCGGGTTGAACTTCTTGACCGCTTGGTAGGTCGTGAACGGGCCTTGCGGGTCTTCGGCGTCGAACCAGCCGCCGACGCTCAGCACCGCCGCCTTGACGCCCTTCAGGTGGCGCGAGATGTCGCGGGTCTGCCAGAACTGGTCGTAGGTGTCGTGCTCGATGGTCGGCGCCAGGTAGGCGCGCTGGCCGTCGGTCAAGGTCGCCAGGATGTTCGGCATGGTCAGGTGGCGCAGGTAGAAGTCGTAGGCGTCGGAGGCGCCATAGTCGAAGCGCTCGCGGCTCTTCGGGCCGGTGGTCGGGTTTTTCTGCTCGACGAAGTTGGCGTAGAAGCCGAAGTTCGCCGCCAGCATGAATGCGCCGCCGTGATAGGAGTCGTCGCCCATGTAGAGGTCCGTCACCGGCGCCTGCGGCGAGGCCGCCTTGATCGACGGGTGGGAATCGATGATGCTGGCCGAGGTGTAGAAGCCCGGGTAGCTGATGCCGTAGATGCCGGCCTTGCCGTTGTTGTTGGGGACGTGCTTGAGCAGCCATTCCATGGTGTCATACATGTCCTGGCTTTCCTGGCCCTCGCCGGCGGCGCGCTGCGCCTTCAGGTGCGGGGTCATCTCCTGCCACTTGCCCTCGGACATATACCGGCCGCGCACGTCCTGCTTGACGAAGATGTAGCCGGCATCCTCGAATTCCTTCGACGGGCCGATCGAAGTCGGATACCAGTCCTCGCCGTAGCGCAGCTCACCGTCGGCGTACACGCCGGCGCTGTATGGCGTGCGGTTGATCAGGAAGGGATAGCTCTTCGAGCCGTCCTTCGGCACGTAGACTACGGTGAACAGCCTGGTGCCGTCCCGCATCGGGATCCGGTACTCGTACTTGGTGTAGCTGGCGCGCAGGTCGCGCTGGACGGCGGGCGCATCGGCGGCCACGGCATTGGCGGCGAAAGCCGAGGCGGAGGCTGCGCCCGCGAATGCGAAGGCCAGCGACAGTGCGAGGATGGAAACAGGACGGCGGCTCATGATTTCCTGATCGGAAAGATAAAGCCGCCAGTATATGTTCAACAAGTAAGATTTGTCATGCCTGACGGTCCGCTAAAAGTACTTCGACAGGTAGAAGGCGCCCGAGTCCGGGAAGACAGTGGCAATACGCAAGCCCTGCACATGCGGCAGCAGGCCGGCGATGCCGGCGGCCACGCAGCCGCTCGATCCACCTGCCAGGATGCCCTCCTCGCTGGCCAGGCGCCGGCACCAGGCCAGCGCGTCCTCGTCCGCCACCTGCACCACGTCGTCGACCACCGCCGGGTCGAAGCTGCGCGAAGGCTGGCGCTTGCCGACGCCTTCGATCCGCGTCTCGAGGGTCCCCTGGACAGGCTCGTCGGTCACCAGCTTGCGGTAGGACGAGTGCAGGGGCTCGACGCCGATCACGCGCACCCGTGCGTCGCACTCCTTCAGGTAGCGGCCGATGCCGGAGATGGTGCCGCCCGAGCCCACGCCGCAGACGAAGACGTCGATCTCGCCGGCCAGCTGGCGCCACAGTTCGGGGCCGGTGTCGCGGTAATGCGCTTCGCGGTTGAGCGGCGTGCAGTACTGGTCGAGGTAATGGGCTTCGTTGTCGCGGGCCAGGTCTTCGGCGCAAGCATGGTAGTCGTCCGGCGCACAAGCGTGGACGGTGGCGCCGTAGGCGGCGATGCGCCTGAGCTTTTCGGTACTGGTGGTGTCCGGCACCGTGACGTCGCAGCGCAGGCCCAGCACGGCGCTGGCCATGGCGAGGGCGGCGCCGGTATTGCCGGACGAGCTCTCGACCACGTGGCGGGTGCCCGCCGGCATATGGCGCAGCATGTAGCGCACCATGCGGTCCTTGATGCTGCCGCCCGGGTTCATGTACTCGAGCTTGGCCACCACGTTCGCCTCCGGAAACACCCGGCCAAGCCTGACGACCGGGGTCTCGCCGATCGCGTCCATCACGGAATTTCTGACCTGGGATTGCACGCCTTCTCCTCCTTATAATTGCTATGGAGCAAGGCTAGCATGAAGAGTTTTTACGTGGCGCAAGATTGCAAACAATCGTGCGCCACGTGTCACAGTCTGGGGATCACAGCCTTCGCGCGGCGACGGCGGCGATCACGGCCTGCTTGAGCTGCAGGTCCGTGAACGGCTTGGTCAGCACGCGCGCCGCCAGGTCGGAGGCGCCCGCCACCAGGCTGCCGTAGCCGGACGCGAACACCAGCGCCACACCCGGATGGTCGGCGACGATCCGGCGCGCCAGGGTCAGGCCGTCCTGGTCGGGCAGGCTGTAGTCGACCACGGCGACGTCGAAGCGCTCGCGCGCCAGGATCGCGATCGCGGCGGCGGCCGTCGGCGCTTCGGCGACGCGGTAGCCGGCAGTGCCCAGGATGTCGCGGTACAGTTCCCTGGCCTGGGCATCGTCTTCGATCAGCAGCACGCGCAGGCCGTCCGGGTGGACGACGCGGCCCGGCTGGGCCGGGGGCTCCGGCGCCGCGGCGGCCTGCTGGCCCTGGCCGCCCAGCATCTGGCGCACCTTGGCGGCCAGCTTCTCGCGGCGATAGGGTTTGCTGAGGAGTTCCACACCGGCGTCGAGGCGGCCACCATGGATGATGGCGTTCTGGGTGTAGCCGGAGGTGTACAGCACCTTCAGGTTGGGCAACAGGCTTCTCGCCTGGCGCGCCATCTCGGTGCTCTTGATCTTGCCCGGCATGACGACGTCGGTGAACAGCAGGTCGCAGCGCACGCCGGCGCGCAGCACGGCCAGCGCCATCTCGGCGTTATCGGCGCGCAGCACCTGGTAGCCGAGTTCGGACAGGATGCCGACCACGGTGGCCTGCACGTTCAGGTCGTCCTCGACCACCAGGATGGTCTCCGTGCCGCCGCGCATGTCGCCGCCGCCGACCTGTTCCGGCAGCGTCTGCTCGGCTTCCAGCGAACGCGGGAAATAAGCCTTGATCGTGGTGCCGTGGCCGACTTCACTGTAGATGCGGAAGTGGCCGCCGCTCTGCTTGACGAAGCCGAAGGCCATCGACAAGCCGAGGCCGGTGCCCTGTCCCTCGCCCTTGGTGGTGAAGAAGGGTTCGACGGCGCGCGCCAGCACCTCGGGCGTCATGCCGCTACCCGTGTCGCTGATCGCCAGCAGCACGTACTGCCCCGAAGGCACCTCATGGGCCGCGCTCACATAGGTATCGTCGAGCATGGTATTGGACAGCTCGATAGTGAGCTTGCCGCCGTTCGGCATCGCATCGCGCGCGTTGATCGCCAGGTTCAGCACCACGTTCTCGAGCTGGTGCGGGTCGACCAGGGTATTCCACAGCGAGGCCGACACCGCCATCTCCACCTCGACGGTCTCGCCGACGGCGCGCTGCACCAGGTCCTCCATGCCGCGCACCACGCGGCCGGCGTTCAGCACCACCGGCTGCAGCGGCTGGCGCCGCGCGAAGGCCAGCAGCTGTGCCGCCAGCTTGCCGCCGCGGTCCACCGCCGACAAGGCCATGTTCAGGTGGCGCTGCGCGGCCGGGATGCCCGCCACGGTGCCGCTCAAGAGCTGCAGGCTGCCGCCGATGACTTGCAGGATGTTGTTGAAGTCGTGGGCCACGCCGCCGGTCAGCTTGCCGACCGCCTCCAGGCGCTGCCCATGCTGCAGGGCCTGGCGCGCCTCCTCCAACTGGGTGCGCTGGGTGATGTCGCGGGTAATCTTGGCAAAGCCGACCAGCTTGCCCTCGGGATCGTGGATGGCATCGATCACCACGCTGGCGCGGAAGGCGGAGCCATCCTTGCGCACCCGCAGGCCTTCGGCTTCGAAGCGGCCGTCCGCGCGCACCTGGGCCAGCACCTGTTCGGGCTTGCCGTTGCGGCGATCTTCCTCCGTGTAGAAACGGCTGAAGTGGCTGCCGACGATTTCATCGGCCGCATAACCTTTGATCTTGCGCGCGCCGGCATTCCAGGTCGTCACCACACCTTCCGGGCTGAGCATGTAGATGGCGTAGTCGACCACGCTGTCGACCAGCAGCTTGAACTGCTCCTCGGTGCGGCGCAGCGCATCGCGGGCCAGCTTCCTGTCGGTGATGTCGCGCGTGATCTTGGCAAAGCCGAACAGTTCGCCGTGGTCGTCGTGGATCGCGTCGATCACGACCGAGGCCCAGAAGCGGCTGCCGTCCTTGCGCACGCGCCAGCCTTCGGCCTCGAAGCGTCCCGACTCCAGCGCGGTCTTCAGGGCCCGCTCGGGCACGCCCGCAGCACGGTCGGCTTCCGTGTAGAAGCGCGAGAAGTGCTGACCGAGGATCTCCTGTTCCTCGTAACCCTTGAAGCGGCGGGCGCCGGCGTTCCAGCTGGCCACCGTACCGTCCGGGTTGAGCATGTAGATCGCGTAGTCCGCCACCCGCTCGATGAGAAGCTGGGCACGGCGCTGGGCATTGAGGTCGCTCGACATGAAATTATGGAAACTTTAAATTCCCGAGTATAACAGTGGGGTAGCCGCCTGCGCGGAATCCCGCCGTCTTATACAATCGATATTGGGCAGCAGCTGTCGAACGCAAGAGGCAGCTGCCGAAACTGAGTCAACAGGAGAACAAGCATGTCGGGTTACAGCATCAATATCGAAGAAAAAACCCTCGCAGGTAACAACTTCCGCGAGGTCCTGTACACGACCCCGCGCAGCCAGCTGGTCATCATGACCCTGCAGGCCGGCGAAGAGATCGGCATGGAACACCACACCGGCCACGACCAGTTCATCCGCGTCGAAGCCGGCACCGGTGTCGCCATCCTGGACGGCGAAGAGCACAAGCTGGAAGACGGCGTGGCCGTGGTGGTGCCGGCCGGTACCGAGCACAACGTGATCAACACCTCGAAGACCGAGCCGATGCGCCTTTACACCCTGTACACGCCGCCGGAGCACCCGGACGGCATCGTGCACGCCACCAAGGCCGAGGCCGACGAGTACGAGAAACACCACCACGAAGAGTGATGCCGCCCGCCGCGGCCTCAGGCCTCAGCCCTTGCAGGCGAAGCCGTAGCGGGTCATTTCGCAACCGCGCTGCAGGCACTGGCGTTCGTCATAGCCGTGGGCGCGGCATTGCATCAGCGTTTCCTCGCGGCGCTGGCGGGCCGAGGGTTCGGCGTCGGCGGCCCTGGCGCTGGCCTCGGCCTTGACGCGCTTGCGGACATGGCTGCGCTGGCGCTTGGGCGGCGGCGCCAGGTCGGCGGGCTGGTCGTCGGCCGGCACGGGCTGGCCTGCGCCGGCGTCGGTCTGCGCCGCTGCCGATCCGCCCACCGCGGTGCTTCGCTCCGCGGTGCTTGCCTCCGCACTGACAGGCGCAGCCAGCGCGGGCGCCGGCGTGACGGGCGCCGCCACCCTTGCCGGCAAGGCCCGCGATGCCTGCGCCGCTTCCAGGCCGGGGGCGGCGGATGCGGGGGCGGGATTCGTGTTCGCCACCACCACCAGCGCGTCTTCGACCTGGCTCTGGTCGTACAGATAGAGGCCGCCGCTGGCCAGCAGTGCGAGCAGCACGCCGGCCGCACCCCAGGCGACGAGGCGCCGCCCCCAGAGACGGCTGCGTTCCGTGCGCCGCTGCTCCTCGGCGTCCAGGGCCAGGCGTTCGGCGAGCCAGCCCGGCACCTGCTCCTCCGTGCTGTCGGCCGGTGCCCACGGTTCGGTCGCCTGCGCCGTCGCCCGCATCGGCGGCGGCCTTGGCGCTGGCGTCGGGATGGGCTCGGCGAAGGCCGGGGGCTGCGGCGCAAATCCCGTTGCCGGGACGGTGTCGCCGGGCTCCGCCGCTTGCGGACGCGGCTCGACGGTCGGGCGCGGCCGCGTGACTTGCTCGGCGGCGCCAGGGATTGGCGGCTTGGACTGCGCTGAGCCGCTTTCGTTGAGATCCTGCAGGAGTTGAGGCTTCATGGTGCGGTAGATCGCTTCTGCTTCCCCGCAGTTTAACGAATCGCCGACCATGCCGGAGCGCGCCTGAACACGGGCGCGCCCCCAACTCAAGCGTATGGGGCCCTGCTCAGAGCGCGATCGCCACCGCCATCGGCGCCTGGCGCAGAGCCGGCAGGCTCACTTCCAGCAGGCGCCGGCGGGCGTCCCAGCGGAAGACCTGGGCCTTGCCGTTGACCTGCACGGCACGTGGTTGTCGCCCCACGTTGTGGACCTTCAGCGTGAAGGCATGCGAAGTCGGGGCATAGCTGGCGCCGGTCTCCGGTTGCAGGGCGATCTCGAGCCTGCCGGCATCGAGCCGGCTGCTGAAGCGCACCAGCTCGTACTTGCCGGCCTCGAAGGCGTTCGGGGTCTTGCCGTCGTCGTCGTACAGCTGGCCGGACGAACTCTTCACGCCGGCGTCGTGCCAGTAGTGCAGGTCGAGCGCACGGGTCGAGTAGTCGCGGGTGCTCTGCACCACCTTCGCCAGCGGCACGAAGGCGCCGGCCCGCACATAGGTCGGAATATGGTCGGCGACGGGCTTGACCACTTCGGTGATGCCGCCACGGTGCGGTTCGTCGGTATGGAAATCGAACCACGTAACGCCCTTGTCGGGGAAGTGCACTTCCTTGCGCGTCGCACCCGGCTCGACCACCGGCGCCACCAGGAAGCTCGGGCCCCACAGATAGGTCGAAGAGATCGCCGCCGCCGCTTCCTCGTCCTGCTCCTCGAACAGCATCGGACGCATCATCGGCATGCCGCTGCGGCTGTTCTCGAAGGCGATCGTGTAGCTATACGGCAGCATCGCGTAACGCAGGCGCACCGCCTCGCGCGCCAGCGCTTTCGTCTTCGGTTCGCGGAACACCGGCTCGGCCGCCACCTCTTCCTGGGCGTGCGGGCGGAACAGCGGCTGGAACACGCCGTACTGCAGCCAGCGCACATAGAGTTCGTCGTCCAGCACCGGACCGGCAAAGCCGCCGAGGTCGGAATGCATCCAGGCCTGGCCCTGCATCCCCATCTGCAGCGAGATCTCCATCTGCGACTGCAGGCCGCCCCAGCCGCGGCTGACGTCGCCGGACCAGGGGATCATGCCGAAGCGCTGCGAGCCCGAATAACCCGAGCGCATCAGGATGAAGGGGCGCTCGTCGGGATAGTCGCGCGCATAGCCGTCGTGGATCAGGCGCGCCCACTCGTGGCCGTAGATATTGTGGACCTGGTCGGCCGTGCCGGCCGCGTGCCGGGCTTCGGCCGGATGCACTTCGGGCTCACCCAGGTCGCCCCACCACCCGGCCACGCCGCCCGACTTCAGGTTCTTGTAGATGTTCCAGAACCAGGTCTGGGCTTCCGGCTTGAAGACGTCGACCAGGCCCGTGTTCCCGAAATAGAAATCGTAGCGCAGGGGCTTGCCGTCGCTGCCGGTGGCGAGCACGCCCCGCTGCGCGGCTTCATTCCAGCGCTTCGAGGTCGTCAGGATGAAGGGCTCGGTGATCAGGACGGTCTTGACGCCCTTCTGCAGGAAGTCCGCCATCATCTTCTCGGGCTGGGGGAAGTTGTCGCGGTCCCAGGCCAGGTTGCCCATGGTGCCCTTGACGGTCTTGCCGAACCAGTAGAGGTCGAGCACGACCGCGTCCAGCGGAATGCCGTCGGCGATGAACTTGTCGACCACGGCGCGGGTTTCAAGCTCGGTGTGATAGCCGAAGCGGCTCGCGAAATTGCCGAAGGCCCAGCGCGGCGGCAGCGGCTGGCGGCCCGTCAGGCGGGTATAGCCGTCCATGATCTGGGCCCAGTCGTCGCCCGCCACCACCTGGTAGGTCTTGGGACCGCCGATGGCTTCGAAGCGCAGGGTGCCGTCCTTGCGGCTGTCGAGATCGAGGTAGCCGGCCTGCGGATTGTCGAAGTGGATCGCATAGCGCTTCGAGGACAGCGCCATCGGAATCCCGTAACCCATCTGCTCGGCGTGGCTGCCGAAGCCGTAGGAGGCCTTGTTATACAGCGGGAAGCGGTAGCCGCGGCGGTTCATGCCGACCGCGCGCGAACCGGCGCCGTACAGGACTTCGCCGCCGTCGACCGCGAATTCGATCGACTCCAGCTGGTCGCCGCGGCCGTAGCCGCGCTTTTCGGCCACCAGCGGCTTGCCCTTGTAGCTGTAGCCGATGCGGAAGGGCGACTTCTCGACCGTGACCGTGATGCCCTCGGTGGCGAGCACGACGCGCGCCGCGTCTTCCTGCACCCGGACCGGCACCTGGCCCGCCGCCAGCACCACGGCGTGGGAGGCGGCCTGCGGCATGCCCTCTTCCGCGCTGGGCACGAAGCTGGTCTCGACGATGTTGGGCGCGTAGGGCTTGATCAGGTAGCGGCCGTCGCTGGTGGCGATCTCGTAGCCCTTGCCGCCGACGCTCTTGAAGCCGAGGAAGTGGCGGTCGGCGTTCTGGGCCTGGGCGAACGGGCTGGCGGTCAAGGCGGCGAACGCGCAGGCGAACGCCACCGCAAAGGTGGTGAATTTCATGGTCTCGTGGTCGTTGTCGTGATCTTGGCGGCCTGGGCGGCCGCAGGCAAGAGCATGCCAGAATTTACATGGTTGAGGTAGTTAATTTACACGCACGGGGCAAACGAGCTGGTATACCTCAGAAATTGCATGCGACAGCCTTACGTAGTTTGACTACGCCGGCTCAGCCCCTAACCGGTGCGGCAGCCCCTCCTCTGCTTGAGGTAACATCCAGGGGCCAGCCAGGAGAGCCATGAGTCCGACTACCCAACCCCAAGTACCGCCGCTTGTTCACACCGTCGTTTTTGATCTCGGCAATGTTCTGATTCGATGGGATCCGCGCATCCTGTACAGGAAGCTGTTTGCCGACGACGAAGCGGCAATGGAGCATTTCCTGTCCGAGGTGTGCAACATGGAATGGAACGAGCAGCAAGACCGGGGCCGTTCATGGAAGGATGGAATCGACATGGCGATTCAAACACACCCTTCCCATGAACGTCATATCAGGGCTTTTCGTGAGCGTTGGGAAGAGATGATACCGGGCGCGATCGAGGAGACCGTAGAGGTCCTCGCGGAACTCCGCGCGCTCGATGTCCGTCTGCTGGCCCTCACCAACTGGTCGGACGAAACCTTCCCCATCGCTCTCAGGCGTTTTCCATTCCTTGCCTGGTTCGAAGGCATCGTGGTGTCCGGCCGCGAACAACTCGTGAAGCCGGATCCGGCGATCTTCAGGCTTCTGATCGATCGCTACAAACTGGTCCCGGAGAACACCGTTTTTATCGATGACAGCATTCGCAATGTCGAGGCCTCCACCAAGGAAGGCCTGCGCGGCATTCATTTTCAATGCGCCGCCGACTTGCGCTTCAGGCTGAGGGCATTGGGACTTCCCCTGCCTGTGACGGAATAAGAATGGAAAACGAATGGCTGACGTATGCCAAGCGCCTGCAGGCTTCGGCGCTGACCGGCCTGGCATACGCCAAAGGGGAATACGACATCGAACGCTATCGGGAAATCAAGGAGATAGCCGATGCCATGTTGTCGAAGCTGTTCATGGCACCGACTACGCAGATCGCTGCGCTTGCGCCAGGCTCCAGGACCTATGTGACCCCGATGAACGACGTCCGCGGTGCCGTGATCGAAGATGACCGGATTCTGCTGGTTCGGGAAAGGGTCTCGGGCTTGTGGACTCTGCCAGGCGGATTCGCCGATGTCGGGCTCTCCGCCGCGGAGAATGTCGTCAAGGAGATCGCGGAAGAAGCATGCATCGATGTCGTCGCAAAGCAGCTCTACAGCGTCAGGCACAAGGCCAAGGGGCCGTTCAAGCCCGATGCCCGCGAGTTCTACAAATTCTATTTCCTTTGCGAGCGTACCGGCGACGCAGTCCCCAGGCCCGGCCCCGAAGTGTCGGACGCCGCATTCTTCCCGCTGGACCGCCTGCCCAGGCTGTGCAAGGATAGAATCGTCGAGGAGGACATCGAGCGGGCATTCGCGCACTATCGTAGCCCTGGCCAAAGCACATTGTTCGATTAAAACAACCACATGGATACGGACCATGAAGCGAAGAATGAGAGTGGCGACCTTCAACGTCAACGGCATCAACAGCCGCCTGCCCGCCCTGCTGCAATGGCTGGAAGAGACCCGGCCTGACGTCGCCTGCCTGCAGGAGCTGAAGGCGCCGCAGGAAAAGTTCCCGGAAATGGAGATCCGTGCCGCCGGCTATCATCCGATCTGGCACGGCCAGAAAAGCTGGAACGGCGTCGCCATCCTCGCGCGCGATACGGAACCGCAGGAAATCGGGCGCGCCCTGCCGGGCGACCCGGAGGACGAGCAGAGCCGCTACATCGAAGCGGCGGTGAACGGCATCCTGATCGGCTGCCTGTATCTCCCGAACGGCAATCCGGCGCCGGGTCCGAAGTTCGACTACAAGCTGCGCTGGTTCGAACGCCTGCATGCGCGCGCCCAGGAATTGATCGACACCGGCGCGCCGGTGATCCTGTGCGGCGACTACAACGTGATGCCGACCGAACTCGATGTCTACAAGCCCGAGCGCTGGCTCGACGACGCCCTGTTCCGCCCCGAGACCCGCGCCGCCTACCGCAAGCTGCTCGACCAGGGCTGGACGGATGCCCTGCGCACCATGCATCCGGACGAAGTGATCTACACCTTCTGGGATTACTTCCGCGATGCCTACGGCCGCAACGCCGGCCTGCGCATCGACCACCTGCTGCTCAGCCCGGCGCTCGCGCCGACGCTGAAAGCGGCCGGCGTCGACCGTGACGTGCGCGGGCGCGAGAAACCGAGCGACCACGCGCCGACCTGGGTGGAACTGGACTGGCCATGAGCGAAGACATGAGCGCAGACCTGAGCGAAGACCAGCAAACGCCGGTGCCGGCCATCTGGCGGCCAACCCTCGCCGCCATTGTCGACGCCTTCCGCGAGGGCGACTTCGAACTGGCGCGCGGCATCCCCGAGGTCAGCCCCCTGTCGCCGGAGGACGCGCAGATCACCGCCGATAACATCGAGGATTATGGCGCGACCCTGGTCAGCCTGCCCGACGAAGCCTGGGAGACCTCGGTCTCCCAGTGGATGGACGGCTACTGGCATGTACTGGTCGACCTGTACACCGAGGCCGAAGGCGCCAGCGACCTGGTGCTCGATGTGCGGGTACGCGAGCATGGCGCAGGCTACCTGTTCGAAGTCCACCTGGTGTACGTGCCGTGAGCGCCGGCCGCTAGGCGTCCAGCAGCGCCGTCCCGTAGGAATTATCGATCGCGCACAGCCAGCGCCCGTCCGCGCCGCGCCTGAACACATAGGTGGCGCGGCGGTTCGCGTGCACCTGCGTCCCGTCCGCGTCCATGTAATCGAGGGTCGATTCCATGATCACCAGCGCGCTGTCGCCGGCCTCCAGCACCTCCATCCTGCCCTGGCCCACGCGCAGGGTATGGCGGACGATTTCCGCGATCTTCACGAAGGCCGCGCGAATGCCGTCCTTGCCGGCCACGTTCAGTCCGGGCTTGACGACCAGGACGGCGTCGTCGGTATAGAAATCCATGAGCGCGTCGAAATCCTCGGCGGTGATGGCGCGGTCGGCGGACTGGATGAGTGCTTGCAGCGGATGCGGTGCCATAGGTGAGTCTCCTTGAAGTGAATGCGCGGAGACAGGCACTGGACAACCCGCCTCCAGGCGGGTTGCGATGATTGACAAGCGCTAACCCACCATCGAGGGAATGGCGGGAATAATGATGGCCAGGGTGGCGGATGCGCTCTTCATGCCTTCAGGCTAACAGCGAATCCAGGGCCGTGCAAGCTCAGGGCGCGGGCCTGGGCCTGGCGTCGACCATCACCAGGCGCATCGCGCTGTCGGTGACGCTGTCGATGTCCGGGCTGTAGTCGTCCTCGATCCAGCGCAGCGCGATGTGGATCACGCCGCCCACCACGCCGGCCTGCAGCAGCGGGTCGGCGCCTTCCGCTTCGGGTCCGGCGATGCGGCCGACTTCCTCGCCGATCGCGCGCAGCGATGCATCGAAGGCCTTGTCGACGGCACGGCTGACGCCACGGATTTCGACCAGGAACACGCGCGCCGAGCGCGGATCCCTTTGCAGGGCCGTGAAGTAGGCGCGCAGCATGGCGCGCGCGCGCCCGGTGCGGACCGGCCCCGCTTCTTCGGCGGCCTTGCGGATCTCGCCGAACACGGAATACGTCACTGCGTTGTACGACGCGATCAGCAGGTCCTCGCTGTTGGCGAAGGATTCGTAGAAGTAGCGTTCCGTCAGGCCTGCCGCTTCGCAGACCGCCTTCACCGTGGCCTGGCGGTAGCCGCGCTCTCCGTACACTTCGATGGCGGCGGCGATCAACTGGCTGCGGCGCTGGGCGCGGCGCTCGTCTTGCGACATGCCGCGGTAGGGACGCGCTGGGAGAGTTTCTCGAGACATCCCTCTATTCTGGCATAGAACATTGCAAAATTGTTGTCAGACATAAACTGACAATGTACAGTGTCAGTACCAAGAACCAGAACAAGAGACACCATGCCCCAAGCTTCCACTGCGGGCGGCGAGATCCTGGACGTGCTGATCGTCGGCGCCGGCCTCTCCGGCATCGGCGCCGCCCGGTACCTGCAGCAGCGCTGCCCGGACAAGCGCTACGCGATCCTCGAGGCGCGCGCTGCCATCGGCGGCACCTGGGACCTGTTCCGCTATCCCGGCGTGCGCTCCGACTCGGACATGTACACCCTCGGTTACGGCTTCCAGCCATGGACCGCGGGCAAGGCGATCGCCGACGGCCCCTCGATCCGCGGCTACATCCGCGACACCGCGCGCGACAACGGCATCGACCGCCACATCCGCTTCCGGCACAAGGTGGTCGCGGCCGCATGGTCGAGCGCGGACGCCTGCTGGACCATCGAAGCCGACCACGACGGCACCCCTGGCACGATCCGCACCCGCTTCCTCTACATGTGCAGCGGCTACTACAGCTACGAGGAAGCCTACCGTCCCGCCTTCGAGGACGAGGACCTCTACCTCGGCCGCATCGTGCATCCGCAGTTCTGGCCGCAGGACCTCGACTACGCCGGCAAGCAGGTCGTGGTGGTCGGCAGCGGCGCCACCGCCGTGACCCTGGTGCCGGCGATGGCCGGCGCGGCGGCCCACGTGACCATGCTGCAGCGTTCCCCGAGCTATGTGGTGACCCGGCCCTCCGAATACGGCTTCGCGCAGCGCTTCCGCAAGTGGATGCCGGAACGGGCCGCCTACTGGGCCACGCGCTGGCGCGTGATTCTTGAATCCATGCTGCTGTACCGCCTGGCGCGCAGCAAGCCGGATCTGGCCAGGCAGAAGATCGTGGCGATGGCGCGCCACCAGCTCGGCAAGGATTTCGACGTCGCCACCCACTTCACGCCCGATTACAAACCCTGGGACCAGCGCGTCTGCGTGGTGCCGGACGGCGACATGTTCAAGGCCATCCGCAAGGGCCAGGCCTCGGTCGTCACGGACCACATCGAGCGCTTCACCGAAACCGGCATCCTGCTGAAGTCCGGCAAGGAGCTGGCGGCCGACGTGGTGGTGCTGGCGACCGGCCTGAAGATCAAGGTGCTGGGCGGCGTCGCCGTCACCGTCGACGGCAAGCCCTTCCACGCCGGCGAATCGATGTCCTACAAGGGCATGATGCTGAGCGAGCTGCCGAACTGCGTGATGACCTTCGGCTATACGAACGCGTCCTGGACCCTGAAGGCCGACCTCACCGCCGCCTATGTGTGCCGGCTGCTGCGCTACATGGACCGCAAGGGCGTTGCCATCGCGGTGCCGCGCCGCGAAGCCGGGGTCGAGCCCGAACCCTTCCTGAACTTCACCTCGGGCTATGTGCAGCGCGCCAAAGGCGAATTGCCGCAGCAGGGCTCGCGCCGCCCCTGGCAGGTCTACCAGAACTACCTGCAGGACATGATCACCATCCGCTACGGCCGCATCGCCGACGGCGTCATGCATTTTGGAGCGAAAGGAGTACTGCCTTGAAGCTGAAAAACCGGGTTGCCCTGATCACGGGCGCGGGCGGCGGCATCGGCCGCGCCACCGCGCTGGCGATGGCCAGGCGCGGCTGCCACCTGGCGCTGGCCGACATCGACCATGAGAGCGTCGCCGAAACTGCGCATCTGGCCCAGGGATTCGGCGTACGCGCCACCGCCCACCGCCTCGACGTCGCCGACCGCGAGGCCGTGCGCGCCTTTCCCGACGAGGTCCGGGCCGCGCACCGCAAGCTCGACATCCTGATGAACAATGCCGGCGTGGCCCTGGGCGGCACCTTCGAGCAGGTCAGCGAGGCCGATTTCGACTGGCTGCTGGAGATTAACTTCCAAGGCGTGGTCAGGATGACGCGCGCCTTCCTGCCGCTGCTGCATGGCTCGGACGATGCCCGCATCGTCAATGTCTCCAGCATCTACGGCATCATCACACCGCCCGGCCAGGCCGCCTACTCGGCCAGCAAGTTCGCGGTGCGCGGCTTCTCCAACGTGCTGCGCCACGAACTCGAAGGCAGCACGGTCGCCGTCTCCGTCGTGCATCCGGGCGGCGTCGCCACCTCGATTGCGAGGAATGCGCGGATCCCTCACGGCGCCCCGCAGGACGAGGTCGAGCGCGGGCGCAAGACCATGGAAAAGCTGCTGCGCATGCCGCCCGAACAGGCCGGCGAGATCATCGTGCGCGGCATCGAGAAGCGCCAGGCCCGCATCCTGGTCGGCAGCGACGCCAAGGCCGCCGCCCTCCTCGAACGCCTGGCTCCGGTCGGCTACTGGAAGCTCCTGAAGAAAGCGATCAAGCGATGACTACCCTCCTGACCGTCGCCGGCTTCCTGCTTGGCGCGCTAGTGGTGCTGGCCGCCATCCTGGTCCTGTTCAGCGCCTGGACGGCGCGCAAGGTGCAGTCCGTGCTGCCGCCCAAGGGACGCTTCGTCGACGTACCCGGCGCACGCCTGCACATCCGTGAATTCGGCGAAGCGCGCGCAGGCGAACCGGCCATCCTGATGATCCACGGCCTGGCCGGGCAGCTCTCGCACTACACCTATGGCGTGGTCGGCCGGTTGGCCGCGCATCACCGCATCGTGGTGGTCGACCGCCCCGGCTCCGGCTATTCGACCCGCGCGCCGGACACCTCCGCCGACCTTTCGGCCCAGGCCGCATCGATGGCGGCCCTGATCCGCACCCTGGGTCCCGGCCAGGCCTTCGTGGTGGGCCACTCGCTGGGCGGCGCGGTCGCGCTGACGCTGGCGCTCGAACATCCGCGGCAGGTGGCGGGACTGGCCCTGCTGGCGCCGCTGACCCATATGCGCGACGACGTGCCGCCGGTGTTCAAGGGCCTGGCGATCGAGTCGCCCTTTGTGCGCAAGCTGGTGGCCTGGACGCTGGCGATTCCGGCCTCCGTCAAGAACAGCGCCGCCACGCTGGAAGCCGTGTTCGGGCCGGAAGCGGTGCCGCGCGATTTCGCGACCAAGGGCGGCGGCCTGCTCTCGCTGCGTCCTTCCGCCTTCCTGTCCGCCTCGGCCGACATGCAGGCCCTGCCGGCGCACCTGCCGCTGGTACAGGCGCGTTACGAGGAATTGCGGTTGCCCGTACACGTCCTGTACGGGAAGGACGACCGCATCCTCGACTGGAAGGCGAACGGTCAGGCGCTGGTGGACAAGGTGCCGGGTGCGAAGCTGGAGCTGGTCGAGGGCGGCCATATGCTGCCGGTGACGCAGGCGGCCCTGAGTGCGCGCTTCATCGAAGAAGCGCTCAGCGCTGCCGGCGCCGGCGCCGGAGTACAATAATCGGATGACCACGATCCGCCCAGCCCTCGCCGCCGACGCCCCGCTCGTCGCTCCCCTGTTCGATGCCTACCGCCAGTTCTACGGCAAGCCGGCCGAGCCCGACGTCGCCCTGCGCTTCGTGTCCGAGCGCCTGGCGAACGCGGACTCGGCGATTTTCCTGGCGCTCGGCGACGATGGCGAGCCGCTCGGCTTCACCCAGCTCTACCCGTCCTTCTCCTCGGTGTCCGCGGGCCGCATCTATATCCTGAACGACCTGTTCGTGGCGCCGCAAGGCCGCGGCAAGGGCATCGGCCGCGCCCTGCTCGACGCCGCAGCCGCCTTCGGCCGCGAACAGGGCGCCCTGCGCCTGGCGCTGTCGACCGCGCGCACCAATACCACCGCCCAGGGCTTGTACGAGTCGCAGGGCTGGGTACGCGACGAATCTTTCTACGAGTACTCGCTCAAGCTGTAACAGCCACGTTGGTCAGCACTGCCGCCAGCGCCATCAGGTCGTAGGGCTTGCGCAGCACCACCGCATCCGGCCAGTTGCTGACCTCGCCCTTGCCGGTCGCGAACACGATCCGGATCCCCGGCGCCAGCACGCGCGCCTCGGCCGCCAGCATGTCGCCGGACATGCCCGGCAGCTGGACGTCGGTGATCAGCACGCCGGATTCGTTCGAGATCAGCGCCAGCGCATCCTCCGCGGTAGCGGCCGAGCGCACCTCGTGGCCGAGGTGGATCAGCAGGGCTTCGGTACTGTCGCGGATTTCCTCTTCGTCCTCCACCAGCACGATGCGCAGCGCCGGGCCCACCGTACTCTCGTCGGCACGCGGGCGCAGCGGCGCCGGTCCGCCCAGCGCGCGGCTGCGCTGGTTGGCCAGCACCTGGCGGATCCGGCGGGCCAGGCTTTCGCGGGTGTAGGGCTTACCGAGCAGCTCGACCCCAGGATCGAGGCGCCCGCCGTGGACGATCGCGCTTTCCGTATAGCCCGACGTGAACAGCACCGCCAGGTTGGGCAGGCGCTCGCGCGCCATGCGCGCCAGTTCCGGACTGCGCAGGGTGCCGGGCATGACCACGTCGGTGAACAGCACGTCGATCGGCACCCCGGATTCCACCACCGCCAGCGCGCTGGCGGCATCGGCCGCCTTCAGTACGCGATATCCGAGGTCGGTCAGCATCTCGACCACCGTGGTGCGCACGGCTTCGTCGTCTTCCGCCACCAGGATGGTCTCGGTGCCGCCGACGGGCGGCGAGGGCTCGACCGGCGGCGCCATCGCGTCCTCGGCGGCCAGGGTGCGCGGCAGGTAGATCTTGACCGTGGTGCCCTGCCCCGGCTCGCTGTAGATCTTCACGTGGCCGCCGGACTGCTTGACGAAGCCGTACACCATCGACAGGCCGAGGCCGGTGCCCTTGCCCTCTTCCTTGGTCGAGAAGAAAGGCTCGAAGGCCTGGCGCAGCACCTCCGGCGTCATGCCGGCGCCGGTGTCGGTCACGCCGATCATCACGTACTGGCCGGGCGCGACGTCGGCATGGTTGCGGCAGTACAGGTCGTCGAGCACCGCATTGTTCGCCTCGATGGTGAGCCGGCCGGCCCCGTTCATCGCATCGCGCGCATTGATGGCCAGGTTCAGCACCGCATTTTCCACCTGGGCGACGTCGACCGCGGTATTCCACAGGCCGCCCGAGATCACCAGCTCGACCTCGATTTCCTCGCCCAGCGACCGGCGCAGCATGTCTTCCATGCTCATCACGACGCGGCTGATCTTGACCACGCGCGGCTCCAGCGGCTGGCGGCGGCCGAAGGCGAGCAGATAGCTGGCCAACTTGGCGCCCTTCTCGACCGCCGAGCGGGCATTGCCGATCCAGCGCAGGGCTTCGCCGCCCTCGCACTGCACCTCGAGCAGCTGCAGGTTGCCGGAAATGATCTGCAGCAGATTGTTGAAGTCGTGGGCCACGCCGCCGGTGAGCTTGCCGATGGTCTCCATCTTCTGCGACTGCTGCAAGGCCAGCTCGGTGCGGCGGATCTGCTCGGCCTGTTCGCGGTCGGCCGTGATGTCGCGTCCGATCGCGTGGATGTAGACGGTGTCCGGCGCGGCCGACCACGACAGCAGGCACCAGCTGCCGTCCTTGCGGCGCAAGCGGTTCTCGAACTTGTACACGTGATGGCCTTTGCCCAGCGAATCCATCTGCGTCGTCGTGGCGGCCTGGTCTTCCGGGTGCACCAGATCGAGGAAGTTGCGGCCGACGACGTCGGCATCGCTCCAGCCCAGCAGCGAGCCGAAAGCCGGGCTGACCGCTTCGACCCGTCCGTCGAAACCGGCCACCAGCATGATGTCCTTCGACAGCCGCCACATGCGGTCGCGCTCGGCGGTGCGCAGGGACACCGTCTGCTCCAGGCTGGCGTTCAGGTGTTCGAGGCGCTGCTCGCCCCGCTTGCGGTCCTCGATGTCGGTATTGGTGCCGACCCAGCCGCTGACTTCGCCGTCCGCACCGCGCTGGGCGACCGCGCGCGACAGGTGCCAGCGGTAGCTGCCGTCCTGCGCGCGCAGGCGCATCTCGGCCTCGTAGGTCGAGCCGGAAGCGACCGCGATCGCCCAACGCGTGGTCACCTGGGCCAGGTCGTCCGGATCCACGATGGCGGTCCAGCCTATGCCGCCGAGTTCGTCCAGCCCCAGGCCGCTGTAGGCATAGGCGTGCTGGTTGAACCAGTCGTTCTTGCCGTCCGCGGTCGCGCTCCAGACCTGGTGCGGGATCGCCTGCGCAAAACTGTGGAACTTCGCCTCGCTTTCCCTCAGCGCCTGTTCGGCCAGCACCCGCTCGGTGACGTCGTGGCCCTGCACGAACACGCCGGTGACGTTGCCGCCTTCGTCGCGCATCGGCTGGTAGACGAAGTCGAGGTAGTACAGGCAGCGCTGGTGGCCGTCCTCGGCCAGCCATATCGGCGCGGCATGGGCCGTGTGCGGCTCGCCGCTGTGGTAGACCCGGTCGAGCACCCCCACCAGGCCCTGCGGCACCGTCTCCGGCAGCGCCAGGCGCAGCGGACGGCCGAGCACCGGGCGTCCGCCAATCAGCGCGCTGTAGGAGGCGTTGACGAGGGCGAAGACGTGGTCGGGTCCGGTCAACTGGGCGACGAAGCCGGGCGCCTGCTGGAAGATCGCGCGCAGGCGGCTGTGTTCCGCGCTCAGGCCGGCCTCGGCCATGACCTTGGCGGTGGTTTCGGTCACCACCGCCAGCACGCCGATCGCCTCGCCATCCTCGCCGGTGACCGGCGAATAGTCGAGGTCGAACCAGCATTCCGGCGGCTTGCCCTTACGCTCCAGACTCAATGGATGGTCGCGGTAGGACAGCGTGCCGCCCGCCAGCACCACCTCGAGCACATTGGCATTGAAGGCCGCGGCTTCCGGCCAGGCCTCGGCCACCCTGGCGCCGAAGATGGCCGGATGGCGCGCGGCGGACAACCCCGCATAGCCCTCGTTGTAGATCAGGACGCCCTCGCGTCCCCACAGGGTGGCGATCGGCACCGGCGAGCGCAGCACCAGTTCGAGCGTGGTGCGCATCGCAGCCGGCCAGCGGTCGACCGGCCCGAGGCTGGTCGCGCTCCAGTCGGCATCGTCGATCAGCTGTCCGAGGAGTCCACCGTTGCTGCCGAAGGTCCTGGCCGGGGCCGCGTCGCGCATCGCCATGTTGTCAATAAGTCCAGGAAATTGTGAAGTCAGCGATTGTAAGGGGTTTCACCTTTCTATGGAACACAGTTCACCTGAAGTAATATCAGGAGCGATACCAAATTTATAACGATGACACGATGGAGGCCGTATGCGACGCCGTCTTGCCGGTGCTGCCGCGCTGTTGCTGATTGCCCTGGGCGGCTGTCTGAGCCGCAAGCCGCTGGCGGTCGATCCGGTGGCCTGGGAAGCGCCGCCGAACCCCGGCTACACCGGTGTGTACGCAGCCAACCGCCGGCTCACCGGCCTCCGGACCATCGGCCTCGATGGCGCCATCGGTCCCGAACACATCGCTCTCGGGCCCGAGGGCCTCCTGTATACGGGGGTCGAGGGCGGCAGCGTGCTGCGCATGCGGCCGGACGGCGGCGGCCTCGAAGTGTGGGCCCAGACCGGCGGCCGGGTGCTGGGTTTCGATTTCGATGCCGATGGGCGGATGATCGCCGCCGACGCGTATCGCGGCCTGGTGGCGATCGCCGCGGCGCCGCCCCATCACGTGACGGTGCTCGCCGACCGCTTGCCGGATGGCGATCCGATCCGCTTTCCGGACGCGGTGACGCTGGCGCGTGACGGCAGGGTCTACTTCACCGACGCCAGCCGGCGCTTCTCGCCGGCCGAGAATGGCGGCCCCTTCGAGGCCAGCGTCCTCGATTACCTCGAACACCGGCCGACCGGCCGCGTGCTGGTCTATCAGCCAGGCGGCAAGGTCGAAGTGGTGGCCGACGGCCTGTCCTTCGCCAACGGCATCGTCCTGTCGCGCAACGAGCGCTCCCTGTTCGTGGCCGAGAGCGGCGCCTACCGGGTCTGGCGCATCGATGCGGATGCCCGCGGCCTCGACCTCACCCGCGCTCCCGGCGCCCAGGCCCGTGTCATCCTCGCCGATCTGCCGGGCTTCCCGGACAACCTGATGCGCGGCATGGACGGCCGCATCTGGCTGGGCCTGGCGAAGCCGCGCACCGCCTCCGGCGACGTGGCGGCCGCCCATCCCTTCATGCGCAAGCTGGCCTTGCGCCTGCCGCGCTCCTTGTGGCCGGTGCCGCCCGCCTACGGCCATGTACTTGCCTTTACCGAGGATGGCCGGGTGGTCGCCGACCTGCAGGACCCGACCGGTGCCTATCCGGACACGACCGGCGTGCTGGAAACCGCGGACCGCCTGTACATCCAGAGCGTGCACGCGGGCGGCATCGGCTGGCTGCCGAAATCCCGCGCCGGCCTCGCCGAACGGTCCAATCAGCGCTGAGCAGTGCCGCGCACGCTTGCCGCAATCGGCATGGCTTCGCTGCGCCGCGTGCTAGTGTCTTGACCTGATCCCGCGGGCAGCCGCGATCTTTCCAGGCGCTATCCGTGCTGCAAAGCAGCAGAAAAATATTCTCGCAAAACATGCGTGCGCGGTCTTGCCGCAATTAATATGTTTTCTGCTGCACACACCTTTACCGAGGGGAAAGCGAACTATGAGCCAGAGTCAACCTCTGTCGCTGCACGTCCCGGAGCCTACCGGCCGCCCGGGTTGCAAGACTGATTTTTCGTATCTTGGAATTAATCCCGCGGGCATCGTCCCGCGTCCGCCCGTCGACGTGCGCTACCAGGACACCGCGGAGATCGCCTCCAGCCTGATCCGCGTGCTGGACGACAACGACGACGCCGTCGGCCCCTGGGTCCCGGCGCTGGACCAGGAGACCCTCCTGTCCGGCTTGCGCACCATGATGAAGACCCGTATCTTCGACGCCCGCATGGTCATCGGCCAGCGCCAGAAGAAGATGTCCTTCTACATGACCTCGCTCGGCGAGGAGGCCATCGGCACCGCCCACGCGCTGGCCCTGAAGGATGGCGACATGTGTTTCCCGACCTATCGCCAGCAAAGCCTGCTGATGGCGCGCAAGTACCCGATGGTCGACATGATCTGCCAGCTGCTGTCGAACGAGCGCGACCCGCTGAAGGGCCGCCAGCTGCCGGTGATGTACTCGTCCAGGAAAGATGGCTTCTTCACGATTTCCGGCAACCTCGCCACCCAGATTCCGCAGGCGGTCGGCTGGGCCATGGCCTCCGCCATCAAGGGCGACACGAAAATCGCCTCCGGCTGGATCGGCGACGGCGCCACCGCCGAAAGCGACTTCCACACCGGCCTCACCTTTGCCCACGTCTACCGCGCCCCGGTGATCCTGAACGTGGTCAATAACCAGTGGGCCATCTCGACTTTCCAGGCCATCGCCGGCGGCGAGAGCGTCACCTTCGCTTCCCGCGGCGTCGGCGCCGGCATCGCCTCGCTGCGCGTCGACGGCAACGACTTCCTGGCCGTGTACGCGGCCTCCTGCTGGGCCGCCGAACGCGCCAGGAGCAACCTGGGGCCGACCCTGATCGAATGGGTCACCTACCGCGCCGGCCCGCACTCGACCTCCGACGACCCCTCGCGCTACCGTCCGGCCGACGAATGGACCTATTTCCCGCTGGGCGACCCGATCGGCCGCCTGCGGCGCCACCTGGTCAAGAAGGGCTGGTGGTCGGACGCCCAGCACGAGGCCTTGCAGTCCGAGCTGGAAGCCGAAGTCCTGGCCGCGCAGAAGGAAGCCGAGCAATCCGGCACGCTGATCGATGGCCGCGTGCCGAGCGCCGCATCGATGTTCGAGGACGTCTACAAGGACATGCCCGAACACCTGCGCCGCCAACGCCAACAACTGGGGGTGTGAAGTGATGCGAGATATCGAGAAGGATGTAGTAGTAACCCCGATGACGATGATCCAGGCCCTGCGTTCGGCCATGGACGTGATGATGGAACGCGACGAGAACGTGGTCGTCTACGGCCAGGACGTCGGCTATTTCGGCGGCGTGTTCCGCGTCACCGACGGCCTGCAGGCCAAGTACGGCAAGCACCGCGCCTTCGACGCCCCGATCTCCGAAGGCGGCATCGTCGGCACCGCGGTCGGCATGGCCGCCTACGGCCTGCGTCCGGTGGTCGAGATCCAGTTCGCCGACTACTTCTATCCGGCGACCGACCAGATCGTCTCGGAAGCGGCGCGCCTGCGCTACCGCTCGGCCGGCGACTTCACCTCGCCGCTGACCATCCGCATGCCCTGCGGCGGCGGCATCTATGGCGGCCAGACCCACAGCCAGAGCCCGGAAGCCTTCTTCACCCACGTCTGCGGCCTGCGCACCGTGATGCCGTCCAACCCCTACGATGCGAAAGGCCTGCTGATCGCCTCGATCGAGAACGATGACCCGGTGATCTTCCTGGAACCCAAGCGCCTGTACAACGGCCCCTTCGACGGCCACCACGACCGTCCGGTCACTTCCTGGGCAAAACACCCGCTGGGCAAGGTCCCCGAAGGCTACTACAAGGTCCCGCTGGACAAGGCGGCGATCTTCCGTCCCGGCGCCGACCTCACCGTGCTGACCTACGGCACCATGGTCTGGGTCTCGGAGGCCGCCGCCAACGAGACCGGCATCGATGCCGAGATCATCGACCTGCGCACCCTGTGGCCGCTCGACCTCGACACCATCGTCGAATCGGTCAGGAAGACCGGCCGCTGCGTCGTGGTCCACGAGGCCACCAGGACCAGCGGCTTCGGCGCCGAACTCGCCGCCCTGGTGCAGGAGCACTGCTTCTACCACCTGGAAGCGCCGATCGAGCGCGTGACCGGCTGGGATACCCCTTATCCGCATGCGCAGGAGTGGGCGTACTTCCCCGGACCGGACCGCGTCGGCGCGGCATTCAAACGAGCGATGGAGGCATAAAGGTGGGTATTCACGTCATCAAAATGCCCGACGTGGGCGAAGGTATTGCGGAATGCGAAGTGGTGGCCTGGCGCGTGCAGCCCGGCGACACCGTTACCGAAGACCAGATCCTGGCCGACGTCATGACCGACAAGGCCACGGTCGAGATCCCGTCGCCGGTGCATGGCACCGTCATGGCGCTGGGCGGCAAGGTCGGCGAATCGCTGGCCGTGGGCGCCGAACTGGTGCGCCTCGAAATCGAGGGGGCCGGCAATTTCAAGGGTGAGGCTGCGAAGCCGGCGGCTGCCGCCGCCCAGGTTGCGGACGAGCCGGCCGATCTGCCGCACGGCTTCGTGCCGGAGCCGCAGCGCATCGTGGCCGGCGCGGCGAGCGTGCCGGTCCCTGCCCCGGCGGCGAAATCCGCGGGCTCCGGCGACCGCGCCGGCAATGGCGCCGCCTCGCGCGCGACTTTCCGTGATGCGAACGAAAAACCCCTGGCCGCGCCCGCCGTGCGCAAGCGCGCCTGGGACATGGGCATCGAGCTGCAGTACGTGGGCGGCAGCGGTCCGGCCGGCCGCATCACGCATGCCGACCTCGACAACTTCGTCGCCGGCCGGAAGCAGGGCCATGCCGTGCACGGCAGCGCCGACAGCCGCTACGCCGAGCTGCATGGCGAGGAGGCGGTGCCGCTGATCGGCCTGCGCCGCAAGATCGCCGAAAAGATGCAGCTGTCCAAGCGCCAGATCCCGCACTTCACCTATGTCGAGGAAGTCGACGTCACCGAACTCGAAGCCCTGCGCACCCAGCTGAACGCGCGCTACGGCGAGGAACGCGGCAAGCTGACCCTGCTGCCGCTGCTGATGCGCGCCGTGGTGCTGGCAATCCGCAAGTTCCCCGAGGTCAACGCCCGCTTCGACGACCAGGCCGGCATCGTCACCCGCTACCAGCCGGTCCACCTCGGCATGGCCACCCAGACCGACGCCGGCCTGATGGTGCCGGTGATCCGCAACGCCGAAGCCCGCGACCCGTGGAACAGCGCCCGCGAGATCCTGCGCCTGGCGGAAGCCGCGCGCACCGGCAAGGCGGCGCGCGACGAGCTGTCCGGCTCGACCATCACCATCACCAGCCTGGGTCCACTGGGCGGCATCGTCAGCACGCCGGTGATCAACCATCCGGAAGTGGCGATCGTCGGCGTCAACCGCATCCTCGACCGTCCGGTCGTGAAGAACGGCGGCCTGGTGGCGCGCAAGCTGATGAACCTGTCGTCGTCCTTCGACCACCGGGTCATTGACGGCATGGTGGCGGCCGAGTTCATCCAGGCCGTGCGCGCTTACCTGGAAGCGCCGGCAACGCTGTTCGTGGAATAAGGGACAGAGGACATCAACAAGATGACGATGGAAACGACGACTTTACTCATCATCGGCGGCGGCCCCGGCGGCTACGTGGCCGCCATCCGCGCCGGGCAGCTGGGCATCAAGACCGTGCTGGTCGAGGGCGGCCAGCTGGGCGGCACCTGCCTGAACGTGGGCTGCATCCCGTCCAAGGCCCTGATCCATGCGGCCGAGGAATTTCATAAGGCGACGCATTACGCCGGCGAAGGCGGCGCAGAAAGCGCGCTGGGCATCCGCACGGCCGCGCCCAGCATCGACATCACCCGCACCGTGGCCTGGAAGGAAGGCATCGTCAAGCGCCTGACCGGTGGCGTCGGCGCCCTGCTCAAGAAGAACGGCGTGCAGGTGGTACGCGGCTGGGCCCGGATCCTGGACGGCAAGACGGTCGAAGTGACGGGTGCCGAAGGCGGCGGCACCGGCGCCGCCAACGATGCCGGCGGACAGACCACCCGCATCCGCTGCGAGCACCTGCTGCTGGCGACCGGTTCGGAAGCGGTCGAGCTGCCCTTCCTGCCCTTCGGCGGCAACGTGGTGTCCGCCACCGAGGCGCTGTCGCCCGAGACCCTGCCCGGCCACCTGGTGGTGGTCGGCGCCGGCTATATCGGCCTGGAACTGGGCACCGCCTACCGCAAGCTGGGCGCGCGCGTGACCGTGGTCGAAGCGGCCGGCCGTGTGCTGCCGGCCTACGACGACGAACTGGCGCGGCCGGTGGCGGCGCGTTTGAAGGCACTCGGCGTCGACCTGCACCTGGAATCGAGCGTACTGGGCCTCAGCGAGGACGGCAAGTCAGTGCGCATGAAGAACGGCGGCGGCGAAGAAGTGGCGATCGACGCCGACCGCGTGCTGGTGGCCGTCGGCCGCCGCCCGCGCACCTCCGGCTTCGGCCTGGAAAGCCTGATGCTCGACATGAACGGCCGCGCGGTCCGCATCGACAACCAGTGCCGCACCTCGATGCGCAACGTCTGGGCCATCGGCGACCTGACCGGCGAACCGATGCTGGCCCACCGCGCGATGGCGCAGGGCGAAATGGTGGCCGAGATCATCGCCGGCAAGCGCCGCCATTTCATGCCGGCGGCGATTCCCGCCGTGTGCTTCACCGATCCGGAAGTGGTGGTGGTCGGCCTGACCCCGCAGGATGCGGCCAAGCAGGGGCTGGACTGCATCAGCGCAAGCTTCCCCTACGCCGCCAACGGCCGCGCCATGACCATCGAAGGCACGGAGGGCTTCGTGCGCGTGGTCGCGCGCAAGGACAACCACCTGATCGTCGGCTGGCAGGCCGTCGGCAGCGCGGTGGCCGAGCTCAGCACGGCCTTCGTGCAGTCGATCGAGTTGGGGGCGCAGCTGGAAGACATCGGCGGCACCATCCATGCGCATCCGACTTTGGGTGAGGCGGTGCAGGAAGCGGCGCTGCGGGCTTTGGGGCACGCGCTGCATATTTGAGCTGCCGTCGTTCCCGTGAAAGCGGGAACGACGGTTTTTGTTTCGCGAGTACGACCTTGGCTATTTGCGGCTACCTTGCCCACCCGGCCGCATCTCCTCCTCCGACTGCCGGCTACCGGCATTCCCCGTACTCAGACTACCGATCCCACCCAGGCCGGTCTGCAACTCGCCCGCCTCCTCGGACGGAACCCCGGTATCCGATCCGACCACATCGTCCAGCCGCGAATCCGACTGCTTGTTGCCGACGTCGCTGTGACCCCAATCGTTGTGCTGGTTGCCGGCGCCGCCGATGTCGGCGCCGCCCTTCGGTTTCTGCGGTTCGTTCTGCACGCTCATGAAAGCCTCCTGTGCCCAGCTTTACCGCTGGCCGTCCTTGTTCGACTGCCGGTTCCCCGGGTTGCCGCCGATCTTGTTGCCCACGCCTTCCAGGCCGGTTTCGACGGCGCCCGGTTCGCTCGGGCGGTAACCCTGGCGGCGTTCCTCGTCGGTGCCGGTGGCGAGGAGATCGTCCGTGCGCGCATCCGACTGCGCGCTGCCGGTGTCGACGGCGCCCGACATGCGGCCGATGTCGCCGGTCCCGCCGGTGCCCATGGTGCCCGCCGAGCTGGTGCCGTCCTTCGTGACCTGATCGTAGTTGCGGCCTTTCGCATCCTTGCCTTCGCTTTGCATCGACATGCCGATCTCCTTGACGGTGAGGTTTCCGGTCATCATAGTCGCACGCCTCGGCACGGCGAATAGGCCCGCGCCCGGCCGAATTGTAGGACATGTCGGGCGGGCCATTGTGGAATAATCAAGTTATGAACGAACAACACATCCTTGTCCTGTATGCCCACCCTGCCCCGCACCGTTCGCCGGTCAACCGGCGCCTGGCGGATGCCGCCCGGGCCACACAAGGGGTCATCGTGGAAGAACTCTACAATACCTACCCCGATTTCGACATCGACGCCGAGCGCGAGCGCGCCCTGGTCCGCGACGCCAGCGTGCTGGTCTTCCTGCACCCGATCCGCTGGTACGGCATGCCTTCGCTGCTCAAGGAATGGATGGACGTCGTGATGGTGCCGGGCTGGGCCTACGGCAAGCCGGACTCCGTCCTGCGCGGCAAAGGCTACTGGCTGGTCGCGACCACCGGCAGCGGCCTTGACGCCTACCAGCCCGGCGGGCTGCACGGACGCCCTTTCGCCGATTTCCTCGCGCCCTTCGAGCAGACCGCCGCCCTGTGCGGGATGAACTGGATCGAACCGCTGCTGATGCACGGCGCGGCCCAGGCCGGCGAAGCGGCGGTCGAAGCCCACGTGGCCGAATTCACACGCCGCCTGCGCGGCTACGCGGGGTGAGCGGATGGAACACAGCCTGCTGACGAATGCTCTGGTCTATCTCGCCGCCGCCGTGGTCGCGGTGCCGCTGTCGAAACGCCTGGGCATGGGCACCGTGCTCGGCTACCTGGCCGCCGGCATCCTGATCGGCCCCTACGGCCTGAAACTGATTGCCAACGTCGAGGACGCCCTGCACTTCGCCGAGTTCGGCGTGGTGCTGCTGCTGTTCCTGATCGGCCTGGAACTCGAGCCGGACCGCCTGTGGGCGCTGCGCCGGCCCATCTTCGGCTGGGGCGGCGCGCAGGTGGTCGTGGTTGCCGCTGCCCTGTTCGGCGCCGCGCTGCTGGCCGGCGTCAACTGGAAGCTGGCCCTGATCGGCGGGCTCGGCCTGTCGCTGTCGTCGACCGCCATCGCCCTCGCCTCGCTGGAGGAACGCAACCTGATGCCGACCCCAGCGGGGCAGGCCGGCTTCGCGATCCTGCTGTTCCAGGACATCGCCGCGATCCCGATGATCGCCATCGTGCCGCTGCTCGGCATTCCCGACGAAGCCGGTTCGAGCGGCAACTTCTGGCTGGCCACCTTCAAGGTCGTCGGCGTGCTGGCCGGGATCATCGTCGGCGGCCGCTACCTGGTGCGTCCGCTGCTGCAGGTCATCGCCCGCACCGATACCCGCGAGATCTTCACCGCCTTCGCCCTGCTGCTGGTGATCGCGATCGCCCTGCTGATGCAGTGGATCGACATGTCGATGGCGCTCGGCTCCTTCATGGCCGGCGTGCTGCTGGCCGATTCCGAGTACCGCCACGCGCTGGAGACCGACCTCGAACCCTTCAAGGGCCTGCTGCTCGGCCTGTTCTTCATCGCGGTCGGCATGTCGGTCGATTTCGCCGTCTTCCTCGCCCATCCCGGGCTGATCCTGGGACTGGTGGCCGGCTTCCTGCTGATCAAGACCGCCGTGCTCTACATTCTGTCGCGGGTATTCGGCATGGCCCGCGGCCAGCACCTGCAGTTCGCCCTGCTGCTGTCCCAGGGCGGCGAATTCGCCTTCGTCGTGTTCGGCGCGGCCGCCACCGCACGCGTGTTCAGCGAAGATACCGCCTCGATGCTGGTGGTCGTGGTCGCACTGTCGATGGTGGTCACGCCGCTGGTGCTGATGGCCTACGACAAGCTGTCGGCCCGCCGCGAAGCCGCCGGCGCCAAGCCCGAAGCCGACGCCATCGAACCGAACGAGGACCATGTGATCGTTGCCGGCTTCGGCCGCTTCGGCCAGATCGTCGGCCGCTTCCTGAACGCGAACGGGGTCAAGCTGACGGTGCTGGACCACGACCCCGACCAGATCGAGGTGCTGCGCCGCTTCGGCTTCAAGGTCTTCTACGGCGACGCCACCCGCGCCGACCTGCTGCGCGCCGCCGGCGCCGCGCGCGCCCGAGCGCTGGTGGTGGCGATCGACGACATCGAAGACAGCCTCGACCTGGTCGAGACCGTGCGCCGCGAGTGGCCGGAACTGCAGATCTTCGCCCGCGCCCGCAACGTCACCCACTGGTACCAGCTGATGGACCGCGGCGTCACCATGATCGAAAGGGAGACCTTCGAATCGGCCCTGCAGCTGGGCCGCACCGTGCTCACGGCCGGTCTCGGCCATAACGCCTATCGCATCCGCCAGGCCGCGCTGAAGTTCCGGAAGCTCAATATCGCCAACGTGCAGGCGGTCTATCCCTACTATAAGGACCGCGAACAGTATGTGTCGATGGCCAAACGGGCGCGCGAAGAGCTGGAAGAGATGATTGCGCGCGATCGCCAAGCGCAGGAAGGCGAAACCCGGCATGACTGGGACTAGCCCGATGAATGTCGGATTTATTTACACAAATACATTCCATGTTCCGCTAAACAATTGATTTTTATAAGCAATTGTTTTATGGCACGGTATTTGCTAAGAGTCAATGGCGAGTCCACCATAAAAAAGGGAATGTTATGAAACCAAGCTACCTGAAAGCCTCCATGCTTCTTTGTGCCGTCCTCGGCGCTTTTGCCGCAGACGCGACTGCCTCGGTCATCGACAACACGTCGATCGTCTCCAGCATTTCTCCGTTTGGCTATCCCGACACAGCCACATACGGCCAGACCTTCACGGTCGGTGCCGATAATGTGTTGAACAGCTTCTCGATGTACCTGTACGGCAATAACCAGTCACTCGATTTCCGCGGCTATGTGGCCGGCTGGGACGGCAGCAAGGCCACCAGCATTCTCTACACGAGCCCAACACGCTCGGTGACCCCTGGCCAGGGGCTGATGGAATTCTCCTTCGACACCGGCTCCCTGAGCCTGACGGCGGGCCAGAAATATGTGATGTTCCTCTCGGTCTCCGACCTCGGCACCCAGGGATACAGTACCTACAACATGCCTGCGACGAACAACAGCTATGCCGGTGGCGATTTCGTCTATTTCAATAACGGCTTGGACTTCGGAGCGCTGACGACCCAGTCCTGGGAGTGCCGCGAGTGCGGCTTCGGCGACGTCGCATTCAAGGCAGCGTTTTCGCCGTCGACCGGCGATGTCCCGGAGCCGGCGTCGCTGGCCTTGCTGGGATTGGGCTTCGCCGGCATGGCTGCCCTGCGCCGCAAAGCGTAATCATTGCGATCGCCGACCGGAAGCCCGCCACGTGCGGGCTTCCTTGTTCAGGACACTATCATATCTTTCAGGCAGTTTTTTCCGGCGCCCCACGTTAGCATCCTGTCCACCTGCCCCGCAGCGCATGCGGCGGCTTCGATCACGAACCAGGAGACAAGATGCAGCTCACTATGCTTTCCCGCCGTTTCACCCTCAAGGCCGCCACAGCGGTGGCAGCCCTCGCCCTCCTCGGCGCATCCGCTGGCGCCTGGGCCGCGCCCTTCGAATCGACCCGCATCACGGTCCGCACCGAAGGCGCCGGACCGGACGTGATCCTGATTCCCGGCCTGAACTCCTCGCCGCGCGTCTGGGCCGAAATGATCAAGGCCGTGCCCGGCTACCGCTACCACCTGGTGCAAGTCTCGGGCTTCGCCGGCCAGCCGAAAGGCGGCAACGCCGACGGTCCGGTCGCCGCGCCGGTGGCCGAAGACATCGACCGCTACATCAGGGAAGCCGGCCTGAAGCAGCCGGCCGTGATCGGCCACTCGATGGGCGGCACGATCGGCATGATGCTGGCCGCGCGCCATCCGGCCGACCTGTCGCGCCTGATGGTGGTCGACATGGTGCCCTTCCTGGGCATGTTCTTCGGCGGCCCCGGCGCCACCGTCGCCAGCGTCGAGCCGATTGCTGACCGCATCGCCACCGGTATCCGGACGGCCGCGCCCGAGGAACGCAGCAAGCGCGCCGTCGAGACCATCAACGGCATGGTCGCCACCGAGTCCATGCGTGCCGGCGCGATCGACGACTCGATGCGCAGCGACGTCGACGTCGGCGCCCGCGCCTACCGCGAACTGCTGGTGACCAACCTGGGGCCGGAACTGCCGAAGATTTCAGTGCCGGTGACCGTGCTGTACGTCCAGCCGAAGAGCGTACCGATTCCGGCCGAGCAGTTCGATGCGGTCTACAAGGGCGTGTTTGCGCCGGTGCCGGCCTTGAGCCTGAAGCGCATTCCGGACAGTGCCCACTTCATCATGTGGGATCAGCCGGTGCGGTTCCAGGCTGAGGTAAAGGAATTCCTTGGCGGACGCTGAAGGCAGCGCGAACTCCGGCCTCCGATCTACACCTTCGCGGCAAGTGGCAGGGTCAGCGCGGTGCCGCCTGCTCCGTCCAGCTCGGCCCGCCGCTCACCGGCTTCCCATCGACCCAGTCGATGCGGTCGATGCACATCCGGCGCGCCGTCCGCGCCGGATCCCAGGCGTGGTAGACGATCCAGGTCTCGCCGCCGTCCGGCGACGTCGTAAAGGAATTGTGTCCCGGCCCCAGCAGCTCGCCGGAGGCCGGGGTGCGCATCAGCAGTGCCTCGTGGCCGCCTTCGGGCCGGCGGTACGGCCCTTCTGGGTGCTTGGCGATCACGTAGCTGACGCCGTAGTTCTCCTTCTCCCAGGCGCCGCCGCTGTAGAAACAGTAATAGTGGCCGTCGTGGTACAGCACCGCCGCACCCTCGACCGTGTGCCAGTCGACAACCTTGCCGTACATGGAGCGGTCCTTGCGGAACACGTGCCAGTCGTGGTGCGGGCGCACCACCGTGCGCGGCTCGCCGGCCAGGGTGCACATGTCGAGCAGGCGGTCGACCACGATGCCGGTGCCGATCCGCTCGTCGTGCGCCATCTCCAGGAAATCGACGCAGTAGTACAGCCACCAATTCCCGTCCTGGTCGCGGAAGGGATGGGCGTCGATCGAGAAGGGCTGGTCCGGCACCAGTAGCTTGCCGGCGTCGAGGAAGGGGCCGGCCGGATGGTCGGCCACCGCCACTCTCAGCTTCTGGTCGGTGCCCTCGGGCGCGTTGCCGGACGAGTAGTACATGTAGAAGCGGCCGTCGTGGCTGGCCACTTCCGGCGCCCAGAAATGCCAGCCCTGCCCGGCCTCCATGCCCGCGGCCGGCATCAGGGCGTGGCCGAGCGCTTCCCAGTCCACCAGGTCGTTCGAGCGCAGTACCGGGATCTGGCGGCCGTCATCGCCGCCGGGGGCGGTGCCGTAGGCGTAATAAACCCCTTCGTGCCGCAGCACGAAGGGATCGGCGAAGATGTCCGGATAGACCGGATTCCGGTAAGTCTTCTGCATCATGAGACCCTGGAGCGAGATGTGAGCTTAGAGCGAGAAGCGCAGGCCCAGCCCGTAGGTGGTCGGATTGTAGCGGATGTCGCGCGGACGGATCGGATCGTTCAGGTAGCTCTCGTAGTTCTCCTTCGTGATATTGATCGCGTCAAACTGCAGGGACACGTTCTTGTTGATTGCGTAGGACAAGCTCAGGTCCACGAAAGTTGCAGCCTTCACGTAACGGTCCTGGCCGAAGCGCGGCTCGGCGATCTGCTCGACGTAGTCGCCGCGGTGGGTGGACGTCAGGCGGCCGGTGATGCCATTGCCCTCGTACAGCAGGGCAAAGTTGTAGTTCTTCTTCGCCACGCCGATCAGCGGGGTGGTCGCGAACGTGTTGCCGGTCGAGGACACCAGGGTCTGGTTCTCGCCCGAGATCCAGGTGTAGTTTGCCTGGGCGCCGAAGTTGCTCCAGGGCGCAGGCAGGAAGTCGAAGAACTTCTGGATGCCGAGTTCGGCGCCCTTCAGCTTGCCGGAGCCCGAGTTCTGCGGACGCGTCACACGGTAGTTCAAGCCGCCGATGGTCTCGTTCGACTCCATGTTCTGCAGGTAGCCGTCGATATCGCGGTGGAACAGCGCGATCTGGGCATATCCATTTTTCGGGAAATAATATTCCAGCGTGGCGTCGATGTTCTTCGACTTGGTCGGCCGCAGATTCGGGTTGCCGGCCGAGCCCGTGCCCGGCGCGTTGACGGTCGGCGGGATCAGCGACAGCGCCGGGTTCAGCGAGGCGAAGTCCGGATAGGTCAGGGTCTTGCCGAAGGACAAGTGGGATTGCAGGTCCTTGCGCCAGCCGATCACCGCCGACAGGCTCGGCAGGAAGTTGTTTTCGCGCGAGGACTGGTCGATCGGGCTGATCACGTCGCCGATGCGGCTGTTGCCCACCAGGCTGCGCGTGATGTGGGCGTAACGGGCGCCGACGGTACCGCTGACGTCGATGTCGCCCATCCTGGTCTGCCAGCGTCCCTGCAGGTAGAGGGTCGTGTTGTTCTCGTTCTGACTGAAGGCGCGGGTCGGGTCTTCCACCACGCGGCCCGGGGCGGCCCCGTAGAAGGCGCGCACGGCGTCGGCCTGGTCGATCAGGAAGTCGTGCGACGGCGTGACCCAGGGACCGCCGAGCCGGTCCAGCCCTGGAACGAGGGTCTCGAAGGACGGACCGAAGGCGCCGATCGGGCTGGCGCGGGTGGGCCCGTTGATGTCGCTGTGGCCTTCGGCGCCCTTGAAGCCGGCGCGCCGCTGCGACAGGCGGATGCCGCTGTCGATGCTGCTGAAGAAGCCGTCGCCCAGGCGGTAGCTGCTGTCGAGCCGCCACTGCGACTGCTCGCCGGTCGAGATGCCCCAGTTCTGCACCATCCCGCGCAGCACGAACTGGGTCGGATCGCGCAGCGCCTGGCTGCTGGTGGGCGTCGTGACCATGTTGTAGCCGCCGTGGCCGTCGCGGCCATAGGTGTAGACGTCGATGCTGGCGCCCGGGATCTGCTGGTCGACGATCACGGTATCGTTCACGAAGGTCGACTTGGACCAGGCGTAGTTCGATGCCAGCTTCCAGGGGCCGTCCTTGTACTGCACGCCGAGGTTCAGGTAATGGGTGACCGTGTGCTCCTTCACGCCCCAGGTCGAGGTGGCGGTGTAGGGATCCCAGTCGTAGGGGCCGCCGAACCGGGCGGCGCCGGCATGGGCCGACTGGATCGGGCAGATCGAGCCGTTCGGGGTGTTGCAATAGCTGCCTTCGGGCGCCATCACCACATTGGTCAGGCGCGGGGTCCAGGTGACGATGCCGAGGATGTAGTCGACCGCGCTGCGGGCGCGGTAGCCGGTGCCGAGGTACTGGGCGCTGGCTTCCATCTGCGGGCTGACCTTCCACTGCAGGGCGCCGTGGATGCTGCCGCGGTCGCGCTTGCCCTGGTTGTAGATGCCGCCGACGTTGGGCAGCTCGCCGAGGCGGTCGCCGGGTTTCAGCGGGGCGATCGGCTGGTCGTCGTTCAGGCGCACCGCGGTGCCGTCCGGGCTGACCGAGAAGATGCGGTCGGGACGGTCGACCCATTGCACCGGATAGCCCCAGTGCTCACGGTTGAACTGGACGTCGAACAGCGCGCCGATCTCGCCGTAGCTGGTGTTCCAGCGGTTGCTGACCGCGAAGCCGCCGTTCGGATTGTTCTTGTCGCTGGTCGCGCTCGACCCGTTCACCTTCTGGCGGCGTTCTTCGATGAAGGCGGTGGCGTTGAAGCCCTTGACGTCGAAGGGCGAGCGCAGCCGCACGTTGACGGCGCCGGCGATGCCGCCTTCGAGCTGGTTGGCGGTGGCGCTCTTGTACACGTCGAGGCCGCCGATCGACTGCACCGGCAGGTCCTGGTAGGACAGGCGGCGGCCGTTGCCTGTGAAGATCTGGTTGCCGTCGAGGGTCGTGACCACGTCCGGCAGGCCGCGGATGATGACGCTGCTGGTCTCGCCGCGGTCGCGGCCCACCTGCACGCCGGCGATGCGCTGCAGGGCGTCGCCGGTGGCGCGGTCGGGGAACTTGCCGATGTCCTCGGCGTTGATGGAGTCGACCACCTGGTCCGCATTCCGCTTGATCGCCTCGGCACTGCGGATACTGCTGCGCAGGCCGGTCACCTGCACCTGCACGATCTGGCCCGGCTGGGTCGGGGCCGCCGGGCTCACCTGGTCCTGGGATTGCGAGGCGGGGTCCTGCAGCGTGGCCTGGTCGGGCTGCGAAGGCGGGGTGCCGGTACCGCTCTGGGCGCAGGCCGCCGCGTGGGCGATCAGGGCGAGGACGGCCACGCACACGGGCCGCAGCTGGAATGTGGTCATGCGAGTCTCCGAAAAAAAAATTAGTAATAA
The DNA here is from genome assembly GCF_056399665.1 of Massilia sp. 01N410. NCBI lineage: Bacteria > Pseudomonadati > Pseudomonadota > Betaproteobacteria > Burkholderiales > Oxalobacteraceae > Massilia > Massilia sp. 01N410. The sequence goes on along the minus strand of NZ_JBFTRV010000007.1, from coordinate 83,098 downwards.
TTCTTAGCAGGAAGCTAACGCAAAACCGGGCGCGGCGGCGCGCGCTTGGGCCCGTCACTAAGAGGCCGGCGGCGCCACCGAATCGCGGCTCACCAGAGGGCACTCACTCTGGAAAACGGCGTTGGAAACCTTGCCACCACGGGCCAGCGCGATCAGGGTCTCGGCCGCCCAGCGGCCCATTTCGTAGTTTGGTAACAACACTGTGCTCAGCGGCGGATGGGTATAGCGGGCCAGGTCCTGGTCGTCGTAGCCGACCACGGACAGCTCGCGCGGCACCGCCAGCTTGCGTTCGCGGGCCGCGTCCAGGGCGCCCAGCGCCATCAGGTCGTTGGCGCAGAACAGCGCGCTGGGACGGTCGGGGCCGTCGAGCAGGGACAGCGCATGCGCATAGCCGCTCTCCACCTGCCAGTCGCCTTCGCGCACCAGGGCCGGGTCGAAGGGAATGCCGGCATCGAGCAGCGCATGGCGGTAGCCCTTCAGGCGGTCGGCGGCGGCCTCGATCCAGCCTTCGCCGTTGATAAAGCCGATGCGGCGGTGGCCGCCGGCGACCAGGTGCATGGTGGCGCTGTAGCCGCCCTGCTGTTCGGCCGGCACCACCGCCGGGTGCCGGCACTCGCGCTCGTGGCAGTTGAGCAGCACGGTCGGCACGCCGTCCAGCGCCGCCGGCAACGTGACGGCGCGGGTGAAGATGGTGGCGTAGATCACGCCCAGCAGCGCCGGATGGTCGAGCATGCGGGCCAGCACCGCCTGCTCCCGCCCGGGGTCGCCACGCGTCGCGAACGCGGCGACCAGGCAGTCCTGGTCCCAGGCGCCGTCCTTGGCGCCATCCATGGTCTGCATCGCATGCGGGCTGGTGGTCAGCTCGTCGGTCAGGTAGACGATCAGGTTCGGCGCCTGCCCCGGGCGATTGTCGTGCCGGCCCTGGTGGCGCTCGAGGGGGTAGCCGAGTTCGCGGGCGATCCTCAGCACGGTCTCGCGGGTGGCGCGCGAGACCTTGGCCCCGCTCAGGTGGTTGATCACCAGCGAGACCGTCGACTGCGAGACGCCGGCCAGCTTGGCGATGTCGGTCATGGTCGGCCGCCCGCGCACCGCCTTCGTCATGACGCGCCCCTAGCCCGCCGTGGCCGCCGCCAGCACGGCGCGGCTGCGCGCCGGCATCGCCGCGCCGTCGGCGCCGAACAGATAGGCCGCGGCCGGGTCGAAAGCCAGCAGGACGCGGCTGCCGAGCGCCGGCAGCGCCTGGCCGCCGTTGCACTTCACTGCCACCATCTCGGCGACGCCCTCGACCTGCACATAGGCCAGCATGACGTCGCCCAGGTATTCGACCAGGCCCACCGTGCCCAGGATGCCCTCCCCGCCGGCGCCGCCTTCCGCCCGCTGCAGGCGCAGGTGTTCGGGCCGCACGCCCAGCGTCACCCTGGCGCCGACCGGCGCGTTGGCGGCGTCGGCGGCGACCTCGACCTCGGCGCCGCCCGCCAGCCGGACCGTGGCGATGGCGCCCTGCTCGCCCACCAGGCTGGCGTCCAGGAAGTTCATGCGCGGCGAACCCAGGAAGCCCGCCACGAACAGGTTGGCCGGCCGTTCATAAAGTTCGAGCGGCGTGCCGACCTGCTCGATGCGGCCGCCGTTGAAGACCACGATCTTCTGGCCCAGGGTCATGGCCTCCACCTGGTCGTGGGTCACGTAGATCATGGTGGTGGCCAGTTCGCGGTGCAGGCGCGCCAGTTCGACCCGGGTCTGGGCGCGCAGCGCCGCGTCCAGGTTCGACAGCGGCTCGTCGAAGAGGAAGACCTCGGGCTTGCGCACGATGGCGCGGCCGATCGCCACCCGCTGGCGCTGGCCGCCGGACAGGGCTTTCGGCTTCCTGTCGAGCAGGTGGGCGATCTGCAGGATCTCGGCGGCGCGCCCGACCCGTTCGCGGATCTCGTCCCGGGCTACCCTCGCCAGCGTCAGGGCGAAACCCATGTTCTCGGCCACCGTCATGTGCGGGTACAGCGCATAGCTCTGGAATACCATGGCGATGCCGCGCCGGGACGGGTCGACGTCGTTGCTGGGCACCCCGCCGATCTCGAGTTCGCCCTCGGTCACGTCCTCGAGCCCGGCAATGATGCGCAGCAGGGTCGACTTGCCGCAGCCCGAGGGGCCGACGAAGACGACGAACTCGCCGTCCCCGATGTCCAGGTCGATGCCCTTGATGACGGGATTGTTTCCGTAGTCCTTCCTGATGCCGCGCAGCCTTACCGATGCCATACCCGCTCCTCTTCTTGTTCCATCATCCCTTCAAGCCGCTCGCCGCCAGGAAGCCCTGCGTGACCCGGCGCTGGAAAGCGATATAGGCCAGCGCCACCGGCATCGCGCCCAGCAGCGCCGCCGCCATCAGCTGGGCGTAGCGCACCCCGAAGGCGTCGTAGGTCTGGGTCAGCCCCAGCGGGATCGTCATCATGTCGTTCGAGGTGACGATGATGAAGGGCCACAGGAAGTTGTTCCAGGCGGCGATGAAGGTCACGATCGCCATCGCCCACACGATATTTCCCGAGATCGGCAGGTAGACGCTCCACAATACGCGCAGCGGGCCGGCGCCGTCCATCGTCGCGGCTTCACGGAAGTCGGCCGGGATCTCGTCGAAGAACTGCTTGAACACATAGATCACCACCGGCGACACCACCTGCGGCAGCACGATGCCGGCATAGGTGTTGATCAGCCCGAGCTGGTTCATGGTGCGGAACAGCGGCACCAGCAGCGCCTCGAACGGCAGCAGGAACGCCAGCATGGCGACGCCGAACAGCACGGTGCGCCCGCGGAAGCGCAGCTGCGAGAAAGCATAGGCCGCCATCAGGCTGATCGCCATCGTGACGACGGTTACCAGCAGCGCCACCAGGAAGCTGTTGAACAGCCAGCGCACCACGTTGCCGGCGCCGAGGGTCCTGGCGAAGGCGTCCAGGGTCCAGGTCTGCGGCAGCCAGTGGAAGTCGGCGGAGACGGTCTCCAGCTCGGGCCGCAGGGCCGTCGACAGCGCCCACAGCAGGGGTGCCGCCCACAGCGCGGCCAGCAGCACGGCGGCCAGTACGCCGACGATGGTCCAGCCAAGGTTGGAACGGCGCGTGATGCTCTCCCTCATGCTTCCCTCCTCGCCAGCAAGCGCACGACGCCGGCCTGCAGTATCGACAGCAGGATCACGATGGTCACGAACGCCATCGCGATGGCCGCCGCATAGCCGGCGTCGCTCTGGGTAAACGCGGTTTCGTACATGTAGTGCAAGGTGACCCGGGTCGTGTTGAAGGGCCCGCCGGAGGTCAGGATATAGGTCTGGCCGAACACCTTCAGCGAGGCGATGATCTGCAGGATCAGGGCGGTGGTCGCCACCGGGCGCAGCGCCGGCCAGGTGATCGAGCGGAACAGCTTGAAGCCGCGCGCCCCGTCCAGCGCCGCCGCCTCGTAGAGATCGGCCGGGATATTGCGCAGGCCGGCCAGGAACAGCAGCATGTTGAAGCCGACCGTCCACCAGACCGTGCCGATCGCCACCGCCGGCAGCGCCCAGTAGGGATCCGCCAGCCAGGGACGCTGGCCGCCGAGGATGTGGTTGATCACGCCGGACGAGGGCTGCAGCATCCAGTCCGCAATCAGGGTCATCACCGAGATCGGCAGCACGAAGGGCAGGAAGAACACGCCCTGCAGCCAGGCCTGGGCCTTGACGAAACGGTTGACCAGCAGCGCCATCACCAGCCCCAGCACCGTCAGCGGGATCACGGTCAGCAGGGCAAAATAGAAGGTGTTCAGCACCGAATCCCAGAACGAGGGGTCGTTCAGCAGGGTGTGGTAGTTGTCCAGGCCGATGAAGGCATTGGTACGGGTCAGGCTGCTCTCGGTAAGGCTCATCCAGAAGGTGATGCCGGCCGGGATCAGGAAAAACAGCAGGAAGGCGATCACGAAAGGCGCCAGCAGCAGGGTCGCCGGCAGGCCCTCGCGGCGCGCGCTTGCCAGGACGAAGTCGTTCGGTTTCATCGATCTCCTCAGTAGCGTGGCGGCTGCTTGCGAATCAGGCGCGCGCCTTCCTGTTCGAAGCGCTTGATGGCCTGGGCCGGCGTCATGTAGCCGTACAGCGCGGCCGGCAGGAATTTGGAGGCGATCGCTTCCAGCGGACCCGCCGCGCCCATATACCAGCCATCCGGATCGTAGACCACCTTATGCGCCGCCTCCGCATACTGGGCGTTCGGCTGCAGCGCCAGCGCCTCCGGCGACTCCGCCACCGAGCGGTAGGCCGGGATGTGGCCGCCCTCGGCCCAGCCGAGGGAATGCTTGCCGACGTAGGCGACGAAGCGCAGCACGGCGTTCACTTTGGCCGTTGAGGCCGGATTGCCGGCGTTCGCGGGAATGGCGAAGGCGTGGGAATCGGCCCAGGTGCTGGCGTTCGCGTACATCTTCGGCAGCGGGACGATGCCGTAGTCGAAGCCCAGCGTGCCGGCCCTGGTGGCGCGCACCAGTTCCGGCACTTCCCACACGCCGTTCAGCATAAAGGTGGCGCTGCCGCCCATGAACTGGCTGGTGGAAGCCGGGTAGTCGAGGCCGGCCTGGGCATAGCCCTTGCGGAACCAGTCGCTGATGCGGGCCAACGTGGCTTCGCCGGCCGGGCCGTAGCTGTACTGGCCGTTGCGGACGATGGCGATGTTCTGCTGGGCCAGCATCGCCAGCCACAGGCGCCAGATCGCGAACGAGCTCTGGCTGCTCTCCATGGTCAGGCCGTGGCGGCCCGTGCGCTCGGTGGCGACGCGGAAGGCATCGCTGAGTGCGTCGACGCCCTCGATGGGCTTGAGACTGCCGTCGGCGCCCAGCAGGCCGGCCTGGCCGGCGAGTTTCTTGTTGTAGTAGAGGACCAGCGGGTGCACGTCCAGCGGCACCGCCCAGGTCTTGCCCTGCCAGCGCGCCTTCTCCCATTGGCGCGGCAGGTAGTCGCTGCCCTTCAGGCCGACCCGGGCCAGCTCGGCGTCCGAGATCGGCCGCAGCACGCCGCCGCCGGCCAGGTTGACCAGGCGCGACAAATGGATCGTGGCCAGGTCCGGCCCGGCGCCGACCACCGAGGAGGTGATCAGCTTCGTATAGAACGGCTCACCCCATTTCAGGGTCGTGCTCACCACGCGCACCTCGCGCTGGCTGGCGTTGAAGTCATCGACCAGGGCCCGCATGCGGGCGCCGTCGCCCCCGCTCAGCAGGGTCCACATCCTGACTTCAACCTGCGCCCACGCCGGCGCCGGCCCGGCGGCCAGCGTCACCAGCAGCGCGACGGCGGCGGCGAGGCTCCAGCCTCGTCTCGCCACATCGTCTCCAATCTTCTCGTTGTTTTGACCGTAGCGCCGTCGCCTGCCTCGCCTGCCCTTCAGGCTACCCGACGCCGCGGCCGCGCTCCCGCGCCACCACGGCCCCGGCGCTCGAATCCCCCAGCTCCTGCCGGCGGCGTTGCCGGTGGATCGTCCGGCCCCGGACCGTTCGATCCGCTGCCGTTCGATACGCCGCCGCTGGCCTGGCGCTCGCCCGGATAGGCTATCACTTCTGCAATTTCTCCGACGCGCGTCCATTCTATCGGGAAATCCGGTCCGCGCCGAGCCAGCCAGCGTTTCGCGTGCCCGAGGGGGTCGAGGTGCCAGTCGTGCAGGTGGGCGTCAGGGCCGCGCGTGGCCGCCGCCAGCGCGTCCACGGGCGCCTTCGGCACCCTGTCCTCGCTCAGCAGGCCGTTCTTTTCGAGGAAGGTATCGGCCAGCTGGGTGTAGCAGAAACCGGACAGCGGACGGCAGGCGTGGATCGCGGACATCAAGAGCTGGTAGCGCGCCAGCAGCTCCTTGCCGTCCTTCGCCACCGAATAGCCCCAGCCCGGCTCCTCGCTGTTCTTCATGACGGCGATGCCGCCGAATTCGGACAGGAAGAGCGGCTTGCCGACGCCGGTGAAGCCGTCGATGACCAGGCGCCGGCGGTCCGGCTGCACGTGCTGCAGGGTGTAGGCGACGGCGTCGCGGCTGCCGTAGCGCTCGACCAGCACCTTCGGGTCCTGCTCGTAGTCGTGGACGCAGACCAGGTCGCCGCAGGGCATCTCCCAGCCGTCGTTGCCGACCACCGGACGGGTGCCGTCCAGCGCCCGGGTCATGTGGTAGAGCGCGCGCACGAAGTCGACCTGGCGGCGGTCGTTCATCAGCTCCGGCACGCCCCAGGATTCGTTGGTCGGCACCCAGGCCACGATACAGGGATGGGAGATGTCGCGCTCGACCAGTTCCTTCCACTCCTCCATCACGCCGTGCACGGTGGCGCTCGAGAAGCCGTAGGCCGAGGGCATCTCGCCCCACACGCACAGGCCCAGCACGTCGCACCAGTAGAGCCAGCGCGGGTCCTCGGACTTCTGGTGCTTGCGCACGCCGTTGAAGCCCAGCCGCTTGATCAGCAGGACGTCGTGGCGCAGCTGGTCGCTGGAGGCCACCATCAGGCTGTCCGGCCAGTAGCCCTGGTCGAGCACCATGCGCAGGAAATACGGACGGCTGTTCAGGACGAAGCGGTCGCCCTCGACGCTCACCGTGCGCAGCGCCGTGTAGCTCTGCACGCTGTCGATCAGGTTGCCGTCGGCCGAGCGGATCTCGATCTCGGCGTCGATCAGTTGCGGGCTTTCCGGACTCCACATCCACAGCGCACGGGCGTCGTCGATGCCGGGGTCGGGCAGCTGGAAGATGCGCGACAGGCGCGGCCCGGTCAGCAGGCAGCGATCGGCCACCAGCAGCTTGTCGCCGAGGCTCAGGGTCACGTTGGCGATGCCGCCGTCGGGCACGTGGGCGATGTCGGCATCGAGCCGGATCTGCCAGGACGCGACGTCGGCGATCCAGCGCAGCTGGCTCACGTGGGCGCGCGGCACCTTCTCGATCCACACCGTGCGCCAGATCCCGCTGGTGCGCGGATACCAGATCTTGTGCGGCTCCGGCTCCCAGTCCATCTTGCCGCGCGCCTTGTGCATGTCCTGCGGATCGTCCTCGGCCTGCACCACCACCTCGAGCAGCGAACCGTCGAGGTGGCGGCTGACGTCGATCGAGAACGGGCTGTGGCCGCCGCGGTGCTCGACCGCGAAACGCCCGTTCACCCACACCCTGGCGCGGTAGTTGACGGCGCCGAAGTGCAGCATCAGGCGTTCCTCGCGCGACGGTGTCATCGACGGGTCGAGCTGGATCTGGCGCTTGTACCAGACCCGGCGCCGGTAGCCGCGGTCGTGGACGCCGCTGGCGCGCGCCTCGGGCGGATACGGCACCACGATGGTGCGGTCCCAGTTCACTTCGGGAGGGTCGGCGCAGGCGGCCATGTCGTCGAGCATGGCCTGCCATGGGCCATCCAGGCTGCGCCACGCGGCGCGCCGCAGTTGGGGGCGGGGGTATTCCACGATGAACTCCTGGTCTTCGGTGTTCTTATGAAGTCTATTTAATGACCCGCCGTCCATGAAAGCAAGCGCTTTCGAACACCGTTACAAACGGTTTCACGCCCTGTGTTTTTAAGGCGACAGGCTGCCGACGGCGACCCGCACGAAGGTAGCGTGCCGTCCGGCGCCGCCCATCGCGACGAGCCCGAGGCGGGCGTCCTTGCCGAGGCGGTGCGTCCAGGTTCCGCCGCCGGTCCAGGTGCGCCCGTCCTGGCTCGAATAAGCCATATAACGTTCCTGCCCCCCTGTGCGGTGGACATCGAGACGCAGCCAGGTGGTGGGGCCCGGCGTGCCGGCCAGGGTATTCCCGTAGCGCGGCTGGTACTGCTCGACGGGCGCGACCTCCTTCGCGAACTCGACCTGGCGCAGCCCACCGCGCGCCATCTCGACCAGCTTGACGTAGTTGTCGTCGTCGCGCATGACCACCAGGCCGGCCTGCACCGCGGTGGCGCAGCAGTCCTCGGGCGCATCAAGGCGGATCTCCGCCTCGACGCGGTAGTCGCCATCCGGCAGCGCCGCCTGCAGCACGCTGGCGGTGTTGCGGTCGACGTAGAGGTCGGCGTCCTGGGTCGCCATCGTCAAGCCTTTGCCGCCGAGCGACCAGCCGCCGTCGGCGCGGGGGCGCAGCCAGTGCCAGCGCGGTTTCAGGGCCTTGCCCCGGAAGTCGTCGTGCCACAGCGGGCGCACACGCGGCGCCACCTGCACCGCCAGCGGATGCGCCTCGGCGCGCGCGCCCTCGAGCACGATCGGTGCCGCCATCGCCTGGTCGCTCGGGGCCAGTCCGCCACCCGCCACCGGCCAGCCGCCGACCCAGTCGATACGGTCCAGCAGCGCCAGGCGCCGGGTCAGCTTGTCCTTGGCGCTGAAGAAGGGCTCGTTGACGTCGATGCCGTGGTAGATGGTCCACCACTGGCCGGCGGCGTCCGTGAACACGGTGTTGTGGCCGACCCCGACCCAGCGGTTGCCGTTCTGGAGCAGCAGCGGCGTGCCGCCCGCGCGTCCCTTGGCCATGTCCTTGCCGTAGCGATCGAGGAAGGGGCCTTCCGGCGTGCGTGCGCGGCCGGTGAAGACGGCGTAGCCGGTCAGCGGGCCGTTGCAGCAATCGGTGCTTGATGCGAACAGATACCACCAGCCGTCGTGGCGCTTGACCTCGGCGCCCTCGTAGCGGCCCGGCGCGCCGACCATCGTGGCCACACCGATGGCGCGCAGGCCGTCGTCGCTCAGCCGCGTCACGAAGATGCCGCCGCCATAGCTGCCGTAGTAGAGGTATTTGCGCCCTCCGTCTTCGATCACCTTGGGATCGAAGGTCCAGTGGAAGTTGCAGCCCGGTCCGGCGCGGCGCGGCATCACCACCGGCGTGGTGCTCGCCTTCCATGGACCGGCGGGCGAATCCGAGGTCGCCACGCCGATCGCGCTGTCGTTTTCGCAGCCCTTCTCGGGGCTGTGCGCGTCGACCACGTCGGTGACGGTGAAGTAGAGGTAGTAGCGCCCGTTCAGGTATTCCGGTTCCGGCGCCCACAGGCCGGAGGTCGGCGCGGCCAGTCCGGCCGGGCGGTCGGAAAAAGCGTCGGCGACGAAATCCCAGTGCACCAGGTCGGTCGAGCGGTAGATCGGGATCATGCGGAAATGCCAGCCGCCGTCCTTGCCCTGCGGGTCGCGCTCGCGCTTGCTGACCGGGTCGCTGGTGCAGTACAGATACCAGGTAGGCGCCTCGGCCCGCGGGTCGCGCAGCACGGCCGGGTCGGCGCAGTTCTGGGCCAGTTCGCCGCTGGCCAGGCGTACGGTCAGGGGATTGTGGTAGGCGCGGGTGGCGGGAGCGGGTTCGGCGGCGGCCAGCAGGGGCAGCGCGAGCAGCAATGCGTGCAGGTGCGCAAACAGGGAACGGATGTGGGGCATGACGTCTCCTTGATTTTTGCCGAAGAGAATACCGCAGTGAGTGGCGAGCTGTTGCACGTTTGAAAACAAGGATCAAGTGCGGCGGCCACCTCCTGCACCCGCCATTCCCGCGAAAGCGCGAATCCATGCTGAAGTTCCCTGCCCGCTCAGTATGGGTTCCCGCTTTCGCGGGAACGACAGGCACCTGCAGCAGGCCTAGTGCCCAGCCGTCTTCGAAAACAGATTCATCACCAGCACCCCGGCCACGATCAGCGCCATCCCCACCAGCGCCCCGGCATCCAGCCGCTGCCCGTACAGCAACCAGCCCGCCAACGCAATCAGCACGATCCCGACCCCCGACCACACCGCGTACGCCACTCCCAGCGGTATTGAACGCAAGGTCAGCGCCAGCATATAGAAGGCAATGCCATAGCCCAGTACCACCAGTGCCGAAGGCAGCGCGCGGGTAAAGCCGGCGCTGGCTTTCAGGGCCGTGGTGGCCACGGTTTCGGCAAGGATGGCGATCGCCAGGAAGACCCAGTTATTCATCTTGACACCATATTCATGAGCGAAAGCGCGATTATCCGTGCAGAACCCGGCAGGCGCCAGTCTGGTATCATGACGCCCTTTCTCCCAGCCGTAGCGACGCCGATGCAGACCAGGACCATCCGCCGTTTCTTCGCGCTTGCAGCATGCCTGCTGGCGGGCACGGCAGGCGCCGCCGATGCCATGCTGAAGCCCTGGCCGGCCATGCAGGCGACACCTGCCCTGCGCCTGAGAGACCTGCAGGGCAAGGAATGGTTGCTGAGCCAGTTGCGCGGCAAGGTGGTGGTGGTGAATTTCTGGGCCAGCTGGTGCGGTCCCTGCGTGGACGAGCTGCCGGTGCTGAATGCGCTGGCGCGCCAGGATCCGGACAAGGTGGCCGTGGTGGGCGTCAACTACAAGGAACCGCTCGACACCATCGAGCGCTTCTCCGGCGCCCATCCCTTCGCCTACCCGGTGCTGCGCGACCGCTCCGGCGACATGTTCCGGCAGTGGACCGCCGGTGTGATGCCGACCACCATCCTGGTCGACCGCCAGGGCCGCGCACGCTGGCGCAGCGTGGGCGAGATCGGGGCCGGCGATACCCGCCTGAAGGCGGCGATCGACGCCCTCGTGGCAGAATGAAGAGCACCAGGAACAACGCATAAGCGACGACAATAAGCAACGCCAATAAGCAACGACATCCAGACAGGAAGAATCGACCATGAAAGACAGCAAACCGACGAACCGCCGACACCTGCTCAAGGCCGCCACCGGCGTCCTGCTGGCCGGCGCCCTGCCGCGCACCCTGCTGGCGCAGACCGCCGCCGCCGAAGCGGAGCGCCACTTCGACCCGCGTCCGGGCGACTGGAAGAGCTACGAAGTGGTCACCCGCGTGAACCTGCAGCGAGCCTCCGGCCCGTCGACGGTCTGGATTCCACTGCCCTCGGTCGACACCGACTGGCAGCGCACGCTGTCGAACAACTGGTCGGGCAACGCCAAGAGCATGAAGGTGGGCAACGACCCGCACTACGGCGCCCGCTTCCTGGTGGCCGAATTCGACGGCTCCGCACCGCCCAGGCTGGAAGTGGTCTCGCGCATCCAGACCCGCGACCGCGCCGAGAACTGGAGGACCCGCACCCCGGGCGTCGAATCCTCGGACGACCTGAAACTGTGGCTGCAGCCGACCGACCTGATGCCGCTGGACGGCATCGTGAAAAAGACCGCGCTGCAGATCACCTCCGGCGCGAAGACCGATGAAGGCAAGGTCCAGCGCATCTACGACTGGATCGTGCTGAACACCTTCCGCGAACCGAAAGTGCGTGGCTGCGGCACCGGCGACATCAAGACCATGCTGGAGACCGGCAACTTCGGCGGCAAGTGCGCCGACCTGAACGGCCTGTTCGTCGGCCTGTGCCGCGCCGCCGGCGTGCCGGCGCGCGACGTCTACGGCATCCGCATCGCACCGAGCGCCTTCGGCTACCGCGAACTGGGCGGCAAGCCGGCGTCCCTGCAGGGTGCCCAGCACTGCCGCGCCGAGGTCTATCTGAAGCAGCACGGCTGGGTTGCGATGGATCCGGCCGACGTCGCCAAGGTCATGCGCCAGGAAACCCCGAGCTGGATCAAGGATCCGGACCACCCGCTGGTCGCGCCGGTCCGCCAGGCCCTGTTCGGCGGCTGGGAAGGCAACTGGATGGGCTACAACTTCGCCCACGACGTACGCCTGCCCGGCTCGAGCGCCGGCAAGGTCGGCTTCCTGATGTACCCGCAGGCCGAAAGCCATGGCGAGGCCTACGACTCGCTGGCGCCGGACAGCTTCGCGTACACCATCACCGCGCGCGCCATCTGAGCGCGAGCCGACGATGCGCCAACCGACCGACCGCAAACTCGGGGGCATCATGGCGTTTGCCGTGCTGGCCTCGATCCTGGCCTCCACCTGCTGCGTGCTGCCGCTGGTGCTGGTCCTGGTCGGCATTACCGGCGCCTGGATGGTCCACCTGACGGCGCTGAAGCCGTTGACCCCGTACGCGATCGCGCTCACCCTGGGCGCGCTCGGCTGGGCCGGCTGGCTGCTGTTCCGGCCGGCCGCGGCCTGCGCGGTCGACGACCCGGCCTGCGCCACCACCCGCCCGTCCATGCGCAAACTCTTCGCCGGCTGCGCCGTGTTCATCGCCCTGCTGCTGGGCTTCCCGCTGATCGCTCCCCTGTTCTATTGAGACCACGACCATGAAAACGCTGAACGCCGTTTCCCTCATCGTCCTGCTGGGCGCCGCGCCCTTCGCGCTGGCCAAGCAGCAGACCGTCAAGCTGAACGTGCCGACCATGGATTGCGCCACCTGCCCGATCACGATCAAGGCGTCCTTGTCCAAGGTGCCGGGCGTGAGCAAGGTCCAGGTCAGCTACGCGAAGCGCGAAGCCGTGATCGTCTACGACGACGCCCAGGCCACCGTGGCCGACCTCAAGAAGGCCACCGAAGACGTCGGCTATCCGTCGATGCTGAAGACGGCGCGATAGCCTGAATCGCTGACCGCAGGAAAGAACTGTTCCCTTCGTAATAGTTTGGAACAATTTCGTTCCGTGCGCGGCTGACTGCAGGATTACGATTCCTGCATGAACTTTACTTTTTCTTCAACCGACGCCGGCGTCTGCGCCGTCAAGCTGTGGGCCAGCGGGCGCTACGGCTTCTCCCTGCCGAAGAAGGTCGACATCGTCACCGCAGGCGGCATGACCGCCACTTTCCTGTACTACAACCGGAAGATGCGGCTCACGGCCGAACTCAGCAACCGTGCCATCGTCAAGATCGCCATCGCCCAGTTCCTGGCCGGCGAAGGCCGTGGTGCGGAACCCACCGAAATCGACCACACCACCCCTCCCTACGAGGGACCGTTGACGCCGATCCGCTCCAACACGCCGCGCGCACCGCTGCGGGTGCGGCCGGGAAAGCTCCATGCGCGCATGCGGCCCGAGTTGTATCCGGAACCGCAGCGCGGGCAGAGCCTGGCGGACCAGTAGGAAAGACGAGACCATCATGCGACACCAGTTCACACCAGGACAGCTCCGCATGCTCATCCAGCGCGCGGAAACACAGTTCGAACAGACCATCGCCCAATCGCTGGCAATCGATCCCGGCGGCACACACATCGCGCGCGCCTTGCACGCTGCCGTGCACGAATCGGTGGTCGGCCTGATCAAGCTGTTCCGCGACCAGATCCCCGGGGCAGCCGAGGTCGCGACCAGGCTGGCCCGCATGTACGCCAAGGGCGCGGATGCCAACGCCGGCGCACCCACCCTCGACTGCCTGCGCGCCATCGCCCAGCTCACGCGCGAGACCCGCGAGCGTTACCTGCCAGTGCCGGAGGGCGCCGAAGCGGAAGGGCGGTAGACCCGCACGTAGTCGACCAGCATGGGTTGCGGAAAGCTGCTCGAACACCCGCTCGCCCATGACCAGGTCGGGGCGCGCTGTGGTAGAGGATGCCGTCGCGGTACCTGCGGATCTCGCGCGGCTCCCATTCCACCGCATACACGTGGAAGTCGTCGGAAAGGTCGGCGGCGAAGTCCCCAACTAGACCACCTGCTTCGTGAACAAGTCGCGCCTGAAGGTCGACGGCACCCCTTGGGGTACGCTGGTGCTGAAGGACTTCCACCGGTCGATCCGCGGCCTGATGAAGTCGCGCGCCGGCCACGGCGCCTGAATCAACCCGCGCCCAGGTGCTCGTACAGGATCAGCGCACCGATCGCAATCAGCACGAAACCGCCGATCAGCTCCGCCCGCTTGCCGACCAGGTGCCCCAGGCCGCGCCCAAGCATCACGCCGATGGTCACCATCACGAAGGTGGCCAGGCCGATCGCGCCGGCGGTGGCGACGATATTCGCGTCGATGAAGGCGAGGCTGGCGCCGACCACCATGGCGTCGATGCTGGTGGCGAAACCGGTGATCGCCAGCAGCCAGAAGGCGTGACTGCTCGGCTTTTCCTCATCCTCATCGTCCGCGCTCAGGCTGGCGTAGATCATGCGCAGCCCCAGCGCCCCCAGCAGGGTGAAGGCGATCCAATGATCCCAGGCTTCGACGTAGGGGGCCGCCACCTTCCCCATGGCCCAGCCGACCAGAGGCGTCAGGCCTTCGATCACGCCGAAGATCAGGCCCGTGCGCAGTGCTTCCTTGAGGTGGGGACGATGCAGGGCTGCGCCCTTGCCGATGGCGACGGCGAAGGCGTCGGTGGACATGGCAAGCGCGATGGCTAGCGTGGCGGCTACATTCATGAATATCTCACTGGCCGGGCAGAGACGATGGCATACCCGCACGGCCCAGCCTGAGCACGCGGAATGCCAAAGGTCTTGCCAACCGAGACGGCTGCCCGTACCACGTCGCGACGGTGCAGTCAAACGGCGACGAGTATGTTGATACGAGCGCTTCCGCATGACGCGGAAGCAGGCTACTCCCCAATGGGTGCCGATATCTTACACGAAGCCTCATAAAAAACACAGCGGGGCGTTGCGGCACGGCTGGATCTATCGCGCGTAGTCACAGCCATTATGGACATGCTCGCCCTTCGTGAAGCCGCTGCCAGGGAATCCGGTGCCTCGACCATTATCTCTATTGACGCCTTCTCAGACTTCCAGTGCGGGTTCAAAAAACGCCCTCCCGGCGCTTTCAGGCGGCCTTGCGTCGGCATCCGGCAGCCTCCGACAGCGATGCGCGCAGGCTCACGCTGACCGGGAATTTGCGGGTCACCGGACGCTTCATGTCGTAGTACAGGTTGAGCAGCGCGTTGATGCCGTTCTGGGTCATCTCGCGCCACGGCATGTGGACCGAGACGAGGGCGCAACCGTGAACGCGCTGTCTCGGGATCACCCAAACAACTTCGCCGCCGTCTTCGCCACCAGGTCCCCCTGGAAGCGCGCCCCGTCCAGCTCCAGCTGGCTGGGCTGCCGCTGCCCTTGCCCGCCCGCGATGGTGCTGGCCCCGTAGGGACTGCAGCCGGTGATCTCGTCGAGGGTCATCTGGCCGGCGAAGCTGTACGGCAGGCCGACCACCACCATGCCGAGGTGCAGCAGGTTGGTGATGATGGAGAACTGGGTGGTCTCCTGGCCGCCGTGCTGGGTCGCGCTCGAGGTAAAGGACGCGCCGACCTTGCCGTGCAGGGCGCCGCGCGCCCACAGGCCGCCGGTCTGGTCGAGGAAGGCCGCCATCTGCGAGGGCATGCGGCCGTAGCGGGTCGGCGCGCCGATGATGATGGCGTCGTAATCCGGCAGCTCGTCGACGGTGGCGATCGGCGCCTGCTGATCGAGCTTGAAGTGCGCCGGCCGCGCGATGTGTTCGGGCACGGTCTCCGGCACGCGCTTGAGTGCCACCGTGGCCCCGGCCGCGCGCGCCCCTTCGGCCACCGCCTCCGCCATCTTTTCGATGTGGCCGTAGGTGGAGTAATACAGAACCAGTACTTTCGCCATGCCGTCCTCCCGGGTAGATGTGTCAGTGCCGGGCCTCATGCTATCCCAAAGCGCCGGGCCGGGACGCGCGCGTGAAATGCCGAGCACGGTCACGGGAGTGCACGTACAATGTAGCTTCTTAGCAATTTCTTAAGCCGGATGAAAGCCCGTACTTACCTGATCCTGATGGCGGCGGCCATCCTGGTGCCCGTGGTGCTGATCGCCTCGGTGGGCCTGAGCCGGCTGCTGGACTCGGAACGGGCATCGCGCATCCGCGGCGTGCAGGAGACCGGACGCGCCACCGCCCTCGTGATCGACCGCGAGATCGCCGTCGCCGACGCTTCGCTGCGCGGGATCGTCAACTCCGAGGCCCTGCGCCGCGCCGACTTCGCCCAGCTGCACCGCGAAGCCAGCGCCATGAACCGCGGCACGCCCTGGTCCTGGACCCTGCTGATGGACTACGACGGCACGCCCAGGCTGAACACCCTGGTGCCCTGGGGCTCGCCGCTGCCGGACTACAAGGCGAAATGGGTCGGCGATGTCTACGAGGCCCAGAAGACCCGCGTCTCCGGCTACTTTCTCGGCATCCTGGCGAAGCGTCCCACGATCTCGATCGACGTGCCGGTGCCGCGCGTGCTTGGCGAGCGCTACGTGGTCAGCCAGATCTTCGATGCCGCCTACTTTGCGCGTGTGTTCGACGACCCGGCCATCGGCCGCGACTGGGTGATCACGATCTTCGACGCCAGGGGCATCTCGATCGCCCGCAACCGCAACGCCGAAGAGCTGGTCGGCAAGCCGGTGCGCCCCGAGCTGTACCAGGCCTCGCGGCGCCAGCCGAACGGCATCCTGCGCCACACCACCCACGACGGCGTCGACGTCTACAGCGTCTACACCCGCGCGCCGCTGTCCGGCTGGACCCTCGCGATCGGGGTGCCGGCGCCCGAGATCGAGGGACCGGCGCGCACCGCCACCCTGTACGCGGCCCTGGCCCTGCTGGGCGTGATGGGACTGGCGATCGGCATCGCCGTGTTCCTGGCCAAGCGGCTCTCGGTATCGCTGGACCAGGCCCACGCGGCGGCCCAGGCCCTGGCCGGCGGCGCCGAACCGGCCGGTGCGCCGACCCGGGTCGTCGAAGTCGACACCCTGCTCGACGGCCTGCGCCGCACCAGCAGCGACCTCGCGCGCGAACGCGGCGCCCGCCAGCAGCTGCAGGACGAGCGCGAAGCCCTGCTGCGCAGCGAACAGGAGGCGCGGCGCGAGGCCGAGGGCCAGAGCCATGCCAAGGACGCCTTCCTCGCCATGCTGAGCCACGAGCTGCGCAACCCGCTGGCGGCGATCGCCGGCGCGCTGCAGGTGCTCGACCTGCCGGGCGTGAAGCCGGAGCTGGCCGCCCACGCGCGCGAGATCGGCCGGCGCCAGGTGCGCCACCTGACCCGCATCGTCGACGACCTGCTCGACGTGCGCGGCATCCTGTCCGGCAAGGTGACACTCAAACGCTCGCGCATCGATGCCGGCGCCCTGCTGCGCCAGTGCTGCGCGACGCGCGAACTGGCCGATGCCGGCGCCCACGTTTGGAAGGTCGAAGCCGGCGCGCTGTGGATCGACGCCGACCCGACCCGCCTCGAGCAGATCTTCGCCAACCTGCTGCATAACGCGATCAAGTACACGCCGGCCGGCGGCAGCATCGCGGTGCGCGCCCGCGCCGCCGGGACGCAAGCCGTGATCGAAGTGGCCGATACCGGGGTCGGCATCGCCGCCGAGGTCCTGCCGACCATCTTCGACGTGCTGGTGCAGGGACCGACCGCGATCGACCGGTCACAAGGTGGACTCGGGCTCGGGCTCGCGCTGGTGAAGGAGCTCACCGCGCTGCACGGCGGCAGCGTGGATGCGCGCAGCGCTGGTCCGGGGATGGGTTGTACTTTTACGCTGCGTTTTCCGTTGGCGGTGGCGGCGGCGTAGGCGGCGCGTTACCGTCGTCCCCGCGAAACAGTGTTTCAGTAATACGGACTCCGGACCCTCATTCAGGCGCTCTCGCGTTCGCGCAGGGTGAAGCCGAGGTCGATGCGGCGCGCCGGCGGCGTCTTGCCCGCGATGACGTCCAGCAGCAGCGACGCCGCGCGGTAGCCGACCTGGTAGCGCGGGGTTTCGACCGTGGTCAGCGAGGGCACCAGTTCCGGCTGGCCGATGGCGCGCGAAGCGTCCATCGTCGAGACCCCGGCGCGCACCGCCACCTGCTCCAGCGTGGCCCTGCCCGAACCCCGTCCAGCACCTCGTCCCTTGCCTGTGCCGCTACTGCTCATCGATTTCGTCCGACCCTGGATTGCGCCATGCCCTGGCAGGTTTGTCAATGTCATGTCCGAGTGATCCTACGCACCGTCCGCCTGTTTTCCGATTGTCCGCCGCCGTGGGCGGCCTACCATGGAGGCTTCGGCACGGAATAGGAGCGCATATGCCCAGTAACCAGGAATACAAAGGCAAAGGCACCAAAGGCCGCAACCATGATGAACTCAGCGGCGTAGGCACCAGCAGCGCCGGCAGGACCGGCACCGCTGGCAACCTCAACGACGGCGGCCGCGATCGCGGCATCGGATCGCCCGACCTCGCCGACTCGGGCAACCTGCAATCGGCCAACGCCGGCCAGCCGGGCGGCACCCCGGCCCAGGGTAGCTCCCAGCGCGGGCAGGCGAATCCGGGCAACAGCCAGCAAGGAGGATTAAGTAATCAGCAACAGGGCAAGCAAGACAAACAGCAACCTTGACCACCTCGAGCGGCGGGCGCCCTGCCCGCCGCGTCTCCCCTTCCGCCGACGTCGGAAGATTCTGAACTGTCGCTAACACGCACCAGTCCGCTGGAAGTTTCCATGTGGAATGATTATACTCGGCCGCGCAGATTCTACCTGGTGCGCATAAGCTCCGCCCCCCATCCCCAGTCGCTCCCCGAACGGAACCACAACATGAATGCGCCGGCCCCGATTGCCCTTGCCGCCAATGCGCAGTTGCGCATCGACGATGCCCTCGAAGAGCTGAAACGTTCGCGCGAGCGCATGGACGCCATGCTGGAGAACATCGGCGACGCCTTCTTCGCTGTCGACCGCGACTGGCGCATCATCTACGCCAACCGCAAGGCCGCCAGTTTCGTCGACATCGAAATCGGCGATGCCCTCGGCCTGCCCCTGCTGGAAGTGGCGCCCGCGCTCGAAGGCAGTTCGCTGATGGACTGCTACCGCCAGGCGATGGCCAGCGGTCAGCCCGGCATCGTCGAAGCCTGCTGGGGGCCGACCGGCGAGTGGGTCGAGGCGCGCGCCTACCCGACCCCGGACGGCCTGTCGGTCTACTTCCACAACATCACCGAAAAGCGCCGCGCCACCGAAGCGGTACGCAAGAGCGAGCAACGTTTCCGCAACCTGTTCCAGCAGGCCGGCGACAGCATCCTGATCACCGACCGCGAGCTGCGCATCATCGCCGCCAACGGGCGCGCCTGCGCCCACTTCGGCTACCGCGAGGACGAGATGATCGGCCTCTCGGCGCGCGCGATCGACAGCGGCTTCACTTACGGCCCGCACCTGCTGGACAGCCTGCGCCAGGGCCGGACCCACCTGCTGCGCATCACCAAGCGGCGCAAGGACGGCAGCACCTTCCCGGCCGAGGTGCACGTATCGCGCTTCGAGGACGGCGACCAGGAATTCTTCCAGGCGATCATCCGCGACCTGACCGAACGCGAGGAAGCCGAACGCCAGCTGCGCGACAGCGAACAGCGCTTCCGCGAAGTGATCGAAATGACGCCGGCCGGTTATGTGGTGGCGAATGCCGAAGGCCGCATCCTGGACGTCAACCCGGCCCTGTGCGCGCTCTCGGGCTACCCGCGAGAGACCCTGGTCGGCTCGCGCCTGGCGCGCCTGTTCGAAACCTTTCCCTGGGACGAGTTCGAACCCGGCCAGCAGGGCCATGCGACCGTGCAGGGCTTCGACGCCGTGCTGCGCCATGCCGCCGGCCACACATTGCACGTGCTGCTGAACGGCAGCACGCGCTGCGATGCCGACGGCCGCCTCGAGTCCATCACCGGCCTGCTGACCGACATCACCGGCCGCAAGCAGGCCGAGAGCCGCCTGCAGGAACTGGCCACCCACGACACCCTGACCGGCCTGCCGAACCGCGCCCTGCTGCACGACCGCCTGCAACACATGCTCGCGAACTGCGCGCCCGGCCAGGCGGTGGCCGTGATGTTCCTCGACCTCGACCGCTTCAAGGAAGTCAACGACTCCTTCGGCCACGACCACGGCGACGTGCTGCTGTGCGAAGTCGCCGCCCGGCTGCGCAGGATTCTGCGCCCGGCCGACATGGTGGCGCGCCTGGGCGGCGACGAATTCGTGGTGGTGGCCGCCTGCACCGGCGGCGCGGCCGATGCCGGCCGCGCCGCCGCGCGCATCGCCGCCAAGCTGCTGGAGGCGCTGACCCTGCCGGTGGCGGTCGGGAGCCAGGACGTGGTGGTCGGTGCCTCGATCGGCATCAGCATGTACCCGCGCGACGCCGCCACCCGCGAGCTGCTGTTCCAGACCGCCGACACCGCGATGTACCGTGCCAAGGCCGAGGGCCGCAACCGCTACCGATTCTTCGAGCCTGAGATGACGGTGGCGGCGCGCGCCCGCATGGCGCTCGAACTGTCGCTGCGGCCGGCGCTGGCGCGCGAGGAGTTCGAGCTGCACTACCAGCCGCGCGTCGACCTGCGCAGCATGGCGGTAGTCGGCATGGAGGCGCTGATCCGCTGGCGCCATCCGCAGCAGGGCATGGTGCCGCCGCAGCAGTTCATCGGCATCGCCGAAGAGACTGGGCTCATCAATCCGATCGGACGCTGGGTACTGCGCGAAGCCTGCCGCCAGACGCGCCGCCTGGTCGACGAGTTCGACAGGCCGATCCGCGTGTCGGTGAACGTCTCGGCAC
Organism: Massilia sp. 01N410; assembly: GCF_056399665.1. Lineage (NCBI taxonomy): Bacteria > Pseudomonadati > Pseudomonadota > Betaproteobacteria > Burkholderiales > Oxalobacteraceae > Massilia > Massilia sp. 01N410. The sequence goes on along the minus strand of NZ_JBFTRV010000007.1, from coordinate 62,899 downwards.
GCCAGCTGGCCCAGCCGGGCTTCGTGGCCGAAGTGCGCGAAGCGCTGGCCGACGCCGGCCTGGCGCCGTCGAGCCTGGAACTGGAGCTGACCGAGAGCGCCCTGATCGAAGACCTGCAACGCACCGCCGCCATGCTGGCCGAGCTGCAGGCGCTCGGCGTCAAGCTGGCGGTCGACGATTTCGGTACCGGCTATTCCGGCCTGGCCTACCTGCGCCGCCTGCCGATCGACGTGCTCAAGCTGGACCGCTCCTTCGTGCTGCAGGACGACGGCCGCATCAGCGCCTTCGATTTCGTGAAGGCCTTCGTCGACATGGCCCACGCGCTGCAGATGTCGGTGGTGGCGGAAGGCGTGGAGACCGCCGAGGTGCTGGACTTCCTGCGCGCGGCGTCCTGCGACGAGGCCCAGGGCTATCTGCTCGGCCGTCCGCTGCCGCTGGCGGATCTGCGCGCCTTGTTGCAGGGCTGATCAGGCCGCGCCGGGCGGCTGTTCCAGCGCATCCGCCACCAGCAGCGCCAGCCGGCCTTCCAGCGCCTCGAAGCGCAGCGGCAATGCCAGCTGGCAGACCTCGCCGTCGACCGCCACCTTGACGCGGCGGCGCCCGGACATCAGCGGCGCGCGCACCGTCATGCCGCGGAAGGCGAAGGCCCGCACGTCCTCGGCCTGGCCGAGCCGTCCCAGCGCACCGCGCAGCACCAGCGCCAGCATGCGCAGCCGTCCCACCGGGCGCGGGGCGATCGCCGCCAGCCGCCCTTCCTCCACTGCGTGGTCGAGCGGCTGCATGCCGACCTGTTCCATCTGCAGGCGGTTGTTCCCGACGAACAGGGTCGGGGTCCTCAGGCGCTGCGTATGCCCGTCCAGATCGATCGCGATACGCAGGTTGCGGTGCCGTCCCGATACCGTCTTCAGCGCCGACAGCAGGGCCACGACGCGGCTGCGCCCGAACTGGTGCTTGTCGTGCTCGCGCTCCTCGAGCAGGCGCGGATACAGGCCGACGCTGGCGTTCACCAGGAAGCTGCGGCCGTTGACCAGGCCCACCTGCACATGGCGCACCCGCGCGCGCAGCAGCGCATGCACCGCCTCGCGCAGGTCTTCGGGAATGCCGTGGGTGCGGCCGAAGTAGTTGAAAGTGCCCTGCGGCAGGACGCCGAACACGCAGCCGCGGCACACCGCCTCGTGCGCTACCGCGTTGAGAGTGCCGTCGCCGCCGGCCGCCACCAGGACGCCGCCTTCGCGCGCGGCCCGCTCCGCCACCGCGGCGGCGATTTCCGGCAGGCGGGAGCCGTCCTTCACGACCTCCAGCTCGCAGCGCCGGCCGGCCCGTTCGATCACCTCGCGGATGGTGGCGCAGCGCAGGCCGGTGTCGGTGCGGCCCGAACCGGCATTCAGCACGATATGAAACGGCGCATCGGGCCGGGGATCCTGCATGACCATCGTGAAACTGTCCTCCTGCTCGCTGGCGTCTTTACAGGATAGCAGTTGCTGACGAAGGGCCGATTACGCTTGCCGCGCAGGCTGTCGCCAATTCTGCGACGCGGCGCGCCCACCCCGGGAGTTATAATAGTGACATGAGAACCAGCAAGGAAAAAAGCGCCGAAAACAGGGCTTCCCTGGTCCGGGCCGCCAGCAAGCTCATTCGCGAGCGCGGCATCGACGGTGTCGGCGTGGCGGAGATCAGCAAGGAGGCCGGCCTGACCCATGGGGCACTGTACGCACACTTCCGTTCGAAAGAAGAACTGGCGATGGCCGCCCTGTCGTTCGGCCTCGAGCAGACCCGCGTGCGCCTCGAGGAACACGGGCGCGACGGCATGCCGGGCCTGGCGCGTTTCGTCGACCATTTCCTGTCGGCCGACTGCCGCGACGACTACGCCGGCGCCTGCCCGATCTCGGCCTCGGCCAGCGAGATCGGCCGCCAGGACCGCGCCATCAGCCTGCGGTTTTCGGCGGGTTACCTGGACATGGTGCGCACCTTCGAGCGCGAGCTCGAAGCCGCCCAGCCCGGCAACGACGCGCATGGCCGCGCGCTGACCCTGGTGGCGACCCTGGTGGGCGCCCAGGCCGTGGCGCGCGGCGCCGCCAAGGGCGACCCGGCGCTGTCGGAACGGGTGCTGAGCGCGGCCCGTAAAGTGATCGGCGAGAGCATCGTGGCGCCGGCGGACAGCCCGGCGCGCTGAGGCCCCGCGGACGCCCGGTGGGGGCTTATTTTGTGACCGCGAGCTGGGTGCGGTGACCGCCCTTGAAGGTGTACAGGGTGATGGTGCCGTCGCGGATGTCCCCGTGCGGATCGAAGGCGATATTGCCGGTCACGCCCTTGTAACGGATCTTCGCCAGTTCCGGCAGGTATTTCGCCGGCGCCGAGGAACCGGCCTTGTTCATCGCCTCGGCCAGCAGCATGGTCGCATCATAGGAATACGGTGCGATGATCTGGACGTCGATGCCGAAGCGCTTGCGATAAGCAGCGCGGAAGTTTTCCATGCCGGCCTTGCCCGATTCTTCCACGCCGCCGGCTTCCGCACACACCACCTGGCCGTCGGCCATGGTGCCGCCGGACAGCTTGTGCATCTCGTCCGAGCAGATGCCGTCGCCGCCCATCATCTTGACGTTCAGGCCGAGCTGCTTCATCTGGCGCAGCATCGGACCGGCCACCGCGTTCATCCCGCCGAAGAACACCAGGTCCGGATTGCTGGCGCGGATGCGGGTCAGGATCGCCGAGAAGTCGGTCGCCTTGTCGTTGGTGAACTCCTTCGCCACCACGTTCACGCCCTGCTGGCGCAAGCCGTTGACGAACTCGGTGACCAGGCCCTGGCCGTAGGCGGTGCGGTCGTCGATCACGGCGACGCGCTTGGCGGCCATGTTCTTGACCGCGTAGCGGCCCAGCGCGCGGCCGAGCTGGATGTCGTTGGCGACCACGCGGAAGGTGGTGTTGAAGCCCTGGCGCGTGTAGGCCGGATTGGTCGAGGAGGCGGTGATCTGCGGGATGCCGGCATCGAAGTAGATCTTCGAGGCCGGGATGGTGGTGCCCGAGGTCTCGTGGCCGATCACGCCGTTGACCTTGGCATCGGCGAGCTTCTGGGCCGCCGCCGTCGCCTGCTTCGGTTCGCCGGCGTCGTCCTCGGCCACCAGCTGCCACTTGACCTTGCGTCCGCCTATCGTTGCGCCGCGTGCATTAAGCGCGTCGATCGCCATGCGGACGCCGTTTTCGCTATCCTTGCCGAAGTGGGCCACCGGTCCTGTCATCGCGGCCACGTGGCCGATGCGAACGACTTCCTGGGCCGGTGCCAGGCCTGCGGCCGTCAGGGCAGCCAGGGCAAACGCGTACTTCTTCATTCCATCCTCGTATATACAGGTGATTCTTTATATCAAAAACGATATGTTACAGCGGAAAGCCATAACTAACAACTGTTGACAAGCCATGTCGAAACTTTCATTGTCCCTTCCGCTGCCGCCGATGTCCGCGGCGACCCTGCTGCGCGCGCTGTTCAAGCGGCCGGCGCCCTCCTCCGCCGCGACGGCGGCGCCGACCCGCTACCGGCTCGACCGCATCGAGGAGGCCAGCGTGGCCCGCTACCGCGCCGCCCTCGGTTTCGAAGGCACCCACATCCCGCTCACCTGGTACTACCTGCCGGCCCAGCGCGCCCACCTGGCGACCATGCTGGGCGCCTCCTTCCCCTTCCGCGTGGTCGGCGCCATCCACGTCGACAATGCGCTGGAAGCCGGGAGGACGCCGGCGCCCGGCCGCCCGCTGGAACTGCTGACCGAGGTGAAGGTCGAACCGCCGGCCGCCAACGGCGCCGTGCACGCCCTGCTGGACACCCGCGCGATCCAGGACGGCGAACTGGTGTTTATCTGCCGCAGCAACTACCTGGTGGTGCGCGGCACACGCGCGGGCCACCACCACCGCCCCGCCGCACCGGAAGCGCCGAAGCCGGCGCCGATCGCCGGCTGGCAGCTGTCCGCCACCAGCGGACGCGAGTATGCCTCGGTGTCGGGCGACTGGAACCCGATTCACCTCTGGCCCTGGACCGCGCGGCTGATGGGCCTGAAGGCGCCGATCATCCAGGGCATGCACACCCTGGCCCGCAGCTGCGCCGAACTGGAGCGCGCCGGCGGGCGCCGCGTGCTCCGGCTGGACGGCCGCTTCCGCGCGCCGATCGAACTCGGCGCCCGGGTGGCGCTGGCGGCCGAGCTCGAAGGCGGCCGCTACACGGTCGAGAGCGGCGGACGCCTGGCCGTCGAGGGCGGATTTGCATTTGATTCAGGTCAAACTATACTGGATGCATATCCACCATCCTGAATGAACCAGCCAACTGGGACATTCATGGAGGGAAAGCCATGTATAAGCGCATCCTGATCCCGAGCGACGGTTCCGAAGCCTCCGAACGCGCGATCCTGGCCGGCGTCGATTTCGCCCGCGAAGTCGGGGCCGAGGTCGTGGGGCTGACCGTGACGCCGCCCTTCCGCGTCGTCACCGCCGACAGCGGCATGCTGGAAGACACGCCCCAGCAGTTCGATGCCGCCAGCAGCGCCCGCGCCCGCCGCATCCTGGCCGTCATCGAGGACGCCGCGCGCAATGCCGGCGTGCCTTGCCGCAGCGAACACGCGGTCGAGGACGATCCCTGGGCCGCCATCATCGGCGCCGCCCGGCGCCTGGGCTGCGACCTGATCGTGATGGCCTCGCACGGACGCCATGGGTTGAAGGGTCTGCTGCTGGGCAGCGAGACCCAGAAGGTGCTGGTGCACGGCACGATCCCGGTGCTGGTCCACCGCTGACAGGGGTACCATCATGTACCAACGCATCCTCGTTCCCACCGACGGCACCGAATTGTGCAGCGGTGCCCTCGCCGCCGCCCTCGAACTGGCGGCGCTCGGCGGCGGTTCCATCCTCGGCCTGCATGCCGGGCCGCCCGCACGGCTGGAGCCCCTGGCCGACGAAGACCCGGTGCGCGCCGCCTGGCTCAAGGAACGCGAACGCAACGGCGCCGACGCCCTGGCCTGGATCGCGCGCCGCGCCGCCGAAGCCGGCATCCCCTGCGAGACCCTGCTGCTGCCCTATGAAAGCCCGGCCGCGGCCATCGTCGACACCGCGCGCGACCGCCATTGCGACCTGATCGTGATGGCCTCCCACGGGCGCGGCGGCCTGCGCGCGCGGCTGCTGGGCAGCGAGACCTGGAAGGTGCTGAGTATCTGCGCGATTCCGGTGCTGGTGGTGCGCGGGCCTTCCAACGGAGGATCCTAGTCGAGACCCAGCCAGCGGCGGTAGGAGGCGTAGTGATGCACCACGAAGCCGCCAAAGGAGCGCATGCCGCCCACGCTGCGCGAGGTCGCCGCCAGCTCGCGCTCCAGGTCGGGCTCGCCCAGGTGATTGAACGACACCTTCTTCAACTCGTTCGGCATGGTTTCGATGCCGATCAGGACCGGGCGGCCAATGGTCTCGCCATACGCCAGCTCGTCCATCGCATGGCTGACCAGGCCGTCGCCGCCGTCCGCATGGTCGCGGTAATCCATCAGCGCCACGTAGTCGTAGATGTCCTGCACGTGCTGGTTGACCGGCTTGCGCCTGCCATGCCAGTCGAGCTGGATGCCGTCCAGCCAGAACGGGATGGCGGGGCCGATCGGCAGCGCCTGGCCCGACTGGGCCTTCACCCGCATCAGGGTATCCGACATGTCGAGGAAGTTGGCCAGCAACTCCATCTTGCGGGTCGACCACTCGGCGAGGATATGAGGTTCGATGTCGAGGTTGATGCCGTCGAAGCGTTCTTCGGGGGCCGCAGCCTTGTTATAGTCGAGCACGCGCTGGAGCATGGCGACGGCCTCCTCGCGGTGGCGCGGCAGCACATAGCGCTCGGTGTTCAGGTAGCCCGAACCCAGCAGGGCGTAGACCTTCAGGCCGGACCCGTGCAGGCGGCGCAGCAGGCGGCGGTAGCGCTCCGGTTGCGAAACGATCAGGTTGCGGCCGCGCCAGGCGTCGGCGTACAGGTAGACGGTGCCGATCGATTTCGTCTTCAGGAAGGCGATGCCCTGGGCAGCCATGCCCTCGCTCTCGAGCATGGCGTAGGACTCGCCTTCCCAGGTCCAGATCGCCCGCGGGCCGGCCGTCTCTGCGGCATGCGCACTGCCGGCGACGAGCGCAGCCAGCAGCGCGGTACGCAGCATTTGCCTCACAGCGGCATCTCCACGTGGTACTGGCCGATGCCGATCGAGCGCCCGGTCTCGGGATGCGAAGGAATCACGGACACGAAATAGGTCCCCTGCGGCAGCTTGCCCAGCCTGGCCGGCAGCGCAATCTTCAGAGTGGCGCCCGCTTCCATGGTCCGCGGCGCGCCGGCGACTTCGACGACTTCGAGTCCGCCGGCAGTGCTGATCACCAGCAGCGGCACGAAGGCGCGCGAGGCCGTGGTCGACTCGTTGTGCAGGGTCGCCTCGACCATCGCCGCCCCGTCGGGTCCCGGCGCCGCCGCGCGGCGCACATTGGAGACGCCCACACCGCCGCCCTCGGCCGCCAGCGCCACGCTGCGCAGATTGCGGCTGGTGGCGCCATAGGCTGCCAGCGCGTCGACGGCATCCGGCGGCGCCAGCTCGGGAGAGCGGCCGGCCACGGCGTTCGCCTGCAGGAAGGACTGGAACTGGGCCCGTGCCACCGATAACGCCTTGCCTTCCGGCGCGCGGTCGGTCCGCATGCCGTCGGCCAGCGCATACAGCCGGCCTTGCGCCAGGTAGACGGTGCCGGACACGAAGTCGCTCAGCTCGGTCTTGGTCTGCTTGAGCGGGACCACGTGCAGGTTGCGGAAAGCCGCCTCGGTATCCAGGCCGGTGCCGAGCCAGGTCACGGCCGGCGGCGATTTCAGGCCGTGATTGTTCGAGAGGTAGGCCAGCAGCGAGGGCGCGATGTCGAACTGGGAACTGACCGACTTGATGGCGCGCGGCTGCTTCAGCAGCGGCGAGTAGACGATCAGCGGTACGTGGTAGCGCTCGATGCGGGTGTCCATCGGCAGCTCGGGCAGGCGGTGGTCGCCGGTGATCACGAAGATGGTGTTCTCATAGCCCGGCAGCTTCTTCGCGCCGTCGAAGTAGCGGCGCAGCGCGTCGTCCGTGTAGAGGACGCTGGCGAAGATCTCGCGCTGGGCCGCATAGCCCGGGTTAGCGTTCGGCGCGATGCCCAGCTGGGCCAGGCGCTGCCCCACCTTCTCCATGTAGCGCGGTTTGTCCGGGAAGGTGAAGGGGTCGTGCATGCTGGTGGTCTGGATGATCGTCAGCGACGGCGCCTGCGTCTCCTTTGCCGCAATGCTTTCCCTGCGCAGGGTCATGTCGACCAGCTCGCCGTCGGCATAGCCCCAGTCGTTGCTGCGCTGGGCCGGCGGGCCGTAATCGCGCTCGCTGACGAACTGCTCGACACCTTCCTGGCGCAGGAACCTGCCTTCGTTGTCGAAGTCGAGGTCGGACCCGCTGTAGAACCCCAGGCGGTAGCCCTGGGACTTCAGCACGCTCAGGATGGACGCGTGGCGCGGCGCCTTGTCGCCGAGCGCGGCCAGGCCGTTCTCGCCGAAAGGCAGCGATCCGAACATCGTGGTCAGCACGCCGAAGGTGCGGCCCTGGCCGGACAGGAAGTTCTCGAAATACAGGCTGCGGCCGGCCAGTTCGTCGAGGAAGGGCGTGAAGCTGCCCAGGCGGGCGCCGGGACCGGAGAAATTGCGGCCCAGGCCTTCGACGATGATGAAGACCAGGTTCGGCGGCGTACCGGCGCGGCGTTCGAACAGCGGGCCGAGCGTGTCCGGCGTGCGCTCCGGATGCAGGAAGGGATAGCGCGCGTCCTTGTCGGCCCAGGGCAACTCGCCTGAGCGGTGTTCGACCGCTGTGCCGCCGCCGCTGCCCATCAGGTGGGCCAGGTTGCGGTCGGCAAAGTAGGCGGTCTTGTTCAGCAGGTAGTCGATGCTGGCTTCGCTCTGGGCGGCGGTGGGCGCGTAATGGTCGGGCAGGAAGGCGAAGGCCAGCAGGCTCGCGGCGCCGAAGATCAAGCTACTGCGCGCGTCCGCGCGCGGCCACCAGGGACGGCCGCAGGCCCGAAGCGCCAGCCACAGCACGGCCAGCGCGCATGCCAGAGCCGCCACCAGCGGCACATCGGCGCGCCAGCCGCCGCCGACCGTGGTCGCGACTTCGGCGCTGGTATAGCCGAACAGGTCGGCGCCCAGCGGCACTCCGGCAACCCAGTGGTATTGCAGCAGGCCGGCCTGGGCCACCAGCAGCAGCGACCAGCAGACGCCCAGCAGCGCCCTGCGCCAGCGCGGGGCCGGCACCAGCGCCAGCAGCGGCGCGCCCAGCACGAACAGGAAACCGTAACGGAGCAGCGACAGCAGATCGTTCGCCAGCGCCGGCCCGAACAGGATCGAGACTTTCATGTCGCCGCCGGCGGCATGCCAGCTCTCGGCCACGCGCAGGCAGAGCCAGGCCAGCACCAGGGCCGGCAGGCAGCTGAGCACTTCGCCAAGGGCGGCGCCCAGGGCGCGGGCGGCCGGGCCGCGGTGTTTCGCCGGTGCGGCGGCCGGCTTGTCGGCCACTGCTACCATCGGCGGTACAGCGCGAAGGACAGGCCGCGCTCGTCGCCGCCGTTACCCGAGGCGGTATGCGAGAAGGTCGCGCCGATCTTGCCGCCCCATTGCGGGCTGAAGTAGCGCACCCAGGCAAGACCGCCGCCGCCCGAACGGGCGCGCCCGCCGACCAGGCTGAGGGGATCGTCGCTGCGGCCGCTGTTGACGCTCATTTCGAGGTAGTTGTCGGCGTCGCCGAGGTAGTACCAGCGTCCCAGCAGGCGCTCGCCGGTGCTGTGCGAACCCGACGACACGATGTCCTGGTGGCGCAGCTGGACGTAGAAATTGCCAAGGTATTTGGCGATGCTGGCGCCATAGATGTTGACGCGCGAATCGAATCCCAGCACGTCGTCGCTGAGCGAGGCCTCCCAGCCGCCGCCCAGGGCCTGCCAGACCTCGACGCGGCCGGAATTGGCCGGGAACAGGCGGCTGGCGGCCGAATGCTGGTAGCGCAGGTTGGCATAGGCGCCGCGCCACAGGCCGGTATAGGCATCCAGCGCCCAGGCGTAGTCATGCTCGCCGAAGCGGTGCGCGCGCAGGGTTTCGAAGGCGATCGAGCCGTTCGCCAGGTAGCGACGCACGCTGGCGGTCTGGTCGTTCCAGCGCGGGCCGTTGCCGACGTCGGTCCAGCTCGAGGCCAGGCTGGCGCCCCAGGCATAGCCGGCGGCGCTGGTGGCGTCCGGATTGCCGGCGGAGGGCACTGCGGGACGCGGCTGCAGGTCGGCCAGCAGGCCGTCGATCTCGCCGGCCTCGCCGCCGAGGGCGCGCGCGCGTTCGAGGTCGGCCTTCGCCTCGGCGGACTGGCCGAGGGCGCGCCGGGACCGCGCACGTGCGATATAGGCGGCCGGGTCGTTCGGGCGCAGGGCGACAAGCCGGTTCCAGGCTTCCAGCGCCTTCGCCGGCTGCTCGCTCCAGCGATAGGTATTGCCGAGCGCTTCCCACACGTCCGCATAATCGGGCGAGGCCTTCGCCGCCGCGCCGAGGTCGGCCTCGGCTTCGCTCCAGCGCCCCAGGCGGGCATACACGATGCCGCGGCCCAGCAGGACGTCGGGATTGCCCGGCGAACGGGTCAGCAGCGCCGAATAGGCGGCCAGCGCCAGCGCCGGCTGGCCGCCGTTGGCGAGGGCGCGCGCCCTGGCGTACTGGTCGTCGAAGGATGGGGCACTGGCTGGCTGAACCTGGGCGGGCGGATCGGAAGGAAGCTGGAAATCGATGGGCATGTAGGGAAAAGGCTGGGTGAAATCGGCGCGCGGGTTCGAGCCCCGCGCAGGCGAAACTGTGCCGGAGTCCCTGTATTGCGTCAAGGAAAGCGCCTGCCCTGTTCCCTATCTGTCGCGCAAAACCCTCAAAGCCTTTGCCGCTTCGTCATCGAAGCTGCAGGGCCGGCAAGCCTACTTCAGTCCGGGGCGGCTCAGGTCGACCGTAGGCCCGGACAGCATGAAGTGCCCGTCGCCGCGGTAATGCAGGGTCTCGGGGTAGCCCGGGGTCGACGCCACGCGCGCGGCCACCACTTCCCAGATGAAGAAGTTATAACGCTCGACCAGGCTGTCGTCGTGCAGCCGGCATTCGAACTGCGCGTGGCATTCGCGGATGGCGGGAGCGGCCACCAGCCGCGACGGCTGGGGCGTCAGGCCGAAAGCGTCGAACTTGTCGATGTCGGCGCCGCTGGTCGAGCCGATGCCCAGCACCGCTTCCGTCAACGCCGTCGTGGGCAGGTTGACCACGCATTCGCCGCTGCCGCGCACCAGCTCGAAACTGTGGTTGCTGGAAGCGATCACGCAGCCGACCAGCGAGGGCGAGAATTCCATGACCGTGTGCCAGCCCATGGTCATGATGTCGCGCCGGCCCTGCCAGGCGGAGGAGACCAGCACCACCGGGCCGGGTTCGAGATAGCGCCGCACCTGGTGCAGGGGCAGCTTGTGCTTGCGAGGGGTATCCATGCCTGCATGATGGCGCGGCGGCCGATGCCTGGGCGCACGGATGGGCAGGGACGGTCCCAGGCGCTACACTAGCGGGATGAGGTCCAATGCTTTCCTGTCGCCCAACCGCCGCCTGCTCGTCCTGTGCGCGCTGTCGCTCGCCCTGCATGGCGCACTGCTGGAACTGGCGGCGCGGCGCATGCCCGGCCCGCTGGCGCCGCCGGCGGCCGGCGCCCCGCTGGTGCTGCGCCTGGTGGACACGGCCGCGGCGCCGCACCGTCCGCAGGACAGCCGGCCCGCGCAAGCTGCGGACAGGCCCGTCGACGCAGCGCCCGAGCCCACCCCAAGGCGGCCCCCTGCCCCGCCGCCCGCTGCGGCCGTGACCGAAGCGCCGCCACCGGCCGGCGTGGCCACCCCGGCCATCACCGGCCCCACGACCCGGCCCGCCCCTGCCGCCTCGCCCGGCGAGAACGCACTGCTGCCGATGGCGGGCCGCTACCGCCTGCGCCTGCCGGCCAGCGCACGCCTGAGCTTCACCTCGCCGGGACGGGCGGACGGCCAGGCCTACCTCGACTGGCGCAGCGACGACAGCGGCTACAGCCTGGAATTCGACGGCATCCTCGGCCGCCTGTCCAGCCGCGGCATCAGCGGCGATACCGGCATCGCGCCGGCCCTCGCCACCGAAATCCGGGCGGATGGCAGCACAAGCACCAGCTTCGATGCGACAACGGGCGAGGTCCGCTTCCAGGGCGCCGGCAATCCCGCGCCGGGCGCGGTCGGCATGCAGGACCGCGCTTCCGTGCTGGTGCAGCTGGCCGCCATCGCGCTGGGACGGCCCGAGCAGCTGCAGAACGAGATCAGGATCGTGGTGGCCGGCGCATCGCAGGTGGGGGTCGAACGCTACCAGGTACTCGGCCAGGAAGAGGTCGACACCGGCATCGGCAGCATGCCGGCCTGGCATCTGGCGCGGCTGGCGGCGCCCGGCGAAGCCCGGCTCGAACTGTGGCTGGCGCCTTCGCAGGACTGGCTGCCGGTGCAACTGCGCCTGAGCGGTACTGACGGCAGGGTCGAGACCCAGACCCTCAGCGGGGCCGTGCGCGCGGCCCCTGCTCCCTGATCCGCAAGTCCAGCCGATGCCTTAGTTGCGCACCCGGCGCCAGCCGGCGCGGTGGGCCTCGACGTCGCTGGCGCGCGCCACGCTCGAGGTGATGGTATTGCCGTCCGCGGTGGTGGTGACCATCTTCAGGGCGCCCGAGGGCAGGCGCACGATGATGAAGCCGACCGCCGCCGAATTGCCCGACAGGGACTGGCCCGCGATCGCGCCGATGCCCTGCTGGGTGTTGACCGGCGCCGCCGTGCAGACGTTCAGCTGGTAGACGTTGCTGCTGCCGCCGACCTTGCACGAGGACGAGGACGAAGGAATATTCGACACCACGGTCAGGGTACCGGCCGCCACCTTCGGGTCGAGGTTGACGCGTTCGCCGGCGTTCTGGTCGAGATCGAAGAACCAGCCGGCCTGGCTGCCGAGGTTCACGGCCGGGCCGCTGATCGTGTAGGCCTGGGTGCCGGCCGGACGCGCCAGCGACTGCTTGGCCATCGAGGTCGAATTGCGCCAGCTGGCGGCGCCGATGCCGGTGCCGCTGTCCTTCAGCACGTAGACGCTCTGCTTGCTGGTATCCGCGATATCGGGCAAGTCGAGCAGGCGGCCGGTGCCGAACACCACGACCTTCTGCGCGCCCACCGTGGTTTGGCCGGAGGCGTCGGTCGAAGTCACCTGGCACAGGGTGACCTCGGGGCGACTGGTGACGGGCTGGCCGGTGCCGGCGTCGCCCATCTGCAGCACCGTCGGGTTGCCGCCGGCGGTAAAGTCGAAGCGCCACATCTTGCCCTGGTTGTCGCCGCCGTAGACATAGGTCACCAGCGGGTCTGTGAGCGGATTGTTGGTGATCGCGGTGATCTTGGCCAGGCCCGAGGGCGTGGTGGTGTCGCCGACATTGGTGCTGGTCTTGCTCAGCACCTGGCCGCTGGCCACGTCGACCACGTACAGGTAGCCCTTGCCGTTGCCGCCGAAGCCGGTGGACGGCACGTTGTTGTAGCCGGAGGTCAGGAACACCACCCAATGCTCGGTGCCGGAGGCATCCTTCCAGGTGCCGAACTGCGGGTTGCCGAAGCTCAGCCCGATGTCGGCGTCGAAGCGGTTGCCGGTGCAGACTTCCGCGTCGGCGCAGAGCTCCCACAGCGCGGACGGATTGGCGGGGTCGGTGACGTCGACCGCATAGTAACCGCGACCGCCTCCGTTCAAGCCGGCCACCACCACCGAACGCCAGATGCCATTGATCTTGACGTCGCCGAGTTCGGGCGAACCGTCGGTGGTGAACTGGTGGTTGGTACTGTAGGTCGTGCTGGCCTGCTCGTACAGCTTCTTCATGGTGATGCGCGGGACGTAGGCCCACAGCTCGCTGCCGTTGGCGGCATCGAAGGTGTGCAGCATGCCGTCGTTGGCGGCAACGAACACCACCGGCTTACGCGCCGCATTGTCGACCTTGAACTTGCTGTAGCCGGTGGCCGTGTAGTTCTTGCGCGGCTCGCGCTGGTAGGCCGGCTTGGACGAGGCAATGTCGCCGAGCACGATCGGCAGCACCTGCGTGACGCCGTCGTCCTTGGGGTTCGACAGCGTGTAGGCGCGCAGGCGGGTGTCGTCCGCATACTGCTGCTGCCCGCGCAGCCAGGCGACGATATTGCTGCCGTTGTTGACGACCAGGCGGTCGGCGGCCGACAGGTTGGAGCACTGCGCCAGCGCGCCGCACTTGTTGTCGAACCAGGCTTTCTCGGTGGCGTTCATCCCCGCGTACAGGAAGTCCTTGAGGCCGCCGTTGTCGACGTCCAGCATCTTGATGCTGCGGGTATCGGTAGATGCCGCCACCTTGGCGCCGACCGTATTGCTCGAGTGCCAGGCGATGGTCTTGATGACTTCCCCGCTGACCGGATCGAGCTTGCGGTCGGTGAGCACGCCGAACCATTTGACGGTGGTGAAGGTGGCCGAGAAGATGTCGTTGTCCTCGAGCGTGATGTTGGGGGTCGAGGTGGCCGATGCGGCGGCCGCGCCGACGTGCACCTCGATGTTCGCCAGCGCCTTGCCCAGGCCGTCCACGACTTCGGCCGGGTCGTTGGCGCTGAAGTACTTGCCGTGGCCGTTGATGGCCGCGTGCCACAGGTCGTCGACCCGTTCCTGGTAGGCCGCGCCGCCGCTGGAGTCGCCGGTGTTCGGGTCCGGCCACACATAGGCGTTCTTGTTGTTCCAGGGGCAGCCGGTGGTGACGCCTGTGACCAGCTTGTAGAAGTCCGAGCCTTCGGTGGCGCCGGTGTCGTACTTCGGGTCGAAGGTCATGACCCCGTCAACGCCGAGGCCGAGCGCGTAGGTGTTCATGTGCAGGTGCTGGTTGTCGCCGGCGGCGGCCGGCACCACGCCGTCCTTGCTCATGTCGTCGATGTCGGGGCGCAGCGAGACGGTGCCGGTGCTGGTGCCACCGTTGTACCAGTGCAAGGCGACGTCGGCCAGCGAGGCCGCGGTCTGGGCGCGCGGGTCGACGCAGCCGAGGCGCTTGCTGCAGAAGCGTGCCAGATTCTCCATATTGTCGTTGCTGGACACATTGGTGGCGGCGCCGCCGTTCCAGTAGCCGTCGGTGGTGACGAAGGCGAAGTTCTGCTGGCAGGGATATTCGATCACTTCCGAACCGGCCGGCCGCTGGAACTTGCCCAGGTTTGCATACATCCTGCCGACCGCGTTCAGGGCCAGGCGCATCGGCGTCGAGCCCGATGCGCTCATCTTGTACAGCGCGTTGTACCAGGCGGTGCGGTTGGCGCCGGAGAATTCGGCCGGGTAGGTGAAGCCGTTGGCCGTTTCCGGCTGGGCCGCCGCGTTCGACAGCGAGACGATGCCGACCTTGTAGTTGCCGTTCAGCGCCTGGAAGGCCTGGCCGACCGCCGTCTTCATCATCTGGTTGCGCGTCTTGTAGTAGGCGTACCAGTTGGCGAAGTTGGTCATCTCCTCGTCGTAGGTGCAGGTGCTGCCGGCGCAGTCGGTGCGCGCCGGCGCCTTCGGATAGCTGTTGTTGGTCGAGACGATGTCGGTGCGGACGAACACCGGCGCACCGGCGCCGATGGCGCTGGCGGTGGTCGGGATCACATCGCTTTGCTTGCTGGTGATGGTCTTGGTCTGGGCGCTGACGCTGACCGCCCAGCCGTTGCGGCTGCCGTCGGCCACCACCGTGCAGTCCGGGCTGCTCTTGGCGGCGCCGCTCGGGCAGACGATCGGCACGATCGCGACCACGTTGCTGGTGCCGAGGTTGATGCCGTAGGTCGAGCAGGCCGGCACCGAGGAACTGGTCGGCGCCTGCACACAGGCCAGGTACTGGTTCTTCAGGCCGGTCTTCGCGATGATCGAGGCGGCCAGCGCGGTGGCCAGGCTGGCCTGCTTGGACAGGGTGGTGGTGCCGCCGACCGCGGTGATCGCGCCGCCGGTGATGACGACGGTGCCGCCGGACTCCGCCACCGAAATGCTGTTGATGACCAGGTCGCTGGTGGTGCTGGAGGCGCCGATGGTGACGGTGCCGTAGGCCGCGGTCACCGTGCTGGCCGAAGTCGAAAAGCGTGGATAGATGTATTTGTCGACCTTCGTGTTGACGTACTTCGCCTGGCAGTCGCTCATGCTGGTGCTGTTGCACCAGCGGACCTTGGCTGGATAGGGATAGCCTGCCGGCGCCGGCGAACCGACCGCGACGCCCTTGCAGTTGATCAGGCCCGCTTCCTTGCAGTACTCGGCCACGTTGATGGTGTAGTAGTACGGCGCCGTGGTGTAAGGCGTCGAGGTCTTGTAGGTGCCGTCCGGATAGGCGTAGTTGGGATTGCCGTACAGGCAGGTCTTCGAGTTGCACCAGCCGAGGTCCGGGAAGCCGCTGGCCAGGTTCGACTTGCTCTCGCCCTGCATCGAGATATTGCTGTTGTTGATGCCAAAGCCGTCGGTCGGCACCGAGGTCCAGTTCGTGGTCTGGGTACGCGTCATCGACGCATAGGAGTTGCCGAGGTCGTCGACCGGCGGTGTGTAGCGGATCGCCGGGTTGTAGTACTGGCGGTTGAAATCGGCGCTGTTGAACGGCGGGTAGCCGGGCGTGCAGTTGGTGGTGCCGCTCGCCAGCGTGGACCCGGTGCGGCAGCTGGTCGAATCGACGATGTAGTCCGGCGTATAGGTATAGGTCATCGAGCCCGAGTTATCGTACAACAGCATCAAATTGGGCTTGACGTTACCGCTGCCCGAGATATTCAGCAGCGGCAGTTGGGCGATATTGGTCGGGGCCGCGGACGCGCCGAGGGCGAGCACGAGCAGGAACAGGAAGGCGAAGAGTCTTTTCATGGGAGGCCTGAGCTTAAACGCCGATCAGCACGATCATCTGGTTGATCACATTGCTGCCGCGCGGACCGTTGATACGCGAGGCGATCACATAATGAAGTTGCGGCGCGCCGTCGTAGCTGGGGGCATCGGCGGCCAGGCTCTCGCCCAGCGCCACGGCGTTGCCAAGGCTGCCCTTCACCGACGAAGTCTGCACGCAGCGGTTGTCCTTGCCGTCGTAGCGGCCGTCGCGCGCGCACAGGCGGTGCACCACGTAGTCGATCTTGTTGCCGTCGGCATCGGTGACGGTCTTGGCCGAGTCCCAGAAACCAGCGTCGCGCGGGGTCACCTTGGTGTCAAGCGAGGAGTGGTAGCCGTCGGCGAGGTCGTCGGCTTCGAGCGCGGTCTTGTTGCTGGCGGCGGTCGTGCTCAGCCACTGGAAGCCCTGGTGGAGGCCGAGGTCGGCGGCGCGGTTGAGGGTGGCGTCATAGGCCAGGTTACCGGTCGCCAGCGCGGTCGAGTGGCTGGACCTGAGCAGGTACACGCTACCCAGCAGCATGACGGCCAGGATGATCAGCATCACCGGCAGTGCCGCACCCTGCTCGCGCGCGCCCCCAAGCAGGCGGTACGTCTTCTTCATTACGGCCTCCACACGAAGTTACGCAGCGGGACCACGGTCTCGAACACGCGGTAGCGGTAGCAGCGCCAGTCGACGCTGTCGCCCGGCACCGCCAGGCTGACCTTGACCGGCGCCGCGGCGGCGCTGCCGGTGGCGTTGGCGAACACCTGCAGCGGCGCCGGCGTGGCGGTGCAGCTGGCGCCGGCCGCCGGCGACTCGGGCGACTTGCTGCGCGCGACCACGGCCAGGCGCACCGCGGCGATACGCAGGTAGTCGCCGGCGCCGCCGGTCACGCCGTCGCCGTCGGCGTCGATCATGGATGCCGACCACTGCTTCACCTGCATGCCGGCGTCCGGCGTGAAGTTCATGCCGGCGCGGTTGTCGAAGCCGTATTGCGCCTTGATCGAGACGATGTCGCCGGCGACGGCTGCAGCATTGGTGCCGGCCCCATCGAGGTCGGTCGAACGCAGCTGCAGGAAGCCGTCCGCGACCGACCAGGTATGGAAGGACAGGGATTCCGGCGGGCCGAGGTTGAACACGCGCGAGACGCCGGCGCCGAAGCTGGCGCCCAGCGCCCCGCTGTTGTAGCGGTAAGCGTCGTCCTGGTTGACGTCGATCGATTGCTGGGCCGGCAGCGCCGGCAGCGCGTCGGGATCGGACGACACCTGGGCCAGCGAGCACTTGCCGCCCAGCTGCTCGGGTACGACCACGATCACGTCGCCCTGGCGGAAGCCGTAGGGCCGGCGGTCGACCACGATGCGGGTGCCGTTGGTGTAGCCGGACAGCAGGCGCAGGGTGCCGGTGCCGGTGATCGAGCTGCCGGCGTAGAAGCTGATGCGGTCGGGATTCTCGCCGCTGGTGGCGGCGTTGGCGTTGGCGCCGGCCGCCTGCGGCTCGATGATGATGGGTGCCAGCGGCTGCACGGCGGCGCCGCCGACGTTCACCGAGGCCAGCGTGTAGCCGCCGGTGTCCTTGAAAATGGTGTTGCAGCCCGCGATCAGCGGGTCGTTCAGGCCATAGCCGGCCTGGGCGGCGTCGCCGCTCATCGAGAACAGCGCCAGCATCCCGTTCTGCATCGCGTCCGAGCCGCCGACCGCATGCCGCTGGGTGCTGTCGGCGCTGGTCACCAGGCGCACAGCGAACAGCAGCGCCAGCATGCCGATCACGATGCTGACCATCAGCTCGACCAGCGAGAAACCGCCCTGCGGTGAGCGCATGTGCTTCCTCATTGCTTGCTGCCCGAGACGTAGGAGGTGACGCGGTACTGGTTGGCCTTGGCGCCCCCTTTACGGGTCCAGGCAATCGCGATATCGATCCGGCTGCCGGAGGCGTCGGTGGCCGGCGTCACCGTCACGCTGATGACGGCCGACGGAATCCGTTTGACGGTCGCGTCGAACCAGGGCTTCAGCTGGGTGCTCGGCGCGGCCCTCTCGACCACCGCATAGGACGTCAGGTTGGCCTGGTCGGTGGCCATGGTGCCGAGCAGCGATTCAGCGGCCAGCGTGGCTTCCGTGCGCATCGCCGAATCCTCCAGTGCCGAATAGGACCGGGCCTGCAGGCCCAAGGTGCCGATCAGGCCGATGGCGAGGATGACCACCGCGACCAGGGCTTCGATCAGGGCGAAGCCGCGCTGCGCGCCCGGCTTAGGCATGCGCGGGCGGCTCATCGCGGGCACCTGCGGCGGTCGGGCGCGGCCACGCCCGGGTCGCAGCGCGAGGCCACGCCGGCCAGGGTCAGCGACACCGCCATCGGCGTGAAGCTGACCGAACCGCCGGCCGTGGGCGACAAGGTGATGCGTGCGATCTGCGGCGAGATCCGGGTGTCGACCCAGCCGAGGGCAGTGAAATAGGCGGCGTTGGCGCCGGAAGGGCCGACCACCAGCGCGACCGCGCTCGACGAAGGCAGGCCGTCGGCACTGCGCACCACCGACTTGTCGCCCTGGGCCCCGCGCGGATCGCCGGCCGCCGCCGCGGTCGGGGTGGACCAGCCGGTGCTGGCGTCGTCGCAGAGGTCGTCGCTGCTCGGGTAGCAGAGATCGACCCGCCACTGCAGCTGGCCGGAGGCCGGATGGTCGTCCAGCACCAGCCGGCTGGCGGTGTTGTGACTGATGGCCTGGTTGCGCGCGAAGGCGAAGCCGTCGGCGTAATAGCCGGTGGCGGCCATGGCCTTGCGTCCCACCAGCCAGCTGGACATGCTGGGAATGCCGACGCCGGCCAGGATCCCGATGATCGCGACCACGACGGCCGCCTCGACCAGGGTGAAGCCGCTGGCGCGCGGCGCTGCGGGGCTTATTGCACGCACCGGCCGTCCTTGCGGTCGATCCAGCAGGTGGTGCTGGTCGACCAGCCGGTGGGCGCCTTCGGCGTGGCCCGGTTGCCGTTCTGGTCGATGGTGAAGGAGAAACCGGTGGCCGGGCCCTTGCCCGCCGCGGTGACCACATAGCTCGAGGCGTCGCCGCTGGTCAGGACGTAGCCGAAGTTGGCGCTGTCCGGCGGCAGGCGGTCGAAACTGGCGTAGGTGTGGTTGTTCGACCAGAATTCCTCGGCATTGGTCTGCACGGTGCCGAGGCCGGAATACGCTTCCGCCAGACGCGCGCGCATCACGTGATTGTTGTAGGCGGGGATCGCGACGGCGCTCAGGATGCCGACGATGGCCACCACGATCATCAGTTCGATAAGGGTGAATCCGCGCGCCCGCGCAGTCGTACGGATGGTGCTCGACATAGGAATTCCCGGAAAAAACTTGCCCACCGACAATATTAGCGTAAGCGGGGCAATTTTGGGCTCGTCTGGCGACAAAAAACAACGAATTACGCAGGAAGATATGGAACAGACATCGCTATCCGGCATGCAGGGCGCGCGCCATGTAGAGCGCACCGTCCGGATAGCTCAGCAGCGCCCGCGCCCCCTGCCCGCCAGGCGCCAGGCCGTGGGCGGCAAAACCCAGTCCTTCCCAGAAGCGGCGCGAATCCTGCACCGCCACCAGGGCCGACCAGGCCAGGCCGCGCGACCGTCCGCGTTCCAGCAGGCCGCCGGCCAGCCGCCGCGCCAGTCCCTGGCCGAGCGCACGCGGCGCCACCGCCATGTCGTGGATGTACAGGGTGTCGGCATCGGCGGCCGACTGGAAGGCGGCATCCAGCGGCGTGACCGCGCCGCGCCGCGACGCATAGGCGAACACATAGGCGCAAACGCCCTCGGCGTCGCAGGCGACCAGGCAACTGTCCCGCGCCGCCCGAAGGCGCGCCAGCACGATATCGGCCGGCTCCTGCATGGACGGCGGGTAGCAGGCGGCCTGCACGGCCAGTACGGCGTCCAGGTCGTCTTCGGTCATCCACCGCGGCGTGGCCGGCGGCGTTGGCTTTGTCGTGATATCTCGGCGGTTCGGCATGGCCCGGCATTATGCCCGATCGGGCGCTTCACGGCAGCTCCCGGCGCCGGGCACCCGACTAAACAAACAGGGTAACGCGTCGCCGTCCGGCTTCCCCTTCGCCTTCTCTGCTCCATGCGTACTGGGTAAGCGGGACCGTGGCATGGCGTCTGCACGACATTTGTTTAGTAAACGCTATAAACAGGAGGTCCGGGATCGTGCGCTTGTTGCTGACCGAAAAAAATCGGGCTATGTTTCCGGAATAACAGCAAGGAGACACGATGGGCAAGCGCATTTCTCTCTCCGCCATTTCACTGGCGGCCGGCCTGCTATGCGCCGGCGTCGCGGGGGCCGCGGCGCCCGGCAGCCGGGTGGCGGAGGTCAACGTCTTCGTCGGCACCGGCGGCGACGGCCACACCTTCCCCGGCGCCACGCGGCCGTTCGGCATGATCCAGTTGAGCCCCGACACCCAGGTCCGCCACTTCAAGCAGAGCTATCCCTGGGCCGCCGGCTACCGCTACGAAGACGACTCCATCCTCGGCTTCTCGCATACCCACTTTTCCGGCGCCGGCCACTCCGACCTCGGCGACGTACTGCTGATGCCCACCAGCGGCGAGCTGAAACTGGAGCCCGGCTATCCGGAACGCCCCTTCAGCGGCTACCGCTCGCGCTTCTCGCACAAGGACGAGCATGCAGAGCCGGGCTACTACGCGGTCAAACTGCTCGACAACGAGGTCGGCGTCGAACTCACGGCCAGCGAGCGGGTCGGTCTGCACCGCTACCGCTTCAAGCCGGGATCCGAGGCCCGGGTCGTGCTCGACCTGCGCAGCAGCATCTACGACTGGTACGGCAAGAACCTGTGGTCGCGCCTGCGCCTGCGCGGGCAGGACACGATCACCGGCATGCGCGAGACGCGCGGCTGGGCACCGGGCCGCCAGCTGTATTTCGCGATCCGCTTCTCGCGCCCGCTCCAGTCGCACCAACTGATGAACCGCGAGGAAGGCGTCGAGTACCGCGGCTTCGCTTCGCCCGGCAAGACCCCGCTTGACAAAATCCTGGTCGAGGGCAAGGCGCTCGAGGCGGCGCTCGACTTCGGCAAGCTCGGCGACGCTCCGCTGCTGGTGAAGGTGGCCGTCTCCGCCGTCAGCGAGGATGGCGCCCTGGCCAACCTGGACGAGATGCCGGGCTGGGACTTCGACAAGGAACGCGCGAACGCCAGCGCAGCCTGGGAGCAGGCCCTCGGCGCCGTCGACATCGAGGCGCCGCAGCCGATGAAGCGCATGGTCTATACGAGCCTGTATCACAGCCTGCTGGCGCCGAGCCTCTTCATGGACCGCAGCGGAGCCTACCGCGGGCCGGACAACCAGGTCCACCAGGCGGACGGTTTCCGCTTCCACTCCACCTTCTCGCTGTGGGACACCTACCGCGCCCTGCATCCGCTGCTGACCCTGATCCAGCCGGAACAGCGCAACGCCGACTTCGTGCGCTCCCTGATCGCCTCCCAGCAGGCCAGCCCCTACGGGATCCTGCCGGTGTGGCAGTTCGCCGGACTCGAAACCTGGTGCATGATCGGCTACCACGCGGTGCCGGTGATCGCCGACGCCTACATGAAGGGCATCCGCGGCTTCGATCCGGAACAGGCGCTGCGGGCGATGACCGCCAGCGCGGAATACGGTCCCTACGGCGGCCTGCAGCACTACATGAAATACGGCTACGTGCCGATCGACCTCGAACCGGAGGCGGCCTCGAAGACCGTCGAATACGCCTTCGACGACTGGACCATCGCGCGCATGGCCGAGAAGATGGGCAAGAAGGACGTGGCCGAACGCTATTACAAGCGGGCCCAGAACTGGCGCAATGTGTTCGATCCGAAGACCGGCTTCGTCCGCGCCCGCAAGTCGACCGGCGAGTTCCGCACCCCCTTCGATCCGGTGCAGTCGAACTTCGGCAGCGACTATACCGAGGGCAGCGCCTGGCAGTATTCCTGGTACATGCCCCACGATAACGCGGGCCTGGTGAAGTTCCTCGGCGGCGACGCCGGCCTGGTCAGCAAGATCGACCAGGTCTTCGACGCCAGGGTCGATGCCAACGTCTACGCCCACATGGAAGACATCTCCGGCCTGATCGGCCACTACGCCCACGGCAACGAGCCTTCGCACCACGTGGCCTACCTGTACAACTATGCCGGCGCACCGTGGAAGACCCAGGGGCGCCTGGCCCAGATCGTGGCCAGCCAGTACAAGGATGCGCCGGATGGCCTGGCCGGCAACGACGACCTGGGCCAGACCTCGGCCTGGCTGGCCTTCACGGCGATGGGCTTCTATCCGGTGGCGCCGGGGACCAACGAGTACGTGATCGGCCGTCCCTTCGTCGAGAAGGCCACGCTGAACCTGCCGAACGGCAGGCAGTTCACGGTGCGCGCCGTGAACCTGTCGGACGCCAACGGCTACGTCGGCAGCGTCACCCTGAACGGCAAGGCGCTGGCGCGCAGCTATCTGCGCCACGAAGACATCCTGGCGGGCGGCGAGCTGGTATTCACCATGCAGCCGACCCCGAACACCAACTGGGGCAAGGACAAAACCGCCCGCCCCTACACGCAAACGGCCTACCAATGAAACCGACTCTCTTCGCCGCCGCACTCGGCCTGGCTGCCATCGCCAGCTTCCACGTCCAGGCCGCCCCGCTCGACCATGTGAACCCGCTGATGGGCACCGACAGCAAGCCCGAACTCTCGAACGGGAATACCTATCCCTCGGTCGGCATCCCCTGGGGCATGAACTACTGGACGCCGCAGACCGGCAAGATGGGCAATGGCTGGGCCTATACCTATACGGCCGACCGCATCCGCGGCTTCAAGCAGACCCACCAGCCTTCGCCCTGGATGAACGACTACGGCCAGTTCGCCATCATGCCGGTGACCGGCGCCAAGCGCTTCAAGGAAGACGACCGCGCCAGCTGGTTCTCGCACAAGGCGGAGCTGGCCAAGCCGGACTACTACCGCGTCTACCTGGCCGACAGCGACGTCACCGCCGAGCTCACGCCCACCGAGCGCGCCGCCCAGTTCCGCTTCACCTTCCCGAAGACCGAGCAGGCCTGGGTGGTGATCGACGCCCTCGACAAGGGCTCCTACGTAAAACTGATCCCCGGCGAGCGCAAGATCGTCGGCTACTCGACCCGCCACGCGGGCAAGCCGCTCACCAACTTCCGCAACTGGTTCGTGATCCAGTTCGACAAGCCCTTCAAGAGCGGCGAAGTGTGGGACGGCGACAAGATCGTCGCCGGCGCGCAGGAAGCGAAGGTCGACCATGCCGGCGCCATCGTCGGCTTTGCGACCGCCGACGGCGAAAAGGTCGGCATGCGCGTGGCTTCCTCCTTCATCAGCCTGGAACAGGCCGAGCGCAACCTGGCGCGCGAGATCGGCAGCGACGATTTCGACGCCACCCGCGCCAAGGCCACGAAGCGCTGGAACGAGGTGCTGGGCCGGGTCGAGATCAAGGGCGCCAGCATCGACCAGCAGCGCACCTTCTATTCGAGCCTGTACCGCATGGTGCAGTTCCCGAACAAGCTGTACGAACTCGACGAAGCCGGCAAGCCGGTCCACTGGAGTCCCTACAACGGCCAGGTGCTGCCGGGCCGGATGTTCGCCGGCACCGGTTTCTGGGACACCTTCCGCGCCCTCTACCCCTTCCTCAACCTGATGTACCCGTCGGTCAACCGCGAGATGCAGGAAGGCCTGGCGAACGACTTCAAGGAAGGCGGCTGGCTGCCAGAATGGTCGAGCCCCGGCTATGCCAACGTCATGGTCGGCAATAACTCGGCCTCGGTGGTGGCGGAAGCCTGGCTCAAGGGCCTGCGCGGCTACGACATCGAGACCCTGTGGCAGGCCCTGGCCCACGGCGCCAACAACGCCGGACCGATGGAAGCCGTCGGCCGCGCCGGCGTCGAGGACTACAAGCGCCTCGGCTACGTGCCCTACGATTCCGGCATCAAGGAAAACGCCGCCCGCACCCTCGAATACGCCTACGACGACTTCGCCATCTACCAGCTCGGCAAGGCGCTCGGCAAGCCGCAGTCCGAGATCGCCGTGTATGCGGAGCGGGCCCGCAACTACCGCAAGCTCTTCGATCCGGAAACCGGCCTGATGCGCGGCAAGAACAAGGACGGCAGCTTCCAGGCGCCCTTCAATCCCTTCAAGTGGGGCGATGCCTTCACCGAGGGGAACAGCTGGCATTACACCTGGTCGGTGTTCCACGACGTCGCCGGCCTGATCGAACTGATGGGCGGACGCCAGGCCTTCGTCAACAAGCTCGATGCGGTGTGGACCATGCCGCCCGTGTTCGATGACAGCTATTATGGCCAGGTGATCCACGAAATCCGCGAGATGCAGATTGCCGGCATGGGCCAGTACGCCCACGGCAACCAGCCGATCCAGCACATGATCTACCTGTACGACTATGCCGGCGCCCCCTGGAAGACCCAGTACTGGGCGCGCGAAGTGATGAACCGCCTGTACCGCGCGACGCCGGACGGCTATTGCGGCGACGAAGACAATGGCCAGACCTCGGCCTGGTACGTGTTCTCCGCCCTTGGCTTCTATCCGGTCACGCCGAGCAGCCCCCAGTACGCGCTGGGCGCGCCGCTGTTCCCGGAAGCCGTGCTGCACCTGGAGAACGGCCGCAAGGTGAGCATCAAGGCGCCCGGCAACAGCGACACGAAACGCTACGTGGATGCCCTCAGCATCGACGGCAAGCCGGTCAGCCGCAACTGGATCGGCCACGATGAGCTGATGCACGGCGCCCAGCTGGAGTTCCGCATGTCGGACAAGCCGAACCAGCGCCGCGGCACGGCCGCCGCCGACGCGCCCTACTCCTTCTCGCAGGATCCTTCGGAGAAACGCTGATGACCGTCACCGTCCGCGATCTGGCGCACCTCACCGGCTGCTCGATCGGCACGGTGTCGCGCGCCCTGAAGAACCAGCCCGGCCTGGGCGAACCGACTCGCGCGCGGATCCTGTCCGCCGCGCGCGAGCTGGGCTACGACTTCAACCGCCTGCGCCTGGGCGCGATCCGGCGCATCGCCTTTTTACTACACGAGCAGCACAACACCCTGTCGTCCAGCCCCTTCTACTCGCCGGTGCTGCAGGGCGCCGAACAGGCTTGCCGGCGCGCCGGCGTGGCCTTGTCCTTCTACGTCGTGCACCCGGGCGAAGCGGTGGCCGAGCTGGTGCGCGCCCAGCAGCCGGACGCCATCCTGTGCGCCGGCTACTTCGAACCGGAGCTGGTGGCGGTGCTGCGCGACAGCGGAAAGCCCCTGGTGCTGGTCGACATGCACCTGCCCGGCTTCACTTCCGTCAATCCCGACCACCACCTGGGCGGCTACCTGGCCACCCGCCACCTGATCCGCACCGGCCGCCGCCGCATCGCCATGATCGCCGGCTCGCTGGCCCACTACAGCATCCACCAGCGCGAGCGCGGCTACCGCAAGGCCCTGTTCGAGGCCCGCATGCTGGCCGATCCGGAACTCGAAGTCCACGTGCCCGGCTGCGCCGACCCGGCCGAGGGCGTGCGCCAGGCCATGCTGAAGCTGCTGGCCATGAAGCCGCGCCCCGACGCCCTGTTCTGCTACAACGACAGCGCGGCCCTGACGGCGATGCAGACCTGCCTGGACGCCGGCCTCAAGGTCCCATCCGACATCGCCATCGTCGGCTTCGACGACATCAGCGCCGCCGCCCAGGCGATCCCGCCGCTGTCCAGCATCGCAATCGACAAGGAAGCCCTGGGCGCCGCCGGGGTCGCCCTGCTGCTGGACAAGCAGAACGCCGAACAGACCCTGCCCGTGCAGCTGATCGTGCGCGAGAGCAGTTACGACGACTGAGGCCGCCCGGCCAGCTTCGGCAGGGAGCCCAGCTTGTCCGGGTTGCGCACCACGTAGATGCCGGCGATGCGGCCCTCGCGGATCTCCAGTGAGGTGACCGAATCCGGCTGGCCGTCGCGCCAGGTCAGCAGCCCCGGGGCGCCGTTCACTTCGATCAGCTGGTGGTGGCCGCGGTCCGTCCACTTGCGTTCGATGCCCACCACCAGGCGCGCCACGCGGTCGGCGCCCAGCACGGCGCGCACCGTGGTCTTGGCCTTGCCGCCGCCGTCGCCCATATAGCTCACATCCTCGGTCAGCAGTTCCTGCACGCGCGCCGCCTCGCCCGAGCGCGAGGCCTCGACGAACCTGGCCAGCAGCGCCAGGTGCTGCTCGCGCCCGACCGCGAAGCGCGGGCGCTCCGCCCGCACCCGCTCGCGCGCCCGCTGCAGGATCTTGCGGCAGGCCGCCTCGGTCTTGCCGACCATCGCCGCCACCTCGTCATAGCCGAAGTCGAATACCTGGTGCAGCAGGAACACGGCGCGCTCCTCGGGGCCGAGGCGCTCCAGCATCAGCAGGAAGGCGGTCGAGATATCGCCGGCCGCTTCCAGCGCGGCCTCGGGCGACTCGGCGCTGTCTTCGACCAGCGGTTCCGGCAGCCAGGGGCCGACATAGCGCTCACGCTCGAGCATGGCGCCGCGCAGGCGGTCGATGGCCATGCGGGTCACCACCGTCACCAGCCAGGCTTCCGGAATCCGGGCGGCGTCGATGCCGCCGTGCTGCCAGCGCAGCCAGGCTTCCTGCACGATGTCCTCGGCGTCCGCGCGCACGCCCAGCATGCGGTAGGCGATGCCGAACAGGCGCGGGCGCAGGCCCTGGAAAATGTCGATTGTCGTGTCCATGATCATTAGACGGTACGGGCCGCAGGTTTGTGACAGCAAAAAAACTGTCACAAACGGCGCGACCGCTTCGACTAAGGAGTGTAAGCCAACCAAACTGAAGGAGTACACCATGCAACGCCTCGATTTTTACAAAGCCTCGCCGTCCGCCTACAAAGCCCTGCTGGGCGTCGAGAACTATGTCCGCGAGACCGGGCTCGAACACAGCCTGCTCGAACTGGTCAAGCTGCGCGCTTCCCAGATCAACGGTTGCGGATACTGCGTCGACATGCATGCCGCCGATGCGCGCAAGGCCGGCGAAAGCGAACGCCGCCTGTACGCGGTGGCCGTGTGGCGCGAGACGCCCTTCTTCAGTCCGCGCGAACGCGCCGCCCTGGCCTGGACCGAAGCCCTGACCCGGTTGTCGGAACAGCCGGCGCTGGATGCGGATTATGCGGCGCTGCGGGAACAGTTCAGCGAGCGCGAGATGGTCGACCTGAGCCTTGCCATCGGGGCCATCAACAGCTGGAACCGCCTGGCGATCGGCTTTGGCGCGCAGCCGGCGGCATAAAGGGGGAGAATGCGGGTGGCTCAGCTGCCCGCGATCGGGCTGCCGAAGATACCGACCGCGAGTTCGGCCCAGACCAGCATCAGGGTCAGCAGCACGCCGCCGCCGATGGCGCGGCGTTGCGTGGCGGTGCGAAGCTTACGGGTCAGCAGGACGTAGAGGCTGCCGATGCCGGCCAGCAGCACGCCGGCGACGGCGAAGTCCAGCACGTCCCAGTTCACCTCTGCGGTGAAGCGCATCGCCACCAGCGGCACCAGCAGGATAGCGCCGGTGCCCAGCAGCACCCGGCGCAGGTCTCTTGCCACAATGCCCTCGTCCCGGGTGCCGAATTTTCCGTTGCGTGCGCGCATGTCCGCTTCCCCGTAATGTTGTTGTGGCCTGGTTCTGTCAGAGCGGCGCGGATTGGACCAGGCCGAGGCCCGACTTGGCCAGGGCCATGGCTACCGGGAGGGCGCACAGCACCAGCACCACGCCGATGCGGACCCGGCGGGCGCGCTGTTTCTGCTGCGAAAGACGGGAGAGGCGGAAGCCTTTATCGGTGGTCATGGAATCCCTTTCATGTGCGTTTGAGTATCCTTAATGATAATACGCGCGCTCCGGAACCCGCGACACGAATGGATTGCTATATCCATATGCATTGTTTCAGCGCATACAGCCCTGTCTCCCCGTCACAACAGCGATTTCGTGCAGGATCGCTCAACCGAACCTTGCCCTCAATCATCCTGCGCTAGAATGCATTTCTTTTAACGCGTCGGCGCCTCATCGACGCGAGTGCCGGAGCGACGATGGGCAGCCCACGAGCTGCGCAATCCACTGGCGCCGATCAGCGCCGCCGCCCAGGTGCTGCGCATCGCCCCCGCCGATCCGGCCAAGGTACGCAACTTCGCCGAGGTGATCGGGCGCCAGGTCAACCACATGACCTCACTGGTGAACGACTTGCTGGACGTCTCGCGGGTCACCCGTGGCATGGTGCAGTACGAAAAAGCGGAAATCGACCTGCGCAGCGCGATCCTGAGCGCGGCCGAACAGGCGAATCCGCTGATCGAAGCGCGCCGCCACGACCTGTCGCTGGCGCTCGGCGCGGACGGCGCCCCGGTGCTGGTGCTCGGCGACCGCGCGCGCCTGATCCAGGTGTTCGCCAACCTGCTGGCCAACGCCGCCAAGTACACGGCGGCCGGCGGCCGCATCGGCGTGACGCTCGATGTGAGCGGCGGCCACGCGCGGGTCCTGGTGAGCGACAACGGCAGCGGCATCGACGCGGCCCTGCTGCCGCAGGTGTTCGACCTGTTCACCCAGGGCACGCGTACGCCCGACCGCGCCCAGGGCGGCCTCGGCCTGGGCCTGGCGCTGGCGCGCACCATCGTGCTGGCCCACGGCGGCCGGATCCACGCCCACAGCGGCGGCCCGGGCCAGGGCAGCTGCTTCACTGTCGAAGTGCCGCTGGCGGCCAGCGCCGCCGCCGGCCACGACGGCGGCGAGGATGGCGCGGCGTCGGCCGCCGGCGCACCGCTGTCGCTGATGCTGGTGGACGACAACGTCGATGCCGTCACCATGCTGGCCGCCCTGCTGGCGGCCGCGGGCCACCGGGTCGAGAGCTTCAGCGATCCCCGCAGCGCGCTGGCGGCGGCGCCGGCGGCCGCCCCGGACGCCTTCATCCTCGACATCGGCATGCCGGGCATGGACGGTTACGAGCTGGCGCGGCGCCTGCGCGCCCAGCCGGGCTGCAGCGGCGCCCTTTATGTCGCCCTGACCGGCTACGGCCAGCAGGGCGACCGCGAACTCTCGCGCGAGGCCGGCTTCGACCACCATTTCGTCAAGCCGGTGGACGCCGGCCGGCTGCTGGCGGTACTGCGCCAGCGCGCGCCGCGCACCGGCTAGCGCAACCCGGCGGGTCAGCTGCGGTCGACGATCCTGGCGATGCCGGACGCGCCGAAGGCGAACTCGGAGCGGCCCTTCATTTCGAGCAGGGTGCCGGCGGGCGGACCGCCGGGAACGTCGGCCGCCAGCCGGCCGCGCCAGGCGATCTCCACCACCAGCAGCTCGCCCACGCGCACCATGCCGGTCACGCGCTGCTCGCGTTCCGAAAACAGCCCTTTCGACTGCTCGGCGAGCTGGCGGAAGGCCGCGATGCCGCTGCTCTCGGCGGTGAGCTGGCCGCCCGAAAAATTCTCGAAGCGGATGCCGGGCTCGAGCTGGGCCAGCATGGCCTCGATGTCGAAGGCGTTATATGCCGCCAGGTAGCGTTCGATCAGTTCCTGCTGCCCTGCTTCACTCATGGCTTCCTCCTCGTTGAAAAGACGATCAGCAACGCCAGGCCACGGCCGAGGCGTCGTCGGCCTGCTTGACCGCCAGCCCGGTGCCGGCGCCGCCGCTACGCTCGTGGGCACGCAACTCGGCCAGCAGCGTCTCGAGGCCGTCGCGCGCGCAGGCGCGGGCCAGGCCGGCGTCGGTGTACAGCGCATAGGTGTCGGACAGGCGGTAGAAACCGTCGGTCATGGCCAGCAGCATGGACCCCGGTTCGGCGCGCAGCGCATGGCGGCGCGCGGCAAACGGTCCGGCGGGTTCCAGGCACAGTCCGGGCGGCTGCAAGGCCGTGTTCTGTTCCTCGCGGCGGCGCCTGAGCATGGGCAGCAGGCGCTCGCGCCGCGCCGCCGGGTCCTGCACGCCTTCGCGCGCCAGCGCGGCGACGGCATCCTGGACCACCGCCTCCTGCGGGTTCACATAGGGATCGAGGTCCTGCACGCCGCCGTCCGGGCGCAACAGCAGGGTCTTGCAGTCGCCCAGGCAGTAGAGGATCAGTTCGGAGGCGCCGCGTCCCGGCATGATGCGGATCCAGGTCATGGCCGCGATCGGCCAGGCATACACCGGCACCGCCACGCCGTCGGTACGCGCATGAAATTCGGCGCGGACCTCGTCCAGCGCCGCGCGCACCACCTGCTCCTGCGACCCGCGCCCCGTCAACGCCCTGCCGAAGGCCGCGCCGAAGCGGCGCACGAACCAGGCGACGTCGCCGTTCTCACTGTCGATATAGTCTTGCTGCGCCACCGAACTGGCGCCGTCCAGCACCACGATATCGGTCACCTCGTCCCGCTCGAATACCGCCACATGATCCTCGTTGCCATGGCCGTCGGCCGCCGAGGACACTGATGTCCACCTCATCCATCTCTCCACCGGATACATTGCCTCAACTATAACTCAGCCGCCCAGCACGGTCACCACCGCCCGGCGGCGGTGATGTCGCGGGTGCCGCGTCCGGCGGTCTTGAATTCGAGGGTGGTTTGCCAGGTCATGGGGCCTCCGGTCGTCAGTCGCGCCGCAGCGCCGCCAGCAGCCCGCGCACCTGCGCGGCCTGGGCGAAGCGCATGTCGCCGGCCGCCAGCGCTTCCAGCTCCTTGCGCGCGCCGGCACGGTCGCCGGTCTTCGCCAGGGCCGCCGCCAGATGGTAGCGGACGTCGCGGGCCTTCGGCGCAAGCAGGTGGGCCTTGCGCAGCAGCGCCAGGCCGCGCTCACGCTCCGCGCTGCCGGCGCCGTTCTCGACCAGGATCCAGGCCAGGGTGTCCATCACGTCCGGCTGTTCGCCGGCGCGCAGGTAGGCCGCTTCGGCGGTGGCCTGGGCGCGGGTGTCGCCCAGTTCCTGGTAGGCCAGCGCCAGGTTGTTGAGGACGACCGGGTTGTCCGGCTGGCGCTTCAGCACCGCCTCCAGCTGGCCGGCCGCCTGCCGGAACTCGCCCGCGGCCATCAGGGTCTGGGCCTTGTAGGCCAGCGCGCGCACGTCGTCCGGGTGGGCCGCCAGCCAGCGTTCGAGTCGGCCGCCGGCTTCCGGGACGCGGCCGGACTGGCGCAGCGCATCGTCGATCTTGATCGCCAGCTCGGTGCCCGGCTTGAGCTGGAAGGCGCGTTCGTACAGCGCCAGCGCCTCGGCAGACTGGCGCTTGGACATCAGGATGTCGCCCTGCAGCTGGTAGCCGGCCGCGGCTTCCGGATGGCGGCGCTGGAGCTGGTCGGCGACCAGCAGCGCAAGGTCGCGCGAGCCCTTGCGCACATAGATTTCGGCCAGCGCGACCTGGGCCGACGGAAAGTCGGGCTGGATCGCCAGCACACCCTTCAGCGCGTCCTCGGCCTGCGCCGGCAGGTTCTGCACCAGCGACAGGGCCGCCACCTGCATCAGCGCCTGGGCCGAACGCGGCAGCGCCAAGGACAGCTTGCGGTAGGTCTCCAGCGCCTCGCTTCGTTCGCCGTTCGCGAGCTGGCTCTTGCCCAGCAGGTCGAGCAGGTCGGGATTGTCCGGGTGTCCGACCTGA
Organism: Massilia sp. 01N410; assembly: GCF_056399665.1. Classification (NCBI taxonomy): domain Bacteria; kingdom Pseudomonadati; phylum Pseudomonadota; class Betaproteobacteria; order Burkholderiales; family Oxalobacteraceae; genus Massilia; species Massilia sp. 01N410. The sequence goes on along the minus strand of NZ_JBFTRV010000007.1, from coordinate 31,431 downwards.
AGCGTGCGCGCCAGGTTCAGTGCCTTCTCCTGGCGGCCGGTACGCAGGTACTGGCCGATCAGGTTGACGGCCGGGCCGACCGCGTTGGGGTCGACGGCGGCGGCCTGCTCCAGCCAGCGCGTCGCCTCGTCCTGCCTGCCGGTGGCGTCGGCCAGCGAGGCGAGCATGGTCAGCGCCGGCACGCTGGCCGGGTTCCTGGCCTGGAAGTCGAGCATGAGGGTGCGCGCCAGGCCGGGGTGCTTCTCGTCCAGCGCCAGCTGGGCCAGGTCGGCCGCGGCCGCAAAATATGCCGGGTCGAGAACCAGCGCGCGCTGCAGCGAGGCGCGCGCCGCGCCGGGGTCATGGCGGGCGATCGCCACCAATCCCTTGAGTTCCTGGACGACCGGTTCGTTCGGCTTCACCCTTTCGAGGGCCTGCACCGCCTGGCCGGCGGCGTCGAACTGGCGCAGCCGCAGTTCGGTGCGGATCAGGGTCACCGCCGCGTCGAGCGAGGCGCGGTCCAGCTCGACCGCGGCCTGCAGCTCGCGCAGGGCGCGCGCGGTGTCGCCTTTCTCCAGCCTGGACAGGCCGAGCGAGGTGCGCAGGCTGCTCGAACCCGGATCGAGTTCGCTCGCCTTCTCGAACATGTCGGCGGCCCTGGCGAAGTCGCGCGCACGCATCGACGATTCGCCGGCCAGCGCCAGCAGCTGGGCGTCGCCGAAGCCGCTGGCCTGGGGCGTGAGCAGCATCGGTTCCAGCGCTTCGCGCGCTTCCTGGCTATGGCCGCTGCCGAGCAGGCTCGATGCCAGCATCTTGCGCGCGTACAGATTGTCGGGATTGCGCTCCAGGTAGTGGCGGAAGTGGTGCTCGGCCAGGTAGTAGGAGCCGAGCCGGTAATTCACGACGCCGGCCAGCAGCACGCTGGGCATGTGTTCCGGCGCGACCCGCAACACCTTCAGCAGCGCATCGTGGGCGGCCTGCGTGCGCCCCCGCGAATAGTCGAGCAGACCCTGGGTATAGGCCACCAGCACGCTGCCCGGCGCCAGCTTGAGCGCGGCGTCCAGCTCGGCCTGGGCCATGTCGTAGCGTCCCAGGCCGATGGCGGTATAGGCCTTCTCGACGTGGGCCGAACGATGCTGGGGCTGCAGCTTCAACACCTGGTCGTAGATGTCGAGCGCCCGCCGCCCCTGGTCCCCGGCGCGCAACAGCTCGGCCTTGAACATCAGGGCGTCGATCTGCGCGGGTTCGCGCGCCAGGATGCGTTCGGCCCAGGCACCGGCGCCGTCCGGATCGCCGTTCAGGTAGGCCAGCCGGCCCATGCCGATCATGGCGGCGGCATCGAAGGGCCGCGCCTGCAGCGCCCTTTCGTAGAGCGCTCGCGCACGATCCTGCTTGTCGAGGGCCAGCCAGGCGTCGGCGCGCGCCGCCAGCAGCCCGCCGGCGGCGTCACCGTCCTTGCCGGTGTCGTCCAGCGCCTTCTGGAATTCGGCCTGCAGCGTGAGCGACTTCGCCAGCAGCGCCAGCGCCGCCTCCTTGGCATAGCCCAGGTTCAAGGCCTGGCGCGCCTCCTTCTCCGCCGTCATGCCGTCGCCCGTCTCGAGATAGGTGGCGGCAAGCAGGTAGCGGGTCTCGGCGTTGCCGGGTTCCGCCGCCACTGCGTTCTTCAGCGTGATCACTGCGCTGCGCTGGTCGCCGTGCTGGCGGAACTGCCTGGCCCTGGCGCGCAGCTCGGCGCCCGACTCGCTCTGGCAGGCGGCCAGCAGGATGGGCAGCACCAAGGTGCACAGCAGTCTGGAAGTGCTGAGGAAAGCAGGCATCGTCGACACCGTTCGAGATCAAAAACGTATTGTCGCGGTGCCATCAACGGGCAGGCAAGAAAAATTTCCTAATCGAACTCCTTTCAGCGAGGCGCTGGTGACGGGAAGTTTTACAGTTGCGTAGATCGCACAAACCGACCCAAAGTTAAATGCCTGATTTACAATGCATGTTTATTTGTGGCATGATTTCTGCTTAAAAAATAGTGACAACAAGACCACTGGGGGATCCGTGAAAAGCCTGCTCAAGCTCGTCCTCGGCGCTATCGCGCTCGCCGCTGCCATGAACGCCCACGCCGGCGGCATCAGCGATACCGGCGTCAACGCCTATTGGGGATCGGACAGCCACGGCTACGGCGACGTCATCGGCGGCAGCACCTACGACATCCAGGGCGCCACTATTTCCCGGGTGGGGAATGTGCTGACCATCGCGATCGCGACCAGCTTCGCCGGCCACGCCGGCATGGACTCGAACATCGTCCCCGGCGGCATCGGCTACGGCGACCTGTTCCTGGCCCAGACCTGGAACCCCTACGGCAGCGACGCCAACCACGTCAATGACAACGACAATAACGGCACCCTGTGGTCCTACGGCTTCGCGCTGGACGACCGCTTCAGCAACAGCGGCGGGAGCTTCAAGCTGTACCAGTTGAACGGCAAGACCAACGACGCCAACGTGCTCGACTCCGACTACTTCATGAACTGCTACCGGGGCAGCAACTGCGTCTACCGCAACGGCCAGGCGACCGCCGTCAACACCAAGAGCAACCCGAACGTGTCCTACACCGGCATGACCGGCAACTGGACCGTGACCGCGAACAAGGAACTCAAGTTCACCATCACCCTCGCCTCCTCGTCCGACCTGCTGAAGTACTCCTCGCTGGCCATGCACTGGGGCGAGACCTGCCAGAACGACGTCATCGAAGGCCAGGTCAGCCTGGTGCCGCTACCAGGCGCGCTGCCGCTGACAGGCCTCGGCCTGCTGATGCTCGGCCTGTCGCGCCGGCGCCGTTTCAAGCGCCCCTGACATAGTCCAGCAGGCCCTCGGCCAGGGCGTCGAAGGCGGCCTTGCAGCGTGGACTGCCGCGCAAATCCTCGTGCATCGCCACCCAGGTGTCCAGCGGCAGCGCCAGCGCGTCCGGCAACAGCCGCACCAGCGAGGGAGTACGCCTCGCCAGCGGCGCCTGGCAGACGCCGATGCCGGCCCCGGCCCGGATCAGCGCCAGCTGGGCCAGGTCGCTGTCGGTGCGCAGCGAGAACAGCTCGCGCCCGATGCCGGGCAGCCGCGCGAGCGCCTGCCGCACGAAGGGCGTCATCCGGTCGAAGCCGATCACCGTATGGCCGGCAAGATCGTCCAGGTTTAACGGGCTGCCGTGCCGCGCCAGGTAGGCAGGACTGGCGTGCAGACCCAGCTCGATCGTGCCGATGCGCCGCGCCACCAGCTGGTCCTGGTGCGGCGGCGCCATGCGGATGGCGATGTCGGCTTCGCGCTGCAGCAGGTCCTGCATCTCGTTGGACAACACCAGCTCCACCTTCAGCGCCGGAAAGCGCTCGCGCAAGGCGCCGAGGATCGGCGGCAGCACCTCGACACCGATCACTTCGCTGGCCGTCACCCGCACCACGCCGCGTACGCCGTCGCCGAAGCCGGCCGCCGCCCGCTCCAGCGCGGCGGCCGTGCTCTGCATCGCTTCGGCATGCGGGCGCAGGGCCTGGGCGGCGTCGGTTGCCAGCAACCCGGTCTGCGAGCGGGTGAACAGGACCAGGCCGAGCGCCGCCTCGAGCGCCGCGATGTGACGGCCCACGGTCGGCTGCGCCACGCCCAGCAGGCGCGCGGCGCCGGACAGCGAGCCGGTACGCAACACGCCGAGGAAGGAGCGGTACAGCTCCCATTCGATGGTCGGAGTCATGCATAAATGTATACCGGATATGCCATCTCATGCAATTCCATTTATCCCGGCGATCGCGCACACTGTGCCGCATCTTCAAGCGAACGGCACGACGGGAGGGCATATGGAAGGCGGAAAGACGGCATTGGTACTGGGGGCTGGCGGCGGCATCGGCGGAGAAGCGGCGCGCCAGCTGCGCGCGGAAGGCTGGACGGTCAAGGCGCTGAAACGCGGCCTGGCCCGGGAAGGGCGCGGCGCCGATGGCCTGGACTGGATCGGTGGCGATGCGCTAAAGGCGGCGGACGTGTTGCGCGCTGCGGCCGGCTGCGCCGTCATCGTCCATGCCGTCAATCCGCCCGGCTACCGCGACTGGGACAAGCTGGTGCTGCCCATGCTGGCGAATACGATCGCCGCGGCGCAAGCCGGCGGCGCGCTGGTCGTGCTCCCGGGGACGGTCTACAACTACGGTGAAGACGCGTTTCCGCTGCTGACGGAAGACGCGCCCCAGCACCCGGCCACGCGCAAGGGCGCGATCCGGGTGCGGATGGAGGCGGAACTGCGCGATTTCTGCGCCCGCGGCGGACGGGCGCTGGTGCTGCGCGCCGGCGATTACTTCGGACCATGCGCCGGCAACAACTGGTTCGCGCAAGGCATGGTCTCAGCCGGCCGCCCCGTCACCCGCATCCTGAATCCGGCGCGGTTCGGCGCAGGCCACCAGTGGGCCTACCTGCCGGATGTGGCCGCGGCGATGGTGGAACTGATCGGCCGGCGTGAACGCCTTGAATCCTTCGCGTCCTTCCACATGGGCGGGCATTGGGATGAAGACGGCACCGGCATGGCGCAGGCAGTGGTGCGCGCGGTCGTGCGCGCGGGAGGAAGGCCGCCGCGCATCGCCGCATTCCCGTGGTGGCTGGCGCATATCGCCGCGCCCTTCCACGCCACCATGCGCGAGCTGCTGGAGATGCGCTACCTGTGGCAACAGCCGGTCAGGATGGACAATGCGAAGCTGCTGGCGGTGCTTGGCAAGGAAGCGCACACGCCGCTGGACCAGGCGGTGGAGGCGACGCTGGCGGGACTGGGCTGCCTGCCGGCGCCGCCACTGGCCGAACGTCCCGCCTGATCGGCTTACTGGAGCAGGCGCGGCGCCGCCGACTTGCGGAATTCCGCCAGGTGGGAGGACGGGATCAGGTTGATCTCGGCCGAGTGGAAATGCTCGCACAGCGGCCGCACGGCGCCGCCTTCCGGCTTCCAGCAGGCGGCCTGCTCGCCGTCTTCGTAGATGTCGACGGTCCAGCCGGAGCCGCCGATGGATTGCACGATGCCGCTCACGCCCGACTCGTAGCCGGCCGGCAGGTCGAAGGCGATCCGCAGCACGGTGGCATCCGGCAGGCGCGGATACGGCGTCGTGTAGAAATCGTAGAGTTCGGCCACCGGCCAGAACAGGGCCAGCACCTGCTGCAGCACGGTCTGGGAATTCGCGCTGCCACGTCCGGTGACGACGATGCGCACGCCCAGGCGCAGCCATTCGTCGCCCGCCGCTTCGGGACGTTCCAGGGTTTCGACTGTCAGCATGGCATTCGGGCTCCGGTAGGTTGACGCTCGTCATACTACTACCGCTACCCCTAAAGAAGCTCTCCAAAAATCACAGGATCGCGATTCTCCCTTCTGCCGGTTGCAGCTACGCCACGGAAGGCAATTTCGGCAACAGCTTGTCGAGGGTGACAGGATAATCACGTACCCGCACCCCGGTGGCGTTGTAGATCGCATTGGCGACCGCCGCGCCGACCCCGCAGATCCCCAGTTCGCCCACGCCCTTGGCCTTCATCGGCGAGGAAACCGGATCGGTCTCGTCGAGGAAGACGACTTCCTGGTGCGGGATGTCGGCATGCACCGGCACCTCGTACATGGCGAGGTCGTGGTTGATGAAACAACCGATGCGCTGGTCGACCACCAGTTCTTCCATCAGGGCCGCGCCCACGCCCATCGTCATCGCACCGATCACCTGGCTGCGCGCCGACTTCGGATTCAGGATGCGGCCGGCCGCGCACACGGCCAGCATGCGCCGCACCCGCGTCTCGCCGGTGACGGCGTCGACCCCGACCTCGACAAAGTGGGCGCCGAAGGTGGATTGCTGGTATTTCTTGTCGAGCTCACCATACTCCATCTTGTCCTCGCCATTCAGCTCGCCGCCCTCGGCCGCCTGGCGCAGCGGGAAGCGTTTTCCGCCGGCCGACACCATGCCGTCGGCAAATTCGGCGCTGGCCGGATCCAGCCCCAGCTTCTGCGCCACCAGCTCGCGTAGGCGCACGCAGGCCGCGTAGACGCCGGCGGTCGAGCTGTTGCCGCCCCACTGCCCGCCCGAACCGGCGGACACCGGGTAGTTCGAGTCGCCCAGCCGCACCACCACCTGCTCCAGCGGAAGGCCCATCATCTCGGCCGCGGTCTGGGCGATGATGGTGTAGCTGCCGGTGCCGATGTCGGTCATGTCGGTTTCCACGGTCACCTGGCCGTCGCGCTCCAGGCGCACCCGCGCCGCCGAGCGCATCACCAGGTTGTTGCGGAAGGCCGCGGCCATGCCATGGCCGACCAGCCAGCGGCCGTCGCGCACCTGGCCCGGCACCGGATTGCGCTTGTTCCAGCCGAAGCGTTCGGCGCCCTGGCGCAGGCAGTCGACCAGCCGGCGCTGCGAGAATTTGCGCTCGCGCTTTTCCGGATCGACGCCGGTGTCGTTGATGATCCTGAAGGTCACCGGATCCATCTTCAGCTTTTCCGCCATCTCGTCGATCGCGATCTCGAGCGCCATCATGCCCGGCGCCTCGCCCGGCGCGCGCATCGCGTTCGCTTCCGGCAGGTCCAGGGTCGCCAGGCGCAAGGCGGTGTAGCGGTTCGGGCCCGCATACAGCAGGCGGGTCTGCTGCACCGCGGTTTCCGGCTTCCCGTCCGGCAGGTCGCCCGACCAGCTCTCGTGGGCGATGGCCGTGATGCGCCCTTCGCGCGTGCAGCCGATGCGGATGCGCTGGATGGTGGCCGGCCGGTGGGTCGTATTGTTGAACATGATGGCGCGCTGCAGGGTCACCTTCACCGGCCGCTTCGCCGCCTTCGCGCCGAGCGCCGCCAGCAGGGCTTCGGAACGCAGGAACAGCTTGCCGCCGAAGCCACCGCCCACGTAGGGCGAGACCAGGTGCACGTTCTCCTCGGCGATGCCGAGGGTCCTGGCCATGTCCTTCATGCCCCAGTTGACCATCTGGTTCGAGGTGAAGATGGTCAGCTTGTCGCCTTCCCATTTCGCGATCGAGGCATGCGGCTCCATCATCGCGTGCGACTGGTCGGGGGTGGTGTAGATGGCGTCCAGCTTGACCGGGGCCGCGGCCCAGGCGCCCTTGAAGTCGCCGGTGCGGGTCTCGGGCTTGTCTTCCTTCTTTGCGAGGCCGGCGCCGTCCTTGGCCCTGGCCAGGTCGTACTCGCCCTTGGTCTTCGCATACTCGACCTTCACCAGGGCGGCGGCGGCGCGCGCCTGCTCGAAGGTCTCGGCCACCACCAGCGCCACCGCCTGGTGGTAGTGCTCGATCTGCGGCCCGCCCAGCAGGACCGCGGTGTTGAACTTGCCCTTGCCCAGCTTGCCGGCATTCTCTGCCGTGACGATGGCGATCACGCCCGGGGCGCGCTTCGCCGCCGACAGGTCCATGGCCACGATGCGGCCCTTGGCGATGCCGGCGCCCACCACATAGCCGTAGGCGGCATCCGGAATCGCCTTGTTCTGTTCATAGGCATAGGGCGCGGTGCCGGTCGTCTTCAGCGGACCGTCGATACGGTCGGTCGGGCGGCCGACCACCTTCAGGCGGTCGATCGGATTGGTCCCGGCTGGCGTCGTGAATTTCATGCTTCATGCCCTCCTTGCTTCGAGCAGGACCCCGTCGATCGTGCGCAGCACGAGGGGCACCTTGAATGCGTTGTCCTGGGTGGTGCGGGCGCCGGCCAGCAGCTGCTCCGCCACCGCCCTGCCGCCGCGCGCCAGCTGCTGTTCGGCGCCGGGGATGCGCCAGGGCTTGTGGGCGACGCCGCCCAGCGCCACCCTGCCGCTGCCGTCCGCCTGCACCACCGCCGCCACCGATACCAGCGCGAAAGCGTAGGAGGAGCGGTCGCGCACCTTCTGGTAGAAATGGCGCCCGCCCAGCGGCTTCGGCAAGGTCACCGCCGTGATCAGCTCTCCCGGCGCCAGGACGTGCTCGAGGTGCGGCGTGTCGCCCGGCAGCCGGTGGAAGTCGGCGATCGGGATCACGCGCCTGGCGCCGTCCGCGCGCACCGTCTCGACCTGCGCATCCAGCAGCCGCATCGCCACCGCCATATCGCTCGGATGGGTGGCGATGCAGGCTTCGCTGGTGCCGACGATGGCGTGGTGGCGGTTGAAGCCGCCGATCGCCGAGCAACCGCTGCCGGGATGGCGCTTGTTGCAGGGCTGGGCGGTATCGTAGAAATAGGGACAGCGGGTGCGCTGCAGCAGGTTGCCGGCAGTGGTCGCCTTGTTGCGCAACTGCGGGGAGGCGCCGGCCAGCAGGGCCCGCGACAGCACGGCGTAGTCGCGCCGCACGCGCGGATCGGCCGCCAGGTCGGTGTTGCGCACCAGGGCGCCGACCCGCAGGCCGCCGTCGCCGGTCGGCTCGATGCGGTCCATGCCGGCGCCGTTCACGTCGATCAGGTGGACCGGCGTCTCGATCTCCAGCTTCATCAGGTCGAGCAGGTTGGTGCCGCCGGCGATGAAGCGCGCCCCTTGCGCCGCGGCGGCCGCCTGCGCGGCCTCCACCGGAGTGCCAACGCGCTGGTAGGTGAAGGCTCTCATGCTTTGGCTCCCACGCCGGCGACTTCCGAAATCGCCTCGATGATGTTGGAGTAGGCGCCGCAGCGGCAGATATTCCCGCTCATGCGCTCGCGCATCTCCATCGGCGAAAGCAGCGGGCGGGCGTCCAGGTCGGCCGTGACGTGGCTCGGAATGCCCTGCCTCACCTCGTCCAGCATCGCCGTGGCCGAGCAGATCTGGCCGGGCGTGCAATAGCCGCACTGGTAGCCGTCGTGCTTCACGAAAGCCGCCTGCAGCGGATGCAGCTGGCCCGGCCTGCCCAGTCCCTCGATCGTGACGATCTCGGCGCCCTCGTGCATCAGCGCCAGGCTGAGGCAGGAATTGATGCGTCGGCCGTCGGCGATCACGGTGCAGGCGCCGCACTGGCCCTGGTCGCAGCCCTTCTTGGTGCCGGTCAGCTGCAGGTGTTCGCGCAGCAGGTCGAGCAAGGTGGTGCGCGTATCGACTTCCTTCTCGTAGCGCTGGCCGTTGACGCGCAGCGCCACTCTGGACAGCACCGGCGCCGGGGTCGATGCCTCGGTCGCCTTCGCCACCGCCGGCGCCTGGGCAGCGGCGCCGGCCGGCAGCGCCGCCGCGGTGGCCGACAGCGCCCCCGCGATCAGCAGTTCGCGCCGCCCGCTATCGATGCCGGCGCCCTCGATCCTGAAATGTTCGTTCATGCCTGCTTCCTTTCCGGAGATTCGCGTCGCCATCTTAAGTCGATTCCCGCCCTGCACCGCACACTGTTCGGCCTGGACGAATTTGCACCAGATCGATGCAAGCCGAATCGCTGCATTTCCTGAAGCAAGTCGTGCCCTGAAGCATCACCAACTCCAGGCTCGCGGCCGAGGCGTGCGGGCGGCGCCAGCAATACTTCGGTACAATCCTTCGTTTGACCCGACCGGATCCGCCCACGATGAACCACCGCGATGCTTTCCTCGCCAACGGCGGCAACGCCGGTGCGCGCACCCTTGCACGCGACTGGAACGCCCATCCGCTCGGACCGCTAGACGGCTGGCCGGCCTCGCTGCGCATGTCGCTGGGCATGGTGCTGGGCTCCTCCTTCCCGACCTTCCTGGCCTGGGGCGAGGAGCTGTTCGTCTTCCACAACGACGCCTATGCGCCCATGCTGGGCAACAAGGTCGAGGGCGCGATCGGCACTCCGCTGCCAAGGCTGTGGTCCGAAGTCTGGGACACCATGGCCCCGCTGGCGCGCCGCGTACTGGAAGGCGAGGCCCTGTTCTTCGAGAACTTCAAGCTGACGGTGGGGCGCAATGGCTACCCGGAACAGGCCTGGTTCACCTTCTCCTACAGCCCCCTGCGGGACGACAGCGGCGTGGTGCGCGGCCTGCTGTGCACCGTGGTCGAAGTCACCGACAAGGTCCTGGCTCTGGCGCGCCACAAGGAAGCCGAGGAACGCTACGCCCTGTGTATCGAGGCGTCCGGCAATATCGGCACCTGGGCGTATGAACTCGATACCGGCGCCACCTTCGTCGACGAGCAATTCGCGCGCCTGTTCCAGGTCGATGCGGCGCTGGCGCGCGCCGGCACCGAGCTCGAACGCTTCACCGACATGATCCATCCGGACGACCGCCCGCGCGTGGTCGCCGCGATCCAGCACGCGATCGCCACCGATACACCGTACAACATCGACTACCGCATCCCGCAGCTGTCGCGGCCGGATGCCTGGGTCAACGCGCGCGGCAAGGTCTTCCACGACCTCGTCACCGGCAAGCGCCGCTTCGCCGGTGTCGCCGTCGACATCACCGAACGCAAGAACGCCGAACTGGCGCGCGACGAGAGCGAGCGGGTCGCCTCGAAGGCGCTGCTGCGCGAGCTGGAAAACCGGCGCCGCCTGGACGTGCTGCTGGACGCGGCCCCGGTCGGCATCGTCTACGTCGACGCGGCCGGCGACCTGATGGCGGCTAACGCCACCAACCGCGAGATCTGGGGCAGCCATCCGGCGCCCGGCGAGACCGAGGGTTACGAAGAGTGGAAAGGCTGGTGGCCGGCCGGCGATCCGCGTGCCGGCCAACGCATCCGCGCCGACGAATGGCCGATTTCGCGCGTGCTGCGCGGCGAAGATGTCAGCGGCGGCATCGCCGAGATCGAACCTTTCGGCGCACCCGGCACCCGGCGCACGATCCTGATCCGCACCGCCGCCATCCGTAACGAACGCAACGAGATCGTCGGCGCGGTGGCCGCCAACCTCGACATCACGGCGCGGATCGCGGCCGAGCGCGCGATGAAGGACAGCGAAGCCCGCTTCCGTTCGATCGCCGACCTGATCCCGCAGCTGGTCTGGTCGGCCGACGCCAGCGGCACCAACGACTACCTGAACATGCGCTGGCGCGAGTTCACCGGCATGCCGGAGGAAGAGCTGGGCGGCCATGGCTGGGGCAAGATCGTCCATCCCGACGACCTGCCCGGCCTGCGCGAGGCCTGGGCCCTCAGCCTAGCGGCGGGTACGCCCTACGAGGTCGAGCATCGCCTCTACCACCACAGCGGCGAATGGCGCTGGGTGCTGAACCGCGCCCTGCCCGTCACCGGCGAGGACGGCGCCATCGTGCGCTGGATGGGCGCCCTGGCCGACATCCACGACAAGAAGCGCAACGAGGAAGAACTGAAGGCGGCGGCGCGCCGCAAGGACGAATTCCTGGCGATGCTGGCGCACGAGCTGCGCAACCCGCTGGCGCCGATCAGCAGCGCCGCCCAGCTGCTGGTGCGCGCCGCCGCCGACGAGAAGCGGGTACGCCAGTCGAGCGGGATCATCATCCGCCAGGTGCGCCACCTGACCGGGCTGGTGGACGACCTGCTGGACGTCTCGCGCGTGACGCGCGGCCTGGTCGAGCTGCAGCACGAACGGGTCGACCTGAAGGCGGTCGTGGCCAGCGCGGTCGAGCAGGCGCGCCCGCTGATCGAAGCGCGCCGCCATCGCCTCGACCAGGCCATGGACGCCGCCCCGGCCTGGGTCGACGGCGACCGCATCCGCCTGGTGCAGGTGGTGGCGAACCTGCTCAACAACGCCGCCAAGTACACGCCCCAGGGCGGCGCGATCGCGCTGTCTCTGGAAACCGGCGACAGCAGCGTGGCGATCTCGGTACGCGACAACGGCATCGGCATCGGGCCCGAGCTCCTGCCCCAGGTGTTCGAGCTGTTCACCCAGGCCGAACGCACGCCGGACCGCGCCCAGGGCGGACTGGGCCTGGGCCTGGCGCTGGTGAAGAGCCTGGTGGGCCTGCACGGCGGCAGCGTCGAGGCCGACAGCGCCGGCGCCGGCCAGGGCAGCACCTTCCGCATCGTGCTGCCGCTGGCGCGGTCCGGGCACCATCCGGCGGCCCGGGACGCCGTCCCGGCAGCGTCCGAGCAGCTGGCCGGCCTGTCGATCCTGATCGTCGACGACAACCTCGATGCCGCTCAGTCGCTGGCCGAGATCCTGCACGCCCTCGGCCACAAGGTCGCGGTCGCGCACGAACCCCAGCTCGCGCTGGCGCTGGCGGAACAGGACTGGCCCCAGGTCTTCATCCTCGACATCGGCCTGCCGGACATCGACGGTTATGCGCTGGCGCGCCGTCTGCGCGCGATGGCGGAACAAAGGCCGCACGAGCGCCGTGCGGTGTACCTGGCGCTGACCGGCTACGGCCAGGCCCACGACAAGGTGCTGTCGAAAGCGGCCGGTTTCGACCGCCATTTCGTCAAGCCGGTCGACCTCGAGGCCCTGCTGAGGGCACTGGCGGAAGCGCCCGCGGCGAAAACCTAGCGCGGCGCCAGCGCCTTGAGCGCCTTCAGCACGTCTTCGCGCACGGCGGTCCAGCCCTTTTCCGCCAGCAGCGGCGCGCAATGGGCGCAGGGCTCGAAGGGATTGCAGGCGTGGTCGATCTCGATATAGCGGGTGCCGGTCACCAGCTTGGCGGCGCGGGCATCGCGGTCGGAAGGGGGCTCGCCCTCCTTCGGCATCCAGCGCGCGAAAGCGTCGAGGGCGACGCCGGGCGGCACGTACCAGCGCTTGCGGCTGGGATTCCAGCGTGCGCCGAGTTCGCGGGCCTGGTCTTTCTCCGCGTAGGGAACATTCAGAAACGTCATGCCGCCATCATACCATCCGCGCCGCCAGGCCGGGCCTCAGCCCAGCCGCTCCAGCACGCCCTCCAGGTCTTCCAGGCGATAGGGCTTGGCAACGATCCAGAACGGGAAACCGACCTCGTCGCGGTCCGGCGCGCCGTAGCCGGACGCGAACGCCACCCGCAGCGCCGGCTGGCGCTCCACCGCGATCCGCGCCAGCTCGACCCCGGACGCGCCGGCCAGGTCGATGTCGGTGAACAGCAGGTCGAAGCGGCTTTCCTCCAGCAGGCCGGTGGCCGCGCCGAAGGTGCCGGCGCCCTCGACGTCGTGGCCGAGGGCATCGAACAGGCTGCAGGTGGTCCGCATCAGGTCCGGATTGTCTTCCGCCACCAGGATGCGGCGCCGCGCCGCGGACGGCGTCGTACTGCCGGGTTCCGGCGCCGCCGGGATGCTGCGGTTGGCCAGCAGGTGGCGTACCTTGCGCGCCAGCTGCTCGCGGCCATAGGGTTTGGACAGCAGCTCGACACCGGGGTCCAGGCGGCCGCCGTGCACGATCGCGTTCTGCGTATAGCCGGAGGTGAACAGCACCGCCAGGCCGGGCAGCAAGTCCTTGGCCTGGCGCGCCAGCTCGGGGCTGCGCAGCGGGCCCGGCATGACGACGTCGGTGAACAGCAGGTCGATCGGCATGCCGCTCTTGACGATGGACAGCGCGGCCGTGGCATTGTCGGCCTTCAGCACGCGGTAGCCCAGGCTGCCCAGCATCTCGACCACGGTGCGCTGCACCGCCTGATCGTCCTCGACCACCAGCACGGTTTCGCTGCCGCCTTCCACCGGGCCGCCAGTCAAGCGGGTGACCGTGTTCTCGGCCTCGAAGCTGCGCGGGAAGTACATCTTCACCGTGGTGCCTTCAGCGGGCTCGCTGTAGATCTTGAAGTGGCCGCCAGTCTGCTTGACGAAGCCGTAGGCCATCGACAGGCCGAGGCCGGTGCCGACCCCTTCCGGCTTGGTCGTGAAGAAAGGTTCGCAGGCGCGATCCAGCACCTCGCGCTCCATGCCGCTGCCGGTATCGGATACCGCAATCATCACGTACTGGCCGGGCGTCATGTCCGGCTCGGCCGCCACGTAGGAATCATCGAGCAGGGCGTTGCCGAGCTCGATGGTGAGGCGGCCGCCGCCCGGCATGGCGTCGCGCGCATTGATCGCCAGGTTGAGGATCACGTTCTCGAGCTGATTGGGGTCGACCACCGTGTTCCACAGGCCGCCGCCGCGCACGGTCTCGATCTGGATGGTCTCGCCCAGCGCGCGCCGCAGCAGGTCGTCCATGCCGCCGACGATGCGGCCCGGATTCACCACCACCGGCTGCAGCGGCTGGCGGCGCGCAAAGGCCAGCAGCTGCGAAGACAGCTTGCCGCCCCGCTCCACGGCCTGCAGGGCGGAGCCCAGCAACTGCTGGCCTTCGCCATCCGGCAGGCGGCGCTGCAGCAGTTCGAGGTTGCCGCCGACCACCTGAAGGATATTGTTGAAGTCGTGGGCCACGCCGCCGGTCAGCTTGCCGATCGCCTCCAGCTTTTGCGAGCGCTGCAGCGCATGCTGGGCCGCCGACAGCTCCTCGGTGCGGGCGCTGACCAGGGATTCGAGTTCCAACTGGTGCCGGGCCAGCTCGTCCTGCGCCAGCTTCTGCTCGGTGACGTCGCTGCCCTGCACGAAGATGCCGATCACGGCGCCCATCGGATCCAGCACCGGCTGGTAGATGAAGTCCAGGTGGCGGGTGGCGCTGGTGCCGTCCGGACCGCTGTCCAGCGCCACCGGCACGGCGCGGCCGATGAAGGGCTTGCCGCTCCGGTAGACCTGGTCGAGCAGGTCCGTAAAACCCTGGGCCACGACTTCCGGCAGGGCCGCGCGAATGGTCTTGCCGATCAGTTCGCGGCCGCCGGTGAGGGTGCGGTAGGCGGCGTTCGCCAGTTCGTACACATGCTGGGGTCCACGCAGCACGCAGATGAAGCCGGGCGCCTGTTCGAACAGGCGCTGCAGGTGCATCTTGTCGCCCTGCAGCTCGTTGGCCAGCTTGAGGGCGGCATGGGCCTCGGCCAGGGCCGCGGTGCGCTGCTCCACCATGCGCTCGAGTTCTTCCTGCTTGCGGCGCAAGCCTTCCTCGGCCAGCACCCGCTCGGTCACGTCGTTCCCCTGCGAGAAGATGCCGACCACGCTGCCGCCGTCGTCGACGATGGGCTGGTAGACGAAGTCGATGTAGCGCAGGGTCGCCTCGCCGCCGCCGGCGGGAATCACGCCCAGCGGCAGCGCGGTGCCGACGAAGGCCTGGCCGCTGGCGAACACCTGGTCGAGCAGCTCGAAGAACTGCTGGCCCTCGAGTTCCGGCAGCGCTACCCTGACCGGCTTGCCGATGATGTCCTTGAAGCCGGCCAGTCGGTGATGGGCATGGTTCTGCAGCTCGTACACATGCTCCGGCCCGCGGAAGAAGCAGACGAAGCCGGGTGCCTGCTCGAACAGGCGCAACAGCTCGCGGTAGGGGCGGCTGATCTTGGCCTGTTCGAGCGCGGATTCGGTGGCGAGGGCGGGCGGGTGCTGGGCGATGGTGTTGACGGGCTGGCTGGTCGGCGAAGGGCTCATGTCGCGGAGGATACCTCAAGCAGGGGCCGCTTCAGGAAGAATGCAAACGGCAATTTCCTCAATTTTAACTTTTTGCCGTCACCCCGACAAGAAGATGTCTTCAAATTAACACATTCAGCCCTGCATGCCCCAGCGCCTGACCGTCAGGCGTTCCACCGCGTCGAACACGATATGCTCGAACAGCAGGCCGATCACGATCACGGTGGCGAGTCCGGCAAACACCTTGTCGGTGAACAGCTCGTTGCGGCTCTGGAAGATATACCAGCCGAGGCCGCCCTTGCCCGAGGTGGTGCCGAACACCAGCTCGGCCGCGATCAGGGTGCGCCAGGCGAAGGCCCAGCCGATCTTCAGGCCGGACAGGATGGCCGGCAGCGCCGCCGGCACCAGGATCTGGGTGACGATCCGGAGCCCGCCCAGGCCGTAGTTGCGGCCGGCCATGCGCAGGGTCTGCGGCACCGCACGGAAGCCGGCGTAGGCGTTCAGCGACAGCGGCCACATCACGGAGTGCACCAGCACGAACACCAGGCTGCCCTTGCCCAGCCCGAACCAGAGCAGGGCCAGCGGCAGCAAGGCGATCGCCGGCAGCGGGTTGAACATGGCGGTCAGGGTCTCCAGCAGGTCGCGGCCGATGCGGCTGCTCATCGCCACGGACGTCAGCAGGAAGGCACCCGCCACGCCGGCCAGGTAGCCCTGCAGCAGCACGCCCAGCGACACCCCCACGTAGCGTGGCAGCTCGCCCGACACCACGCCGTCCACGAACGCGCGCGCGGTCTGCAGGAAACCCGGCAGCAGCAGGTCGTTGCCGGCCACGTGGGCCGCCCATTCCCACAGCGCGGCCAGCAAGGCCAGCAGCACGGCCTTGCGCAGCCAGCCGGCTTGCAGCAGGGTCCGGCCCAGGCGTTCGCGGGCCGTGGCGGGCCGCGCTGCCGCCTCGAGCGGCGGCGGTGGCAGCAGCGGCAGCTCGTATTCCGGCCGCACCGGCGGTTCAACGCGGGCGTTCATGAGCGCACCGCCAGGGCCGGCACGGCCACGGTGACGTCCTCGTCGGGCCGGGACGGATCAAGGCTCTGTTCGCCGAACAGCAGGCGGTGGATGCGCTGGGCCGCGGCCTGGAATTCGGCGCTGCCGCTGCTGGCCAGGCCGAACTGGTGGCTGTCGATCTCGGCCCGCACCCGGCCCGGATGCGGCGACAGCAGCAGGATGCGGTTGCCGACCACCAGCGCTTCCTCGATCGAATGGGTGACGAACAGCATGGTGAAGCGGGCCTCTTCCCACAGCGCCTGCAGCTCTTCCTGCATGCGGCGGCGGGTGAGCGCGTCCAGCGCCGCGAAGGGTTCGTCCATCAGCAGGATGTCGGGCTGCATCGCCAGCGCGCGCGCGATCGCCACCCTCGCCTTCATCCCGCCCGACAGGGTGTGCGGATAGCTGTCGGCAAAGCGCGCCAGCCCGACCTTCCCGATCCAGTGCAGGGCGCGCGCCTCGGCCTCCTTGCGCTTCACGCCGCCGGCCAGCAAGGGGAACATCACGTTCTGCCTGACCGTCTTCCACGGCGGCAGCTGGTCGAATTCCTGGAACACGACGATACGGTCGCGCCCGGGCCCGACGATGCGCCGGCCGCGCAGCAGCAGGCCGCCGGACGTCGGCCGGACGAAGCCGGCGGCGGCCTTCAGCAGGGTCGACTTGCCGCAGCCGGAAGGCCCGAGCAGCACGAAGCGGTCGCCCTCGTGGACGTCGAAGCAGACCTCGTGGGTGGCGCGCACCCGGGCGCCGCCGGTCGTGTAGTCGATGCTGAGGTCCTGGGCCCGCAACAGGGGCGCCGGCGCCTGGAAAGGATAGATGTTCATGCTGCGCCCTCCCCTTCAGCTGCCCGACGCCAGCGCCGGATGCTCGAAGAAGTAGTCGCGCCACGACGCCGGCTGCTTCCTGATCGCGCCGGCCTGGTGCAGGAACCGGGCCAGGCCCAGGGTATTCTGCGGCGCCACCTTGAACTGGATCTGCGGATTGCCGATCACCTTCAGGAGGAAAGCGCGGTCGGTCCTGGCCTTGGTCACGCGCAGGTAGGCGTCGGCGGCCAGCTCGCGGTTGGCGGTGATCAGCTGGGCCGCCTCGTTCAGCGCATCGATGAAGGCGCGGTAGGTCTTGGGGTTCTCCTTCACCCATTTTTCGGTTGCGTAGAGCACCGTGGACGACGCCGGGCCGCCCAGCACCTCATAGGAATTCAAGACGATGTGGGCCTTCGGATTGCCGGCCAGTTCCTGTTCCTGGAAAGGTGGATTGCCGAAGTGGCTGTTCAGCTCCGTCTGGCCGGCGATCAGCGCGGCCGCCGCGTCCGGATGCGGCAGGGATTGCGTCAGGCGGTCCAGGCGCGCGAACTCCGCCGTGCCCCAGCGCTTCGCCGCCGCCATCTGCAGGAGCCGCGCCTGCACCGACACCGACACTGCCGGCAGCGCGATGCGGTCCTTGTCGCTGAAGTCGGCGATGGTCTTCACCTTCGGGTTGGTGCTGACCAGGTAGTAGGGAAAGTTGCCGAGCGAAGCGATGCCGCGCACGTTCTGGCGGCCGGCGGTGCGGTCCCAGATCGTCAGCAGCGGGCCGACGCCGGCGCCGGCCACGTCGATGGAGCCGGACAGCAGGGCATCGTTGACGGCATTCCCGCCCGACAGCTGGACATACTCGACCTTGACCGGCACGCCCTGCAGCCTGGCGTGCTTCTCGATCAGCTTCTGGTCCTCCGCCACGTTCAGCAGCAGGTAGACGAGGCCGAACTGCTGGGCGATGCGCAACTGGCCCTCGGCGCGGGCCGGGGTGGCGAGGACGGTGGACAGGGCCAGCGCGGACAGGGTCAGGCCGGCGGCGATCTTCGATACGTAGCGAAACGGGGTGCGGAATCGGGTGCGCATGGTGGTCTTTTTATGATGGTTCAGAACGGGACGTCGCCTTCGATGGTGGTGCGGTAGAGCTTGCGGCGCTGCTGGTCCGGGCAGCCGGCCGCCAGGTGCATCAGCGAGCGGTTATCCCAGAACACCATGTCCTGCGGCTGCCACTGGTGGCGGTAGATGTGCTCGGGGCGGGTGCTGCGCTCGAACAGCTCGTCCAGCAGCGCGCGGCTCTCGTCGTCCGGCAGGCCGACGATGCGGGTCGTGAAATGCTCGCTGACGAACAGCGCCTTGCGGCCGGTCTCGGGATGGGTGCGCACGACCGGATGCACAACCGGCTTGACCTCGTCGATCTGGGCCTGGGTCAGGTTCGGGCGCCAGGGATTGCGCTTCTGCAGGTCGGCATAGCGATTCAGGTAGCTGTGCTCGGCCTTCAGATCCGCGACGGCGCGCTGCAGGTGCCCGGGCAGCCGCTCCCAGGCCGTGTGCTGGTTGGCGAACAGGGTATCGCCACCCACGAGCGGCAGTTCCTGGGCGTGCAGCATCGAGCCGAGGCTCGGCTTTTCCTTGTACGACAGGTCGGAATGCCAGATGTGGCCGGCATCACCAAGGCCGATCGGCTGGCCGTTCTCGCGGATGTTCGAGACGATCAGGACTTCGGGATCCGACGGCAGCTGGAACTGGCGCAGCACGTGGATCTGCAGCGGACCGAAACGGCGGCTGAAGGCCACCTGCTGGCCGGGCGTGATGTGCTGGTGGCGGAACACCAGCACATGGTGCTCGAGGTGGGCGCGGTGCAGGCGCGCGAAGTCCTCGTTCGACAGGGGCCGGGACAGGTCGAGGCCGAGCACCTCGGCCCCCAGCGGGGCGTCGAAGGCCTTGATGACGAAATGCTGGCGGGTGTCGGAAACTTCTTTGAGGACGGCGGACATGGGCGCTTTCGGATGAGTCGGGATGCGTCCAGCTTATGCCCGCATGATTGCATCGACAACGAAGCTTTTCGAGGAAGCTCATGCAAATTTTGCTGCGCCGCCAGTGCTCCAGTCATGCGA
Organism: Massilia sp. 01N410; assembly: GCF_056399665.1. Taxonomy (NCBI): domain Bacteria; kingdom Pseudomonadati; phylum Pseudomonadota; class Betaproteobacteria; order Burkholderiales; family Oxalobacteraceae; genus Massilia; species Massilia sp. 01N410. Next base: position 12,303 of record NZ_JBFTRV010000007.1, on the reverse strand, counting down.
CGTGCTGTTCCATATCCATGCTAGTCTCACAACACATTTGTTCACATACAGAGAGGCATCAACATGAAAACGGAAACACACACATCCCGATTCAGCATCACATCGGCGATATTCGACGTACTCGACCCGATACCCTTCGGTTTCTTCGTGGGCGCGCTCATCTTCGACATCCTTTATTCGAATACCTACACCGTGCTGTGGGTGAAAGCCGCGGCCTGGCTCATCAGCATCGGCCTGGTGTTCGCCATCATTCCCCAGCTCATCAATCTCGGCCGCACCTGGTTCGGCAAGCGCCGCATCCGTACGCCTAACCTGGCCATCAATTTCTGGCTCCAGGTGGTCGCGATCGTCGCCGCCCTGTTCAATGCCTTCGTGCACAGCCGCGACGCCTATGCCACGATGCCGGCCGGCGTCTGGCTGTCCGTGCTGACGGTGCTTGCGATGGTGATTGGCCGGATCGTGCTGGCCGCCGACTACGTCGTCTACAAGGAGGTCAGCCATGGACAAGCATAAACACGCACGGCGGCTGAGCCTGGGCATGGCGGCCGTGATGACGCTGGCGCTGAGCGCCTGCGGCGAGAAGGCCCAGCTGAACATCTCCCAGCAGGTGGGCGGCAATCCGTCCATGCCCAAACCCCAGGACTTCCTGGTGCCGCCGATGCAGGTGCCCGACGGCGTCGGCTGGAAGGGCGATGCCAAGCCGCAAGTTATCGCCGGCCTGCAAATCGAGAAGATCGCCTCCGGCCTGCTGCACCCGCGCCAGCTGCTGGTGCTGCCGAACCACGACGTGCTGGTGGTGGAAGCCAACGGTCCGGGCGAGGAGGCGGTGACCACGCCGAAACAGGTTATTGCCGGCAAGGTCAAGAACAAATCCGGCAAGGGCGGCAAGGGCGGCAACCGCATCACCCTGCTGCGCAGGAAACCCGGCGGCAGCGGCGAGTGGGACAAATACGTCTATATCGAAAAGCTGCACTCGCCCTTCGGCATCCAGCTGGTCGGTGACACCCTGTATGTCGCCAACACCGGCAACATCATGAAGTACCGCTACACCCCGGGCGAAACGAAGATGTCCGACCCTGGCGTCGAACTCGGCGACCTGCCCAGCACCGTCAATCACCACTGGACCAAGGCGCTGCTGGCCAGCCCCGATGGCAAGCACCTCTACGTCGGCAGTGGTTCCAACAGCAACATCACGGAAAACGGCCTGGAAGTCGAATACCGGCGCGCCGCCGTGCTGGAAGTCGACGCCGCGACCGGCGCCAGCCGCGTCTACGCTTCGGGCATCCGCAATCCGACGGGCCTGGGCTGGGAGCCGCAGACCGGCAAGCTCTGGGCCATCGCGAACGAGCGCGACGAAATCGGTGCCGACCTGGTGCCGGACTACCTGACCTCGGTGCAGGAAAAGGGCTTCTATGGCTGGCCCTACAGCTACTACGGCCAGCACGTGGACCGCCGCGTCCAGCCACAGCGCCCGGACCTGGTCGCGAAAGCCATCAAGCCGGACTATGCGCTGGGTTCCCACGTCGCGGCGCTGGGTCTGTGGTTCTACACGGGGAATATGTTCCCGCAATACAAGGGCGGCGCCTTCGTCGCCGAGCATGGCAGCTGGGATCGCACGCCGCTGAGCGGCTACCAGGTCATCTTCGTGCCCTTCACGAACGGCATGCCCAGCGGACCGGCCCAGTCGATCGTGACCGGCTTCCACTCGGCCGACGAGAAGCAGCTGTTCGGCGCGCCGGTCGGCATGGCGCAGGATGCGGACGGTGCCCTGCTGATCGCGGACGACGTGGGTAACGTGGTCTGGCGCGTCACCAGGCGCTGACAAACCTGACGTGGGCACGGGGTGCCCACGGCGGTTCCCGAGTCAGCCCGCTTTGCGCGGCTGGGCCGCGGCGGCCACCTTCACCTGGTCGCCATCCGCCAGCCCGTCCGGCGGGCTGTCGATGATGCGGTCGGCCTTGCTCACGCCATCGCCCAGCTGGATCACATTGCCGTAATCGCGCGCGATCGTCACCTTCCGGATGCGTACGCGGTTGCCGGCATCCAGCACCGCGACCTGGGCGCCGTGGCGGCCCATGATCAGCGCTCCCGGCGGAATCGCCACTGCGTCGTCGGCCATTGCGGCCTGGTCGAAGCGCACGGTGGCGAAGGCGCCCGGCAGCAGCTCTCCCTTCGGATTCTCGACCGCAAGCTGGACCAGCATGGTGCCGGAGCCGGCATTGATGGCCTGGGCCAGCGACTCCACCCTGGCCTGGTAGCTGCTGCCCGGACGTTCCGGCACGCTCACGCGCGCGATGCTGCCGGGGTGGATCGCGGCCAGCTGGCGCTGCGGCACCTGCACGTACACACGCAGGCGGTGCAGGTCGGACACCACGAACAGCTCGCTGCCGGCGCTGGCGGTGGCGCCGGCATTCACCAGGGCGCCGACGTCGGTATTGCGGGCCGTGACCATGCCGTCGAAAGGCGCCACCAGCCGGGTGTAGCGCTTGAGCGCCTGCTGGCGGTCGACGCTGGCCTGCAGCGCCTGCACATTCGACTGCTTGGAGATGAAGTCGCCCTGCTTTTCGTCGGCTTCCTGTTTGGAGACGGCGTTCTGCGCCACCAGCGACTGCCAGCGCCTGGCCGTGCTCTCGGCCAGCGCCAGGTTGCTGCGCGCCACCGCCAGCTGGGCCTGGGCCTGGCGCAGGTCCTGGTCGAGGTCCGGGGTCTCGATCGTCGCCAGCACCTGGCCGGCCTTGACCGGCGCGCCGATGTCGACGTTCCAGTGCGCCAGGTAGCCGGACACGCGGGCATAGATCGGCGCCCGCGACCAGGCTTCGATGCGGGCCGGCAGCTCCATCGGACTGCCGGCGACGTCCTTCATCGACACCAGGCTCACGGTCGGCACCGACTGCTCCGCGGCGGACTCCTTGAGCTGCTCGGCCTGGGAGTGACGGGTGGCGAGGCCGCCGATCACCACCGCGGCGGCGACGGCCAGCGCGAGGGTGCCGACGACCAGCGGCCGCCTGGAAGAAGATTTAGCTTGCATGGGCAGGAACTCCGGATTGGGGTGGCAGGCTGGAATCCGCCGCGCGGCGCTGCGCGCGGCCGTGGACCAGGCTGAAAACGACGGGGACAAAGACCAGGGTGGCGATGGTCGAGAACACCAGGCCGCCGATCACGGCGCGGCCCAGTGGCGCATTCTGTTCGCCGCCCTCGCCCAGTCCCAGGGCCATCGGCAGCATGCCGATCACCATGGCCAGGGCGGTCATCAGGACCGGGCGAAAGCGCACGAAGCCGGCTTCGAGCGCGGCCGCGGCGGCGTCGCCCGATTCATCCAGTCTCTCGCGCGCGAAGCTGATCACCAGCACGCTGTTGGCGGTGGCCACGCCCATGCACATGATGGCGCCCGTCAGCGCGGGCACCGACAGGGTGGTATGGGTGGCGAACAGCATCCACACGATGCCGGCCAGCGCCGCCGGCAGCGCCGAGACGATCACCGCCGGGTCGAGCCAGGACTGGAAGTTGACGACGATGAGCAGGTAGATCAGGCCGACTGCGCCCAGAAGACCAAACAGCAGACCCGAGAACGCGCGCTCCATGGTGCGCACCTGGCCCAGCATCTCGACCGTGGCGCCCTTCGGCACATCGGCCCTGGTTTCTTCGAGCACCTTGCGGATGTCGGCGGCGACGGCGCCGAGGTCGCGGTCCTGGGTAGTGGCGTGGATCTGCACCATCGGCGCGACGTCGTACTGGCTCACCAGCGCATTGCCGTTGCCGCGTTCGAAGCGCGCGATCCCGCCGAGGGTGGCGGCATTCGCGTTCGAGCCGTTGCCGACCGGGAGATTGGCCAGCGCGGACAGCGAGTCCAGCTCGACCTCGGGCGTCTGCATCACGATCGGATAGGTCACGCCGGTGGCCGGGTTCAGCCAGTAGGTGGGCGATACCTGGCTGGAGCCGGCCAGGTTGATCACCATACTGTTGGTGACGTCGCGCGTGGTCAGGCCGAGCAGCTGGGCCTGAGTGCGGTCGACTTCGACATTGAACATCGGCGAGCGGTTCGACTGCTGGATGCGGGCATCGGCCACGCCGGGGATCGCGCGGATGCGCTTCAGCAGCTGGTTGGCATAGCCGAAGTCGGCGTCCAGGTTACGGCCGCGCACCTGCACGTCGATCGGCGCCGGCGAGCCGAAGTTCAGGATCTGGCTGACGATGTCGGCCGGCGGGAAGGAGAAGGTGGTGTCCGGGAATTCGCGCGGCAGCACCTCGCGCAGCTTGCGCACGTAGTCCGCGGTCGGGGCATGGTCCTCGCCCAGCGCGATCTGGAAGTCGCCGTCCTGGGTGCCGATCGTGCCGGTGTTGTTGTAGGTGAGGTTGATGCTCGACGAGGGCTTGCCGATATTGTCGACCATCGTCACGATTTCCCTGGCCGGGATGACCTTGCGGATCGCCTCTTCGATCTTCGCAAAGCGCTTGGCGGTCTCCTCGACCCGCGTGCCGATCGGCGCGCGCGCATGGATCAGCACCTGGCCGGAATCGACGGCGGGGAAGAAGTTACTGCCCAGGAAAGGCACCAGCAGGAAGGACAGCGCCACCACGGCGATGAAGCCGATCAGGAAGGGCCGGCGATGCCGGATCGAGTGCTGCAGGATGCCTTTGTAGCGGTGGCGCAGGCCTTCGAAGCGCGCCTCGAAGCCGCGCTGGAACCGTTGGAAGGCATTGGTCGGCTTGTGCGCGTGCTCTTCGCGTGGGTCATGGGCGCGCAGCAGCCAGTTGGCCATGGTCGGCACCAGGGTGCGCGACAGGATGAAGGAGCACACAAGTGCGAAGATCACCGCCTTCGCCATCGGCACGAACAGGAAGCGCGCCACGCCTTCGAGGAAGAACATCGGGATGAACACGATGCAGATGCACAGCAGCGACACCAGTGCCGGCGCCACGATCTGCTGGGCGCCGTCCATGATCGCCGGTTCGACCGCCTTGCCCTGCTCCAGGTGCCAGTTGATGTTCTCGATGGTGACGGTGGCGTCGTCGACCAGGATGCCGACCGCCAGCGCCAGCCCGCCGAGCGTCATCAGGTTGAGCGTTTCGCCGGTCGCCGCCAGGGCGATGATGGAACCCAGGATCGACAGCGGGATCGAGACCGCGATGATCACGGTCGAGCGCCAGCTGCCCAGGAACAGCAGGATCATGATGCTGGTGAGGGCGGCGGCAATCGCGCCTTCGAGCGCCACGCCCTTGATCGCGGCGCGCACGAACACCGACTGGTCGTTGATCGGCACCACCTTGAGGGCGTCCGGCAGGCTGGCCTTGAGCTGGTCCAGCTTGGCGCGCACGCCGTCGACGATGGCCAGGGTGGAGGCGGAGCCGTTTTTCAGGATCGACATCAGCACCGAGCGGCCGCCGTCGACGTGCACGATATTCGTCTGCGGCGCATTGCCGTCGTGGACGTCGGCGACGTCGCCCAGGTAGATGGTGGCGGCCGGCATCCCGGCGCCGTACACGACCTTCACCGGCAGGCGCGCCAGGTCCTCGATCGCCGACGGCGCGTTGTTCAGCTGGATCGTGTATTCGAGCGCGTCGATCTTCTGGCTGCCGACCGGCGTCAGCACGTTCTGCGCCGCCAGCGCGTTGGCGATGTCCTGGGCCGACAGGCCGCGCGCCTGCAGCGCTTCGGGCTTGACGTCCACCTGTACCTGGCGCTGCTTGCCGCCGTAGGGCAGCGGGATCGCGGCGCCCGGCACCGTCACCAGCGGGGTGCGGATCGTGTTCAGGCCGAGGTCGAACAGCTGCTGCTCCGACAGCCCCTTGCCGGACAGCGCCAGCTGCAGGATCGGCACCGTGGCCGCGTTGTAGTTGAGGATCAGCGGCGGCGTGATCCCGGCCGGCATCTGGCGCGAGGCCGACTGCGAGATCGCCGTCACCTGGGCGTTGGCGACCGCGATGTCGACGCCGGGCTGGAAGAAGATCTTGACGACGCTGATGCCGGAATAGGTATTCGCCTCGATGTGCTCGATGTCGTTGACGGTGGTCGTCAACGAGCGCTGGAACAGGGTCGATACCCGCCCCGCCATCTGGTCGGGCGGCAGGCCGGTGTACTGCCAGGCCACCGCGATCACCGGCATCTTGATGTCGGGGAAGATGTCGGTGGGCGTGCGCACCGCGGCCAGCGGGCCGATGATGAGCAGGGTGAGCGCCAGCACGACGAAGGTATAAGGCCGTCGAAGCGCGACGCGGACAAGACCAAGCAGCATGGAATACTCCGGGCAAGGGCCTACTGCCAGCAATCTGCCGTCATCGTCCTGTAATGACAGCGCATCTGCAGCAAAGCCGGGATACAAACCCAGTAATATGCGCCAAAACCGCCACGCTGGCTAGGGCGATGGCCCGCAAACCGGCATGAATTTCTTGCATCAATACGCGCCGGCGCCGCGGCGTCAATACGAAACCGCCGTCACACCCGTATGTGCGTCAAGCTTCGCCGTCGAGCACCACGCGGTCGCGGCCGCCGCGCTTGGCCGCGTACAGGGCCTTGTCGGCGGCCTCGATCAGCGCCTTCGCATCGTCCAGTCGCCCCTGCTCCATGCTGGCCACGCCGATGCTGAGCGTGACATAGGGACGCACGGCGCCGGGTGCATGCTGGAGGTTCAGCGAGGCGACGTATGCGCGGATGTTCTCGGCCAGCTGGCGCGCCTGGGCGGCATCGGTGTCCGGCAGGATGGCCGCGAACTCCTCGCCGCCGTAGCGCGCGGCGACGTCGGCCGGACGCTTCAGCTTTGCCGCCAGCGCCTGCGCCACCGCCGCCAGGCAGGTATCGCCGGCCTGGTGGCCGAAGTGGTCGTTGTAGGCCTTGAAGGAATCGATGTCGGTCAGCAGCAGGGACAGCGAGCCTTTGATGCGCTGGGCGCGCCGCAGCTCGCGGTCGAGGGCGACGTCGAAATAACGGCGGTTGGCGATGCCGGTCAGGCCGTCGACATAGGAACGGGCGCGCAGCGATTCGGCGTGGTCGAGCAGGCGGCGCTCGCGCTCGACGGTCCCACTGACGTCGCGGATCTCGACCAGGCAGAAGGTCTCGCCCTCCTCGCGGAACGGCGACACCGATACCGCCTGCTCGATCAAGGGGCCGTCGAAACTGCCCGCGGCGCGCAAGGGAAAGGGGCTGCGGTTATCGAGCTGCGGGATCGCGGTGGCGGTATCGTCGGCCAGCGCGGCCAGCACCGCCGCCTCCACCCTCGAGCCGCGCAGCTCGGGAAAGACCTCGAACAGCGTGCGTCCCATGACGCGGGCGGCGGCGCGGCCGCAGCGCGGCGTCAGCCAGCTGTTCCAGAGCACGATGCGCTGGCCGGCGTCGAGCACGATGACGCCGCCGTTGACGAGATTGAGGACGCGCGCGGCCAGCAAGGCGGGTGCGTCGGCTTCTGGCTTGGTAGTGATCACTTGGCAGTTCGGAAACAAATCGACTGCCGGATCATACCGGAACTCAGGGGCGCAGAATAGCGCGCAAGGTCCGCGACAGGTCTTCGGCCGAAAACTTCGCCACGTAGGCGTCGGCGCCGACCTTTTTCACGTGCTCCTCGTTGGTGGTGCCCGACAGCGAAGAGTGGATCACCACCGGCAGGCTCGAGAAGCGCTGGCTGCTCTTGATGCGGCGGGTCAGCGTGAAGCCGTCCATCTCCGGCATCTCGAGGTCGGTCAGCACCGCGGCCACCTTGTCGTAGACGCTCTTGCCTTCCGCTTCGGCCGAGGCGGCGATCGCGTTCAGCTGCTCCCAGCACTCCTTGCCGCTCTTGGTCATCACGAAAGGCAGGCCCATCGCGTCCAGGCCCTGCTCGATCAGGGCGCGCGCGACCACGGAATCGTCGGCGGCCAGCACCACGGCGCCCGGCTTCACGACGATCTTGTCGCCGACCGCCTGCTGGACCTGGCGGTCGTCGGTCGGCGGGTTCAGGTCGCGCAGGATGGTCTCGACGTCCAGCACCTGGGCCAGGCGGGCCGGCTGGCCGTCCTGCGGCTCGAGGCGGGCGATGCTGGTCACCATGCCGCTGCCGGCGCTGTGCTCGGACGACATCACCTGGCTCCAGTCCAGGCGCACGATCTCTTCCACGCTCTCGACGGCGAAGGCCTGGGTGGTGCGCGCGAATTCCGTCACCAGCATGATGTTCAGGCCGGTGACCGGCTTGACCCCGGCGATGCCCGGCAGGTCCAGCACCTGGATGATCTGGCCGCGCAGGTTGACCACGCCGAGCACGTGCCTGGGCGCGCCGGCGATGGCGGTGATCTCCGGCATCGCGACGATCTCGCGGATCTTGAATACATTGATGCCGAACAGCTCGCTATGCGCACCGTTCTCGTCGCCGCCGAGGCGGAAGAGCAAAAGCTCGAATTTATTGGTGCCGGTAAGGTTGCTGCGCTCGTCGACTTCCTGCTGAACCGATTTCATGTCCCATCCTGAAAAGTTATGATTCTCCTGGGAAATGATTTTAGTGAGGAACGGGAGCGCTGTGTCAGTACGAGGCTAAGTCTTGCTCAGTTTCATCATTTTGTGTTCCAAAAAACCACGGAACCTCAGGCGCCAATCGACAGCGCCAAGGTTTCTTTCACTTCCTCCATCACCACATAAGACTTCGACTGCGCCGAATCCGCCAGATGCAGGATCTCCCCCAGCAGCCGGCGGTACTCCGACATCTCCGGAATCCGCGCCTTGATCAGGTAATCGAAGTCGCCCGACACCAGATGGCATTCCATCACTTCCGGAATGCCCAGCATCGCCCGCCGGAAGCGTTCGAAGGCTTTTTCCGACTTCTGCAGCAGGGTGATCTCGACGAACACCAGGATCTGCAAGCCCATCGCCTGCGGATTGACCCGCGCGTAATAGCCGGCGATGACGCCGTCGCGCTCCATCTTCTTGACGCGTTCGATGCAGGGCGTCAGCGACAGCCCGACCCGCTCGGCCAGGTCCTTCATCACGATCCGCCCGTCGCTTTGCAGGATGGAAAGGATGTGGAGGTCGATCTTGTCGAGGACCCGGCTCGACTCCTTCTGAACGCGCATGAAGATTCACCAAATCTGGATTTAAATATAGAAACAATTATGGCTATATCACATATAAGATAGCAAGATCTTCTGCAACATCCAAATCAATTTTTTCTGAGAACACTATGCGAGTAATCGTGCTGGGAAGCGGTGTGGTCGGCGTCACGACTGCGTATTATCTGGCGAAGAGCGGCCACGACGTGACCGTGATCGACCGACAACCGGGGGCGGCGCTGGAAACCAGCTTCGCCAATGCCGGCCAGATCTCGCCCGGCTACGCTTCGCCCTGGGCCGCGCCCGGCATTCCGCTGAAGGCCTTCAAGTGGCTGTTCCAGCGCCACGCGCCGCTGGCGATCCGCCCGGACGGCTCGCTGTTCCAGTTGCAGTGGATGTGGGAGATGTACAAGAACTGCGACGCCGACCGCTATGCCGTCAACAAGGAGCGCATGGTGCGCCTGGCCGAGTACAGCCGCGACTGCATCCGCACACTGCGCAACGAGATCGGCATCGACTACGAAGGCCGCCAGCAGGGGACCCTGCAGCTGTTCCGCACCCAGGCCCAGTTCGACGGCGCCGCCAAGGACATCGACGTGCTGCGCCAGGCCGGCGTGCCCTTCGAGGTGCTGGACCGCGAGCAGCTGTCGAAGGCCGAGCCGGCCCTGGACAAGGTACGCGACAAGCTGGTCGGCGGCCTGCGCCTGCCGAACGACGAAACCGGCGACTGCCAGATGTTCACCACCGGGCTGGCCGCCCTCGCCGCGGAGATCGGCGTGCGCTTCGAATACGGCGTCGACATCCGGGCGATCGAGTCTCAGGGCGACCAGATCACCGCCGTGCGCACCGATAAAGGCAGCTTCACCGCCGACCGCTACATCGTCGCCCTGGGCAGCTATTCGCGCCTGCTGCTCAAGCAGTTCTTCCGGGTCCCGGTGTATCCGCTGAAGGGCTACTCGCTCACGGTGCCGATCACCGACGCCGCCCAGGCGCCGGTATCGACCATCCTCGACGAGACCTACAAGATCGCCATCACTCGCTTTGAGAACCGGATCCGCGTGGGCGGCATGGCTGAAATCGCCGGCTACAGCAGGCAGCTCAACCCGGCCCGCCGCGAAACCCTGGAGATGGTCGTGAGCGACCTGTTCCCGGGCGGCGGCGACGTCTCCAAGGCCAGCTTCTGGACCGGCCTGCGTCCGATGACGCCGGATTCGACCCCGATCGTCGGCGCCACCCCGCTGCGCAACCTGTTCCTGAACACCGGCCACGGCACCCTGGGCTGGACCATGGCCTGCGGCTCGGCCAGCGTGATCGCCGACCTGGTCAGCGGCAAGGTCCCGGCCATCCATACGGACGACCTGGCGATCTTCCGCTACGCCGGTTCGCGCCAGGCGGACGCCCGTACCGAATTCGCGAAGGCCTGAGATGGTCGCCAGCGTAGATACCGCCCGTGCCGGGGCGGTGCTGACGGTCGACCTGGCAGCGGTGCGCGCCAACTGGCGCCTGCTGCAGGCGACCGTCGGCAAGGCCGCTTGCGCGGCCGTGATGAAAGCCGATGCCTACGGCCTCGGCATGGACATGGTGGCGCCGGCCCTGGCCGACGAAGGCTGCCGCGTGTTCTTCACCGCCCACCTCGAGGAAGGCATGCGCCTGCGCCCGCTGGTGCCGGCCGACAGCACGATCTACGTGCTGCACGGACCGCCGCCCGGCGCCACCGCCGAATTCGTCGGGTACGGCCTGATCCCGGTGCTGAACGATCCGGCCCAGATCGCCGACTGGCGCGCCGCCTGCCGCAGGCACCAGCAGCGCCTGCCGGCCGCGCTGCAGTTCGATACCGGCATGTCGCGGATGGGGTTGGCCCCGGTGGACGTCGACAGGCTGCTGGCCGACCCGGTCTGGAAGGACGAGTTCAAGCTGATGCTGGCGATGAGCCACCTGGCCTGCGCCGACGACGCCGAACATCCCATGAACCGCGCCCAGCGCGAACGCTTCGCCGTCCTGCGCGCCCGCTTCCCGGGCATTCCGGGCAGCCTGGCGAATTCCTCGGCCGTGTTCCTGGGACCGGACTACCACCACGACCTGGCGCGTCCGGGCGCGGCCCTGTACGGCATCAACCCGCATCCGGGCAAGGACAATCCCTTGCGCCAGGCAGTCGGGCTGCGCGCCCGCATCCTGCAGTCGCGCATGGTGCAGGCCGGCGACGCGGTCGGCTACGGCGCGCGCTACGTCGCCGACGGCCCGCGCCGCATCGCCACCATCGGGATCGGCTACGCGGACGGCTGGCTGCGCTTCCTGTCGGGGCGCGGGCACGCCTACGTCGATGGCCTGTCCGTTCCCATTGCAGGCACCGTGTCGATGGACAGCATCACGCTGGATGTGACCGGGATTCCGGAAGCGCGCGTTGCGCCCGGCTGCGAGGTCGATCTGCTGTGTGCGCAACAGACGGTCGACGATGTGGCGCGTGAGGCGGGGACGATCGGGTATGAGGTGTTGACGCGGCTGGGTTCGCGTTTTCATCGGGAATACCGGTAACCCGTCGTCCCCGCGGAGGCGGGGATCCATACGCCGCGTGATCAGTGCCTCAGCATGGATTCCCGCTTTCGCGGGAATGACGGCTTAAAACAAGGCGCTGTTCGCGCTAAGTGTTGAATCTGCCCAGCGCCGCTCTCAAAAAGGCGTCTGGGCTGGCAATACGCTGCCCATCCAGCGCCCAGCGCCAGCCGAAGTAGTGGTCCAGGTAACGGCTGGCGACGCCGCGGAAAGGCAGCAGCCAGGCGCGCATCCGGCTGTGATAGGCGTTCACGTTCTGGATGTGCAGCGCACCGCGCTTTCTTTCGCCGGCGCTCGCGTTGATGGCTTCATGCGAAATCCCGACCTCCCGCGCGAATGCCGGGTAGGCCGCATGGCTATCGGTCACCAGCAGCACGTCGCGCGCCAGGCGCGGTCCCAGGTGTTGCAACAGTTGCCGCTTGCTCACGCTGCCCTTGCCGGTCACGGCGTCGATGGTCTGGCCGCTGCGATCGCGCGCCACCAGGATGCACACTTGTTCACTAGAGATCCCGCGCTTTGTCGCCTTGCCGCCGCGCTTTCGTGGCGGACGATCGAGATGTCTGGACCCCTTGTGCGATTCGAGCACATACATCTCATCGGCTTCGGCGATGTCGCTCAGCCGCTGCGGGCGGTCATCCTTGCTCAAGGCCAGGAAACGGTGGCGCCATCGAAAGCTGGTCGCACTGGCCACGCCGATCTCGCGCGCCGAGCGGCGCACGCTGCGGGAGTCGAGCATGCAGCCGAGGT